>CAOZKB010000035.1 GCA_948571325.1 uncultured Candidatus Saccharibacteria bacterium | reverse complement strand
AGAAAACAACCCGCTAAACCCCCATGCCGCCTCCGACAAATCCATAATCTCAAACGACAGCCAAAGCCCCACTAGCGCCATCACTATTAAAGAAACCAGACCAAAAAAATATGCGCCAGGTTTTTCTTCTTCCCTCCGTCCAGCACTATTCGCTGCTCCTTGGCTAGATTTTATTTCTTTTGTTTTATGTTCTATATTTGTATTTTGTTGCACCATTTATCACATTATACCATACTTCATCAAACCAAATGCAACACCCGCGAATCCGAATAGATACCACCCCACCTCGATATCTTATCATATCACACCCTCGCCATATGCTATAATATCCTTATGTATATCACCGAACTCATAGGCGATTTTATCGAATCTCTCGAAATCGAAAGCGGTCGTTCCAAAAAAACTGCTGAAAATTATGAACGTTACCTCTTGCGCTTCCGCGATATTGCCTTAGAAATCCTTGATCAAGACCCTACTCACCGCCAAAATATCAACCCCGATGAAGACCTTTCTGATTTTCGTCCCGCCGACATTGATCAAGAGTTAATTCGCAAATTCCGCCTTCGCCTTAATCGTCTCGAAACCGATCACGGTGAAAATCTTGAAGCTATCACTCAAGCTTATCACCTCATCGCTCTCCGTGGTTTCCTCAAATACCTCGCCAAACGCGGCATTAAATCTCTTGATCCCAGCCTCATTGAACTTCCCCGCGTCACTCGCAAACAAGTCACTTTTTTACATTACGATGAAGTCGAACGTTTATTAAACGAAATTGACTTATCCACCGAAACTGGCCTGCGTGACCGTGCAATTATTGAGCTTTTATTTTCTGGCGGCCTACGAGTTTCCGAAATCGTCAAGCTCAACCGCGATTCTATCAATCTCGAACGCCGTGAATTTATGGTACGTGGCAAAGGTAATAAAGATCGCCCCATTTTTATCTCCGAAGCAGCCGCCAACCGTATCTCAGATTACCTAGCTGCCCGTACAGACGCTTTGGTGCCACTGTTTTTAAATAACAGCAAAAACCAGTCCACACCCAATACTTCCGGCGACTATCGTCGTCTCACTACTCGTTCCGTCGAACGCATCGTCCAAAAATACGCCAAACTCGCCGGCATCACCAAGCACGTCTCCCCCCACACCCTGCGCCATAGCTTCGCCACTGACCTCCTCATGAACGGCGCTGACCTTCGCTCCGTCCAAGCCATGCTCGGCCACTCCGACATCTCCACCACTCAAATCTACACCCACGTCACCGATCCCCACCTCAAAGAAATCCACGACAAGTTCCACTCGGAAACCGAATAAATCAATTACAATTACTCTGGTTCACCTTCACCAATCGCATCATCACCTGCCCGATTCGCCATATTCCAGCACAATACAAAGCTTGCTATTTGACCAAACACTGACGCCACAATAAGCGTCAATACAGCCAGTCCCTCCACCGCATCATTGATACTCCAAGCAAAGTGACTTTTATTCGCTCCAACCTAAATAAAGCATACCTCGACAACATTACCCATACCATAGCCAACCCTTTACTCTTTAATACTGCATCCCCACGACACACAAACCGATTAATACCAACAACGCCAATACCCCACCACCAATCATTAACATTATATTAAATCGATGATGCCCTACCATCATTTTCAAACGTGTCGCATTATCACATATCACCATCACTACTACCCCTGCCACCAAAGCCACCACGCCCATATACTTCACAAATAATGGACTACACAAAGCTCCTACCATCATGCTTACCAGTGCCGCTCCAGCGACCCACCACACTTCCTTTTTCTCGCTTACGGCTAATCTTCTGGCTTTCCATAACAACACCACATCCACCACTATAATAACCATTATGCCCAGCATCCCTCCAGACAACCCAAACAATTCATAGCACATCGCCACAGATATATCCATTGTATCACTCATCTGCAAATAAGCGTCTGGGCATACCCTCATCCAAAACCACACCAACGCTATTGCGCATGCCAGCGACACCACCAACATTGCCCAGGCCATCTTTACAACATTTGACACTTCCCCCGTTTGTTGTGTTTTTGTCGATATCCCCTCTCCACTAATAGCTCGTTTGCTAATCCTGCCACCCTTAACTTTCTTGCCACCCATCTTACATCAGCCCACTCTTCAACAGCAACGGCAAACAATTCCCCAGAATCAACACCAAAATAAACGCTACCACCAAAAACGGCCCAAAGTGTACTACATGTCGTTTCTTTTTCAGTGCACCCGGCAAAGCAATCACGTCCCCTAGCAAATTCGCCATAAAAATCGTCCAAAGCGCCAACCACCAATCCGCCAAAGCCAACGCCAGCGCTAATGCCAGCAACCAATCTCCCCCACCCATCAATTTCTCCTTTGACCCCTTGTAAATCACAAAACACGTTCCTGACAAAATCGCCACACCCCCCAGAGCACTCCCCAAATCCCGCCAAATATTTGCCTCATCCGCCATCGAAGCCTCGTACATCTTGAGAATAAATACCATCATCCCAAAGATAATCGCTAGCGCAAGCAACACTACCGGCAACTCACCCCATTTTGCGTCATACACCGCCAATACGGTCAAGACTACCAACATAATCAAAGTAATAATAAATCGCCCAAGCTGCACTGCCAATAGCGACGGATGCAACGCCAAAATATTCCAATTCACCAAAATCGGCAACAAATATGCCCAAGACAACATCAAAAATGCCACTGCCAAACCAATTTCCGACAAGAAATCCGCCACCCCAATCGACTTATGACAATTCCGACACTTCCCCCTCAGCACCAGCCACGAAATAATCGGAATATTATCGTACCATTTAATCCGTTTATGACAATGCATACACACCGACCACTGGCCCAAGTCCTTCTTCCCTTCCACCCGATATCGCCACCGCCACGCCTGACAACATGCAAAAGACCCAAACACCGCCCCCAAAATAAACATTAACACTAAAATCATCGTCAAAATCGTTGTATCTAGCATAACAACTTTCATTATACCAAAAAACTCAAAACCGGCAAAATCAACCCAAACAAACCCTCCGAAAAATAAACTCTCCTTTGTCCGTGGGGGACACGTCTACTCTGGGGCCGGTTCAACACGATATCTAGGTCATCATAGCTACTATTGGTCCACTGCCGCCTCCCCTAGTGTTCTATATGCCTACTATCAGGGCTTTAATAGTGCCGATATCTACCCATCAGGTAACGCTTACCGCGCCCTTGCTTTCTCCGTCCGCTGTCTAGTACTGTAGGGGGAGTTATTAGTACTTAAAATCTAGTAGAGAAATGAGGTTTCATATGAAGAAGACTGTACTGGAAGTACGACACAAGGATAAGAAGTCCGAAATAGAGTACACACAAAAAACAGCCCGTTCCAGCGAGCTGTTTTTAATTCTAGCAGAGCCCTAAACTCAATTGCCACTATCCTGACAATAAGTACCACTACCCTCCAAACGATACATCACTGCATAAGAACGACTGTTATCGGAATGTAGTGCATATTCACCATCACAATATGCATTAGTATAAATATAAATCATATATGGATGCGTCGCCTCAGCACCATAATCAGACGCACTCAGGCCCTTCTCCTCACCAGCCTTCAAAGACTCAATCGTAATGCCATATGCCCAACCATCTGGATCCGTAAAAGTATTAAAATCTGTATTCGAAGAATTCAAATAATCTACAATTAAACAATCTGCCGATTTATTCGTCGTACTCGCTGAAGTATGCTTACACTGATATAAACCAATCTCCGCGCCTTCTTTATCGGCATCAACAGTCTCTGCTTCGTGATTACTTGCCCCAGGCAAACGCCCGTTGTTATTTGTTTGATACTGTGTCAACGCAGTAGATACTTTCGCCAAATCATCACGCCGTTGCGTATCACGCTGCGCCCGTTGCAACGCTGGCAAAGCAATGAAGACCATCAAGAAAATCAAGCCTGCAATCGCCAAGACCAACACTACCTCGATAATTGTAAAACCGCCCAAATCAGAATCATTTTTCTTCCCCTTTCCCCGCCTTGAATTCGCACGTGACTTTGCCACTTTTATTTTCCTTTCATTATTCTATTACATCTTATTATACCACAAGCACTATCACTGTCCAGCTTTTTTAACATATTCCCCCACTCCAAAGCTACACACCAATTTGAGATACCAAATTATAAATTGGGAACAGAATCGCCCCCACCATACCTCCAGCCACAATCGCTAGTATCACCATCAAAATCGGCTCAATCATCGTACTAATCGCTGCGATTCGCTCATCCAACTCATCCTCATAGACCTGCGCTGCCTTACCGAGCATTTCATCAATCTGACCAGATTCCTCACCTGTCGCCGCCATTTGTGGCAATAACGGCAAAATATAATCCCGGCCCTTCAATGCTGTACTAAGTGGCTTACCACCTCGCACCATCGTCGCGGCTTCTTTGATTTGATCTTCTACCACCACATTATTCATCGCTTCCCCCGAAATATTCATCGCTTCCAACATCGGCACACCAGTTGACAACAACATCTGTGCCGTCCGTGCAAATCGCGCATTATATAACCGTAAGAACAACCCCTTAAACAACGGTACATGCAGCTTAAATCCAGCCAACCAACGAATTCCCACGTCCGTCTTCCGAAACTGCACAAAAAACCATACCAAAAAGGCAATAATAATCAAAATCAACCACCAGAAACTTGCTACAAAATTCGAGAAATTCACCATAATCTGCGTCAAAACTGGCAACGGCTCCTTCAAGTCATTATACAAATTCTCCACTTGCGGCACTACCGCCACCATCATAAACATTACCACTGCCACAATCACTACTAACACAATCGCTGGATACGTCATCGCACCCCGAATTTTCGAAATCATACTAGCATCTTTTTCTTGCTGATCCGCCAAACGCCTCAACGCTTGGTCCAAGGTTCCCGAAGATTCCCCCGCCTGAATTAACGACAGATAGACTTTATTAAACACATCCGGATATTTACTAAAAGCCTGATAAAGCGTCTTACCGCCCTCCACCTGCGCCAGAATCTCTTCCGTCATCGCTCGCACCGGTTTTTCCTCCGTCTGCTCTGCCATCATCCTTAAGCTCGCCGACAAAGGCAAACCCGCCCCAATCAAAGTTGCAAATTGTCGCGTAAAAGTAATTCGCTGTTTCGCCGTAATCCGATTTTGAAACTTCCCAAAAATCCCATCTTTCTCTTCCGACTTCAAATTCAACGGAGCATAACCTTGTTCAATCAGAATCTTTCCCGCCGCACGCTCATTCTCCGCCTGCACGTTCCCTGTAACAATATTGCCAGTTGCCTTATCTCTTGCTTTATAAGTAAATCTTTTCATTCTTACCCTCTTGCCAATCTTTCAAACTCTGTCATATCCACCGCAAATTGTCTCGCCGTATCAAAACTCACAATTCCACTCTTCACCGCCTTCGCCAACTCACGATCCATCGTTTGCATCCCCTGCTCCGCTCCAGTCTGAATTGTCATATCTAGCTGATGCGTCTTACCTTCACGAATAATACTACGTACTGCCGAATTTGCAATCATAATTTCCGCCAGAGCCACTCGTCCACCTTCAATCGTTGGCACCAACCGTTGCGAACAAATCCCTACCAAAATATTCGCCAACTGTGTCCGAATTTGCGGCTGCTGATGCGCCGGGAACACATCCACCATACGATCAATACTCTGCGCTGCCGAGTTCGTGTGCAATGTCGCAAACACCAAGTGACCCGTTTCCGCCACCGTAATTGCCGCTTGAATCGTCTCTAAGTCACGCATCTCACCAATCAACACTACATCCGGGTCTTCACGCAGAATACTCCGCAAAGCCGCCGCAAAACTATAAGTGTCATAATGCACCTCACGTTGCGCCACTACTGACATTTTCGAAGTATACGTAAACTCAATCGGGTCCTCAATCGTAATAATATGATCTGCCCGTTCCGCATTAATCTTGTCAATCAACGCCGCCAAAGTTGTCGTCTTACCAGAACCAGTCGGACCGGTCACCAATACTAAACCATTCGGATAATTCGCAAACGTCTCTACCACACCTGGCATCCCCAATTCCTCAATCGTACGAATCACATTCGGAATCAAGCGAAAAGCCGCCGCCATATTGCCTTTTTCGTGAAAAGCATTTACACGAAAACGCCCTAAATCACCAAACGCAAAAGAGTAGTCAAATTCCTTATCTTTAATCAAAATCTTCTGTTGGCTCTCATCTAAAGTCGAGAATACTAGCTTTTGAATCATATCATCCGACAATACTGGATACCCCGGAATTGGCCTCAACGTACCATCAATTCGCAAGTACGGTGGCAACCCCGCCTGAATATGCAAATCCGAAGCATTATTCCTGATACACTCTTCTAGCAAAGATTCAATCGCCACTTGCTGCCCAGCCGACGTCAGCGCCGCCCCACCCGCCACGGCTACTCCCAGACCAGCCGCCGCCCCAGCCGCTACGCTACCAGCACCATCACTACTATTTGCCGCTACCTCAGCTTGCTTCGCCTGCTCCTTTGGCGTCAAATCTGCCAAATTCATTTCTACCGCTTTCAAATCTTCTGGCTTCAAATTATTCTCACTGGCCGTTTTTACCTCAGTCGTACCCTGCGTACCAGCCTTCGTAGCGCTATCATCCACCTTCTTCACAGACGCCGCGTTTACATCGCCTTGCGCAGGTTTCGCCGCCGGACTTTTCTGCATCGCTTGCGCCAAAGGTCCCATATCATTCTTCGGCGCAGTTTGCGCATCCTGACTTGCTGCTGACGGCTGCCCAGACGCTCCTGTCACCGTCGCATTAGTGGGAGTATTATTTACATTTAATACACCTGGCATCCCCACACTCTGATTTGATTGATTCATATTCATTCCTAGATTCCCACTTGCTTCCATGCTACCATTTTACCATAAGTTTTATCCAAAAAGCAACTTTCTTAAAATCAATCCCCGCAAACAAATTTTTGGAGCAATATTCTTTTTATTCTTATTCACACGCATTATTGCCTACCTCCTTTACACACATAAAAAATGCGACTATTTACTAGTCGCCAAACTATACAATCTTCCTACGTGAGAAAACTGCGTAAATAGCCGCACATTATTCACGTAAGCAAAATCCAAAAACAGACTGTATAATTTGGCTACTCTCATTATATTCCCTCACTCGCAAAAAATCAACCATACTAAATCATAAACAATTTCACTAAAGAGCCCCAATATCTCACGACAACGTCATCAACCAACATCCGGAGAAAGCCAACATCCGGAGAAAGCCAACATCCGGAGAAAGCCAACGTCCGGTTATCGCGATTAGAAACATAAACATCAGTTTCATTAAAATGCAAAGTATAAGCATACGAGTTTACATGATGTGTGGTAGAAGACCAATACAGTCCATCAAGCCCCAAAGTTCGCAACGCACCAAGCCCTGGGTACATATATCCCCCACGGACAAAGTTGAACTTGTACAGCGTGTACAAGTTCAAGAAGTTTTTCTCTCTGTTATTTTTTTTGATATCTTTATTGATTCGATGTTTGTAATCTTTGTCCGTGGGGGCGACGTCTACCCATGGCTCGGTTCTACGCGGTATCTAGGCGGCGGTAGCAACTATTGGGCTTCTACTGCATACCCTAATGCTTCCTACGCCTACTTTCAGGATTTTAATAGCGATAATGTCTACCCCTCCGATATCATTAGCCGCGCCCGCGCTTTCTCCGTCCGCTGTCTAGTACTGTAGGGGGAGGGGAGGACTAGCGAGCTAGGCAACGCACGGACATTGGATACATGTTTTTACCAAAGTCTGCCGCTGGAGATATTTTTTCCCTGCTAAGTTCTAATCCAAAAGCTTGCCCTGCTCTATCCGGCCGCACCGTACTGGTCCAATACTCTCCGCTATACCCTATCGCTGTTATGTAAGAATTTTCCACTGTTACATACATTAATCCACTTCGCGCCATATATATTGGCCCTTTTGCAATATCTTGATTACTGCCATTAACCTTCCCATCTAGAATGGCCGTGTAGCTTCCGGCCGTCGTAGTGGCATCGGACGACGGGATATAATCACTCGCTTGTGGATATCCGTATGCCAACAGGAGTTTATAGAAACTATCGTCTATTTCGAAGGGTAATTTAGTATTCAGATTGCGACCCGAATTCGACAATTTCCACCCTTTAGGACAGATTGATGTTTTGCTATTGACTTGCGCTGCTGGATTAGTAGCTCCTTCGGGATTCGGAGCATCGTTATTTCCTGCTGTTGCTGCGATCCAAGAATAATAATTTCCAATCAAATAATGCGAATCGTATCTTTTAGTCGTTGCGTCAATAGCCGCATAAATACCATCTGTTCGGTCATCGGCCACTAGGGTTGGTCTCCACTGAGCAACGTCCTGTATGCGAGAGCATGCCTCTAGGCTAGCCGATGCCGTTAATCCACCGCACGACTCAGCGATTGCCGGATATTTGACTACCCATTCACCAAACTTCCACGATCCCCCCTCCCAAGTTTCAGGTTCACTACCTTTCTCCGGCACCTCCGTTTCTGTACTCGTCGGCACCACCCAATCACTTGTCACATCCGTATCACTTGGCGT
>CAOZKB010000034.1 GCA_948571325.1 uncultured Candidatus Saccharibacteria bacterium | reverse complement strand
AAGAATACTGGGTAGCTAAGCTTGCAGATGGGAATTGTTGGATGACGCAGAATCTTGCTTATGATATACCAAACACTGGACTCACAACCACCATCACCTCACAAACCGACATCAATTCCCCAAATTCCGCCTGGACTATCTCCAGTCTGGGAGTCGACACCGATGGCTTACCAAAAGTTGCCCCTGTCGCCACCACGCACTCCAAATCTCTCCCCGACCCTTTCCCCACTAACAATACCGGCACCACCTCATTCAATTTTGGCAAATACGTCTATGCTACCCCCAGCTCACGCCAAAATTGCCCCACTGATCCTAAATCTTATGCAGAATGCCCCAATGGTTTCATTGATGTTTCTAGTTCTATCTGGCAACCCACTCATACTACTCAATCTGGAACATACCAAGGCTCAACTTACGATTACGTCGCCATCGACGAAACCGCCAAAACCTACGACGCCCATTACCTTATCGGCAATTTTTACTTCTGGAACGCCGCCACCGCTGGCTCAGGTGGCAAAATCACCGACAAAACCGCCCGCGACAGCATCTGTCCCAAAAATTGGCGTCTACCCACCACTTCTAACGACGGTGGCGATTTTCCCAATCTATTCAACGCATACGCCCTTCAACCTTGGACTAATGACTCTTTTCGCTCCCCACCCTATCTCACTCAAGCCGGTTTCGTCCACTATTCCGGCAAACTACAGCAACCCGGCACTAGTTTCAATCTCTATTCTTCCAGCCCAACAACTGACAACAATGTCTGCTACGAAGGCTATTCAGGAGGAACCGCTGGCGCCGTTTATCGTTCCAACGCCCTCCCAGTCCGTTGCCTCGCCCGCTAAACCCCCAAACCAAACGCCGGCACGATATAAATCCCCGTTTCCGGATCTCGCGCAATTACATCATTTTTCCCCACAATCACACACATAAAATCCGGCTGTTTCTCCATATTCCTCGCAAATCTCACCAAATTCTTCTTCGTTTCCTCCACTTTGTTCATCCCCAATTTAATTTCCGCCACCCCATAGCCACCATCCTTAAATTCCAAAATCGCATCCACCTCCAGCCCCGTCACATTATCCCGAAAATGCTTCAATTCCCCACCCATCACATCCAAATACACCCGTAAATCTCGTTCCACCATCGCTTCAAATAATAGCCCAAAAGTCCGCAAATCACCCATCAACTTCTCTATCGTTAATCCAAGCAGCGCACATGCCAAAGACGGATCCGCCAGATGCCTTTTCACCGCTTTCCCCACTCGCCCGCGCGACCGGTAATTCTCCGTATACGCCATCTGATTATCGATCAAATACAAACGCCCCAGTGCTTCCAAGTAATCTTCCAGCGTCTTCCGGCTCTCTATTTCCCTGCCATTTTTCACCCCATCATCCATATCATCCAGCAAAGTTTTCATGCTCACAATTGTCGATTCATTCCGTGCCAAACTCACCAACAACCGTCGCATCTTCTCTCTATTACGTTTTTTGCCATCATTAATATCTCGTTCTAAAATTGTTTCAATGTAACTCCGCGGCACCACCCCAATATTTCGCACCGCCGTTTTTTGGTTCGACGGCCAACCACCCCGCACCAAACATTCCGCTATCTCTCTCAATTCCACTTCGCGATTTATCTGATTTTTCAGCTTACCCTCTCTCATTTCTTTAATCGAGGCTAATCCAGTCGATCTCCCCATTTCCAATAAACTCATTGTCCGCATCCGCATCGTACCAATTCTCCCCGCCCCAGAATGATGAATTTTTTCCTGTTGCATTTTGTCCGGCAACCTCGTCGAACAAGTCAAAATATAATTCCCCTTCTTACTCGTCAAATCACACCGATGCCTCACCGCATCCCAAACTTGCGGTACTAAATTCCATTCATCAATCAATTCCGGCCGTTCCCCCCTCCAATATCAAATCCAAATCCAGCTCCGCTTTTCTCCTTTTAACCCATTTTCTACCAATTTTTTAACCCATTCTGCCTGCAACCCGCTCATGTTATAATAAACACATGAATATCGTCTTCCCCGAACTCAAAAATTCCCACATCCAAGGGGCTCTCACTCTCTATCAACAATATCAATCCACCGGCTACACCAACCCTCTCCACCCTACTTCTCCTCTCACCCCCATTACTCCCATCCCCGCCCAAGATCTCGCCGATGCCTGCACCAAACTCACTTCCCATGCCGCTTCAGCTATGATTGCCGGCATCGACTACTCCTCCCGCGACGTCATCCTTGCCTGTCGCGATCATCTTGACATGGCACCGATTCCCCAAGAATTTTCAAGCATAAGCAAAAATGATCTCGCAACCCCCGCTTCAAGCATAAACCAGAATGGCTCGACCACCCCAATTTCAAGCATAACCAAAACTCCATCAACCCCCACCAACCCCCCCACTTATTCTACTTTCTCCGGTCTCGCCGTTCTCCAACGCGACCAGCAAATTTTCCTCCTCGCCGACATGGCCGCTTGCAAACACCCCACCCATGAGCAGCTAATCGAAATCGTCGAACAAACCATTACCAGCGCCCAAAAAATCCTCCCCCAAGTTCCCCGCGCCGCCCTCCTCTCTTTCTCCACTTTTGGTAGCGGTGGCAAGGACGACACCATTACACTTATGCAAAGTACTCTCCAGCATTTTCAACCATTAACGAAAACTACCCAAGACTCAATTTTTCAACCACAATCACAATCAAACACCAATCAAACCACCCAAAAGCCATCACCCACTTTCTTTATCGACGGCGAAATGCAACTCGACGCCGCCCTCAACCCTGCCATCGCCACCAAAAAGTCCTCCGAATGGACCACTCACACTCCATCTAATGATACCAACTTCTCCCATGTCGCCGGCCAAGCCAACGTCCTCATCGCCCCCGACCTCAATTCCGGTAACCTTCTCTACAAAGCTTTTGAGCAAATCGGCGGTTTTCACGCCGCTGGACCCATCCTCCAAGGCTTCGCCTACCCCGTCTCCGACCTCTCCCGCGGTAGCACCCCTTGGGATATTTTCCTCACCATCTGCGCCCTCACACTCCTAGCTTAAACATCCAACTTTTACACCACATACAAATTCAATCCATTTTCACCTCTATAAAAACAGGGGGTACTTCGCAAACTCGCAATTTTGTAGAAATTGCGAAACGATAATGCTAAAATAACAGAGATACTTCGCAAACTCGCAATTTTGTAAAGATTGCGAAATGCAAAATCCTACCTCGCCACGCACCGCACATTATACCCCCCAGAATCCACAAGACCATCACTAACCCAAACCACCGAATTCCATCCAGTCGCGAACGCAATCCCTGCCTCCGGGTACGCTGTCCGTGATCGACTGTGTCCACTATACCCTACGGACCTCAAAGCTCCGAGACTCACTTCTACTCCCCCACCTTTTACAAAATATAGTGGTGCCACGGCCGCGTCCAAACCATTACTATTAATCATCGGCGTATAGCCATTCTTTGACGACAAATTATACCCGCCTGCTTCAGGATATCCATAAGCCAAAAGCAACCGATAATAACTATTCTCCCTATCATACGGCGCCCCAGTCACTGTATTCCTCCCCGCCGCCGGCAAAGCCCACCCCTTCGGACAAATCGAATCTGGCGCATCCTTTAATTTCAAGGCATCCTCTTCCGCTCCTGTACTTACTAGACCATTACCGCTCCCCGCCGTTGCTGCCAGCCATTGATAATAATTCCCCACCAAATAGTGTGCGTCATAGATCTTCTTCGCCTCATCCACCGTCGTATAATCATCACCCACTACTTGCGCCACAAAATCATCCGTCCACCCCTTCACATTTTGCACTACGTTACTACACCGGTCCAATGTCTGTCCTGGCAGCACCGAATTCCATTTATCCCCCTCTCCTGCCCATGTACAAGTTGTGGTATAAGTTGGCCGCTTCATTACATACTCCCCCAAATCCCAGCTCCTCGCCGTCGTCATTGACGGATTCCCCTCCGCCTTCGGCACTACCGTTTCCGTTGCTAGTGGTGGATTCCAACTCGTTTTTGCATTCAAATCAGTATCACTACTCGTTAAAATCTTCCCCGGCTCCAAATCCAACGCCAAATTCTGCATCATCCAACAATTCTGATCCGCCATTTTCGCCACCCAATACGCCGTGCCATCCCGCGTATCTATCAATTGCTTCGTAGTTTCCTGCCCCACCTTCACCGTCTCCGCGCCATCTGCACCCCGCGTCTCTGTGCACACCGTTGGCGTCATATCTTGCATATATTTAATTCCTAACAACCCAGACACTTCATTCGGACTCGCAATCACCGACACCATCACATCATTCGCATACTGCCCCGCCGGCAAACTCGTATCAATTTTCACCCCAAAGTTCACCGAATAATCCTCATCCATCGTCTCCTCCGCACCGTCATTCACCAATAACACTTCCGCCCTCTCCGGCACTTCACGATACAAAGTTTCCGTTCCCGCCATTCCCTTCGTCACCGCCACGCCCCAAGTATTCACCGCCAAATCGCCCAGGCTCCGTTCTCCCTCCAGCGCCACAATCCCCTCCTCCGTCTTCGCATTCACATTCGTCATCGTACCCGTAACATCCTGCGTATTCACATAAATCCGATGCTCACTCGCATTCTCCGTCCGCACTCGCAGATTCGCCGTTGCCACACCTGTCGCCCCCTCCGCCGTCGGCGTAATATCTACCTCCGCCGTCTCGTCCAACCCCACCGCTAACGACGTCGACATTTCCGTCCACGCCGCTTCGTTCAACGCCTCAGTTTCCGTCATCACCATCGGACTCATCATCGCCAAAGCCAAAATGCCCAACAAACCAAAACTCACTTCCCCCACCAATCGTTCCCCCTTGTTTAATATCAGCTTTTGTTTCTTACTCATTTTGGCGCCTCCGTTGATAAAATTATTATCACCGCCGAACACCACATTAAAAATGGGTGCTACGACAGTTGAACGATTTTACCAACGCAGAATTTTCATCCTGAACACAGTTGGCGTCATAACACCCAGCATTCTGTGTTCAAAACCCCACGCCACCAATCGTTTAGTTAGCGTCTATTTCGTTTTTGAATAATAACTACCAAAAACAATCTGCGTCTTCAAAATGTAAAATCGTTCACTATAATTATACCACACATTCCAAAAACACAACCATTTTCCCAAAATTGCATCATATTACCAATTATGATATAATCAACAATATGAAGATTCTCGCTATCGAAAGTTCTTGTGATGAAACCGCTGCCGCCATCCTCGAAGGCCCCGGTATTTTTCCGCCATCAGCCCAAACCATCCACACAGCCAATAATATCATTGACGAAATTACCCCATCCGACCTCCACCTCCTCAGCAATGTTGTCGTCTCCCAAATTGACATCTTTGCCGCTTACGGCGGTGTTATCCCCGAAGTCACCGCTCGCTCCCACCTCGAAGTCATCCTCCCCGTCATTCATCAAGCCCTTCTCGAAGCCGGTATTACCAAATATAGCACCGATTTCCTCGCTCACAATCCCACACTCCAAACCAAAATTCCACCCCACGCTTCCCTAGATAATGACATCGACGCCATCGCCGTCACCTACGCCCCCGGCCTACTCGGTTCCCTCCTCGTTGGCACCCTCACCACCCGCACTCTCGCTATTCTCTGGGATAAACCACTTTACGCCGTTCATCACCTCAAATCCCACCTCTACGCCAACTGGCTCCCCACCTCAAGCCTCAGTAATCTGGAAAACATAAAAACTACTAAAGATAATAAAGTCAAAACTACCGCTACAGGCAACACTTCTATAATTGGATTATCTGCCGGCTGGACCGGGTCTGAACCACGTGAGCATCAACGAATCGGTGAGGAGAGGTCCACCGAATCCAGAGTAGAAGTATTACCTGTAGCACCAATTTTTCCTTTATTATCTCTAGTCATCTCCGGTGGCCACACCCAAATCATCTACATGCCCGCCCATAATCAATTCGAAATCATTGGCACCACCCGCGACGATGCCGTCGGCGAATGCTTCGACAAAGTCGCCAAAATCCTCGGTCTTCCCTACCCCGGCGGCCCCTCCATTGCCCAATGTGCCAAAAATGGTGATCCTCACGCTTATAAACTTCCTCATCCCAAAATCCCCAACCTCGATTTTTCTTTCTCTGGACTCAAAACTGCCGTGCTCCGCGCCGTCCAAAAAGACTGCGGTCTCCCTATCACTACACCATCTTACGAGCTCCAAAACCACCTCTCCAGCATTCAAAAAGCCAATTTCGCCGCCTCCTTCCAGGATACTGCTTGTGATATTTTACTTGAAAAATTGGAAAATGCCCTACAAGCCCATCCAGAGGCTCTCTCGCTGGTTTTTGCCGGCGGAGTGAGTGCGAACCAAGTCCTACGCGAAAAGGCCCTCAAACGCTTCACAAATGGCCTTAAAACGCAAATTAGCCATAAACATAATCCCAAAAAACACGCCAAAACCACCAAAATCCTGTCAAACCCTACTCAAACCGTCAAATTACCCACTCTCGCCGCCCCCCGCTTGTTTTTCCCTAACCCCAAATTCACTGGCGATAATGCCGCCATGGTCGCCGCTGCCGCCTACTACGAGATTCTCTCCGGCGTCCAGTCCACCAACCCCTACGACCTCGACATTACCCCTCGCATCGATATCCACTAATCACCCCTATTTTACCCCTTTACAGCAACCCCAATCTGCGCTATAATTAAATCATCCCTAAAGCCTTTCACTGGAGGCATAATTTAGTAACGAGGGTAAACTAAATTATTCCACTGCTAACGAACGCTTTAAGGATTCTAATTCAGATACCAAATCTGAAAATTTGCACATTAAGGAGGTGAGGAAGATTCCAATCATCGCTTACATCGGTGAGCCATATAACGTGTGGCTCGTGTGGCTCGTGTGGGACAAAATGGAGGATTTGCCGTTCTATCGCAACCTTGATGAGAACATGGATAGCAAAAGCTTGTTTGATAATTCATCATTTAAGCCTGAAAGCATGTCCTCAGAACCGGTCAATGTAGAACCAATGGAAAGGCCCCAAAGTTTTCAAAAAACAATCACTTTCCATCAATTTCTAAGCTGCTCCCATCTGAAAACAGCGGCCGAGCGTATTCGCAGCCCGCCGTTCCAGCTGTCAACCAAAACTTGACAAATGCTATCTACGAGATAAAAAACATAAACGATTGTCAATGCTAAGAAAAACTTGCAAACTTAGTCAAATTTGTTCTGATTATGGTTATAGTCATGATGAACCTTTCTTTCGGGCCGGACACAAAGTCCGGCCCACTTTCTATTCAACTTCACCTGACCAATTTCATCATGGACGGAGAAACCATAGGCGCGCCTATGGTTTCTCCGTCCGCTGTCTAGTACTGTAGGGGGATCCAAGACGCCACAATCGCCAACTAAATCTGATTAACAGAGATTATGATCAAATATGCTATAATATCCCTATGAATAGACACTTTCTTCAATCTCCCGCCTGGGAGTCTTACGAACAACTTGAGAGGCACAAAACTTTTTGGATCGATGGCAACGGTTATTCTATCCTCGCCGTTCTCAAAACCACCCCTGTTGGCAACTACCTTTACTGTCCATACGGTCCCGCCCTCGATTCTGCTGAGGACCTCCAGCCCGCCCTTGCTTCCCTCTCCGAACTCGCCCAAAAGCAAAAAGCCTTTTTCATTCGCATTGAACCAACCATGTCCCTAACCCCGAATTTTCTCCAAAAACTCGGGGTTAAAAAGTCTCACGACCTCAATCCAGCTCATACCTGGGCGCTCGATCTTTCCCCTACCCAAGACGAACTTTTGCAAGGCATCGAGAGTCGCAAAGTCCGCTATTGGCGTAATTACGCCAAAAAAGGCATCTCCATTCGCCATACTAAAGACCCCAAACAGATCAATATTCTCACCGATCTCCTCAAAAAACTCGGCGATCGCAATCATTTCACTCCACAAGACGAAAATCACCTCCGCAACCAGCTAAAAGCTGGCTTTGCCACTCTCTACGTCGCCGAACTCGACCATATTCCCATCGCCGCCGCTCTAGTTTACGACTACGAGGGCGTCCGATATTACGCTCACGCTGCTGCCGCCGACGAACACCGCAAACTCGCCGCCGGTAGCATCCTTATCATTCAAATGATTCTCGACGCTAAACTATCCGGCTCTGGCATCTATGATTTTTGGGGAATGACTCCCTCCACCGACCAGAACCACCCCTGGTACGGCTTCACGCAATACAAAAAATCCTTCGGTGGCCACCAAATCGATTATGCTGGCACGTGGGATCTTCCACTCAAACGCGGACAATACTTACTCTATCAAATTATGCGTAAGCTCAATCGCCTCAAACGCAAACATCGCCACAATCACTAACTCCGCCATCAATTTATTCTACTCCGCGATTCCCCGCTCGGGAATCGTTTTTTAGTCGTCCCCTTCCCCGTCACATCCCTATATTACCACAGAAGAGTACCCCAGAGATCAACTCTTTACACGCTCTTATTTTTAGTGCGTGACAACTCACGCACAATCTGTTATATCTGTTCTTCCCCATTCACACTTAAACTATATATCAGCCCCATCAACTCATTACCTTCACGACAGGTTTTCTCTTCCCTGAAACTACTTCTACCCCCATTCAACAGATGTAAATACTAAAAATTCCATCTCAATGCCCAGCCCCCTACCTGTCCAAAATACTTTCCAGGCTGTTCCCCATC
>CAOZKB010000033.1 GCA_948571325.1 uncultured Candidatus Saccharibacteria bacterium | reverse complement strand
CCTCTCTGCGTTTACTGGCCGCCGCCAATATAAGATTAGAGTGCGGCCTATTCCGCATCTCATCTTGACCATCTCAAGCCACCACGAAGGGAGGTGGTAAGACAATCAAAACGAGATGCAGAATTACGCAAAAACGGAGAAAAACAATGAGAAACAGGTTAGGAAGATTCTTGCGAAGACTAACTTTTTTAAGGTGCTTGCTTACCCTCTAGGGGTAGCGTTTTGGTGGATCTTACCAGATTTCCCTGGTGCGATCCATTTTGGGAGACCCCAGCCTCATGCTTCCTGCGCTCCCGCTTAGCTTAAGCAATCTTGGCCGGGGTAGTAGTTTTTGTTATTGCGGAGATACCGGCTCCGCCCGATCGAATCTGCCATACGCGCCAATTATTTGACAAATGAGCCAGATAGTTGACAAAACCTGCATTCCCGAATACTACACTGGTGACTATTCTAGCAAATGAGCCAAAATAGTCAGAACCGTTTTACCGGTTCAGCAACCAGTGCCGATAGGCAGCATATGTTGCCGCACTATCATACAGGGGGTTGTGAGTACCGCCTGCAAAATCTGCTGGGCTCGGCCCACATCCGTTGACACGGTTATACGTGTCAACGGAATCTCCGATCTCGGGGATGGAAACCGCGTCCAACAAAGGATACGGCCCGTCCCAGTCCCCGATGAAACCTCTTTCATGGGCATCCCAATAGAGTTTCACCTCTATCGGAACACCTATATGGACGAGCTCCTGAGTCCCTGACTTTCTATGTGGCATCCTCCAGGCAAAGAATGCCTGGAGAAGCTCCTCATAAGAGCCATAGTTCTCCGGAATTTCTTCCATCTGCGGCAAAACTTTGTCCGCCACAAATGGATCCACTGTTTCCTCGATGGGACACCGACCGCAAAAACGATCGATTTCCTGGCCAGTCTCGTCATAAACGATTCCGGCAATTGCAAAGGCCTGACCCCAGAGGCCGTTCGTTTCCGCATCGAGTGACAGTGTTCTTTTCACTTCTTTGTTCATCATGTTTTTACCTTCCCCACCCTCAGGTGGGGATTATCCTTTTCTCTTATTGGTTTAGAGCCCCTCGGCTTTGGTTTTAGGCTCCTCAGCCTGCCACAGGATCACTCACTATCGTCTTAAGTATTAATCAAGGCATTAGCTTGAATAATAGTTAGCGATATCTTTTGTGCCTGTGCGCTATTTAGTTTTACTATTCAGCCAGGGATCCTTGGTAATTACTCTAAAATGGACCAACTACTGGCTGATACGATCAACCTTCCCTACCGAAGCAGAGAAGGCATTCCCTTTGGGTAAGGTAAGCCATTGTGTCGATATTGACACGAACAGCATTCAAACTATTAGACTTTAGTTCAAGTGGAGGAACTTCCCTGCTCAAGCATTAAGTCAAAGCCTATTGCTGAGCTACTTAGTGGAATCAGGCTAAAGGCCGATTCGTCAGCTTGGAAGTGGGGTGCTTGAATGCTAATAGTTTGGATGCTGTCCGCATCGCCAATTAATGATTTTATCGACAACAACGACAGCAAAACTAAGTTGCAAACCAAAACCTTACTAAGAAGGATTATTTGTTTAACTAACGTTAAACAAATAAATACAGGTATTTATGAAAACATGAACGGATATATGATTATTAGTCACATATCACTAGAAACAAACTTCAGGATTGTGTGAGGTTTTGTATAACAGGTTCTTTAATGTACTTAAGCTTTGATGGGTAGTTTCCGGAGCGTCAGTGTTATCGCTGTTGCTCTTTCGCTTGTCCTTCATTAAGCTTATGATTACATTGTAGCACAGGTGGTTGAAAATGTCAATACTTTTTTTACATTTTCTGCAAAAATCCACCTAAAAACTACATTTTGCCAATTTTTTCACCTATTATAAACCAAGAATCCCTCCTCTACTCCCCCAAATCCCTCCGATTCTTCTCTTCTAACCACCCCTTCAACTCTTCCAGCTTCACCTTTTCTTCCCCTTCTCGCGTCCGTACACTGACTACGCCATCTTCCGCGTCCTTCGGCCCCACGATTAGCACTACTGGAATTTTCATCTCTGTCGCGCGTTTAATCTTCTTCCCTAGCGAATCATCACTCTGATCCACCTCGAACCTCAATTCATTCGCTTTTACCGGCTCATCCAAAGTTACCCCCCTCAGAACTTCCTCAATCTTCCCCACATACTCTTTCACCTCGCTATTTACCGTCAAAATCCTCACCTGCTCCGGCGCACACCACAATGGGAACCATCCCGCCGTATGCTCAATAAAGATACTCATAAACCGCTCAATCGCCCCTAACAGCGCACAGTGCACCATAATCGGTGTCTTCTTCGTACCGTCTTTATCGGTATATTCCAGCCCAAATCTCGCCGGCATCGCATAATCCAATTGCACTGTTGCTAGTTGCCATTCCCGACCTAGCGCGTCCACTGCCATAAAGTCCATTTTTGGCCCATACATCGCCGCTTCACCAATTCCGACGAAATATTCCATCTCAAACTTCTTCGCCATCCGCTCGATCGCCGCTTGCGCCTTCTCCCACATCTCTGGATCACCGATATACGCATCTTTATCATCCCGAAAACTTAATCTCAAAGTTAATTTCATCCCCACTTTTTTGTACAAATCCTTTGCGCTCTCAATTAACTCACCAAATACTTGTTCAATCTGATCTTCCGTACAAAAAACGTGTGAATCATCCTGCGTAATTGCCCGTACACGCGACAAACCACCCAATTCCCCCTTGCGTTCATCGCGATATACCATGGTTGTTTCAAGATATTTCACCGGCAATTCTTTGTAACTACGTGGCGCACTGGCAAAGATCTGTGTATGATGTGGGCAACTCACCGGCTTCACCGCCAAATTATCCCCTGATTCTTGACTTACAAATTGCAGAAGCTCCGGAAACTTCTGGTAATGCCCCGAGGTTTTATAAAGATCCACATTCGCAATATGCGGGATGCAAACCTTCCGATACCCACAGCGCACCCGATAACCTTGCGCCAATTCGTTCAACATATCGCGCAAAATCGTCCCTCGTGGCGTGAACAGCGGCAAGCCCGACCCCACCAATTCCGAAAATGCGAACAAATCCAATTCCTTCCCCAATTTCCGATGATCACGCTTCTTCGCTTCTTCCTGCTGCGCTAAAAATGCTTCTAGTTCTTCCTTAGTCGCAAAAGCCAAACCATAAATCCGCGTCAGCATCTCTCGCTTCTCATCACCTCGCCAGTATGCCCCCGCAATCCGTTCCAGCCTGAAGCCATCCGTCGGAATTTCTCCCAAATTCTCCACATGTGGACCCTTGCACAAGTCCGTAAAAATCACCTCCCCCGTCTCTGGTACCACCATATCATAAAACGTAATCGGTTCATCCGCTGGCAACTCTGCAATCAATTCTAATTTATATTTTTGGCCTTGTTCCTTCATCCACTGCTCGGCTTCTGCTCGCGCAACCTCCCGCGCCTTCATTTCGCATTTTCGTGCCAAAATTCCCCGCATTTTCTTCTCAATTTTCTTCAAATCCGCATCAGAAACTTTTTCCCCACCAAAATCAATATCATAATAAAAGCCATTCTCAATCGCTGGCCCCACCCCAAAAGTTGTTGTCGGATAAAGCTCCTGCACCGCCGCCGCGAGAACGTGGCTCAGCGTGTGTCGCATTTTTTCTACTTGCTCCTGAGATACACTCATGCTTTACCCTTTCCTTGAACAAAATCTTGCCCAAAATTATTTTACCCCTACATTATACCATATAATTTTACATCAATGGTAATTACGCACTCCGGTCACTCCTCAGCCCCTGACCCAAGTTAATGGCTTTTGCATTCCGTCCCTTAGCTCAAATAGTTTCTGCGTGAAAATTTCCTTATTCGCCACATGCTCCAAAATTGAAATTGCCAAAATCAAATCATAACTATTTTCCCCTATTACATACTCATCCACAAATCCCAAAATTGGCTTCACATAACCACCTACGCCCAACTCTTTCGCTCGTTCCATCAATCCTTTTATAGCACTTTCCAAACTATCCACCGCATCAATCTGACAATCAATATCTTTAAAACGCTGCAAAATCAGCCAAATATTCCGCCCAATTCCACAGCCCAAATCCAACACACGCAATTGCTCATACCCGTCAAATTCAGTCAACAAATCTGCCACCACTTTCACGGGCTTCTTCAACCAAGCATAAACATTTTCACCGCATTTGTACATCTATTACAGATCACATCATACACACTGTTCCACCTCGTCAAGACCAATTAAATACGCATAATTCTTAGATTTCGGCGAATTGACAAAATTCTCATCTCTCAATTTTACCCCATACACCAATGCCAAAATATCCAGCAACCTATGCACTTCATCCACCAGCATTTCAATCAAGCACGACGCCTCTCCAAAGTCCTTCTGCGCTTTTTCAAACACTGACATAAAAAGTTCGTCCTTCTCTACAATATTCTTGCGAATCTTTTGATCCGGGAAAATCCCCACCATTGAAGATAAATTATTAATAATGTCCAAAAGTTTAGCAATCACTACCGTGACATTTTTACACAATCCTTCCGCATAACGCAATTTAATCGAAAATTTTGTATCACGCTTAAATCGTGTCACCGTCATTAAATCCACATTAGTCTGCGACTCCCGGTCAAAAGGTAATTCCTGAATCTCTCGTTCTTCATCTTCACGCACATCATGCAAAAATATCGTCTTGAATAAAACCTCAGTGATAAACTTCGGATAGCCACTATATAATTGCATTGCATGTATCGCCATTCCCAGTGGATGCACAGCATACGGCTGACCTCCATCTCGATAATGCCTATCATGCCTTCGCAGCATATATTCCATTGCCCTCAAAGCATCAAGCATTCCTACGCCCCAAAAGAATCCCTTTAATTCATAATACATTTTATCAATATTATAAATTCTACCCGGCAAAACCTTGTCTTCCCCATATTCAACCGTTCCTTTACCACATGTGCCAGTTACAGAATTATAAGTTTCCTCCTGCGTATGACCAATTAAATCCTTCTCCATATCCTGACGTAATTCAATCTGCTCATCCTTTTTCGGTCTACTCATACATCTTCCCTCCTTGTTAATGTCCATAATTTACTATGTCTACACCCCACTTTCCGCCACTACTGCCCTGCGAAAACTTCACATTCTCCGTCCTGCCTCCATCAGAACTTATCCTAAGCCTACCACATCCCCACATTTTCGTCCAATTTCTCCACAAGATCTCTAAACTATGCTATAATATAAATAATCCATCCGGGTCGCTAGCTCAGTTGGCTAGAGCGCCTCGTTTACACCGAGGAGGTCGGGGGTTCGAGCCCCTCGCGACCCACCAGAACCCCCAAAAAAATAGGAACGCCAGTTCCCATTTTTTATTTTTAAAGACTCAAAAACTATACTCCTTTCCCTTCCCTCTACTTTGTGCGTAGTGGATATCCGATATTCCAAGTTGGTTTTTTATGCAATGCAGGTCAGGAAGGCTATGAATGGTCTGACACTGCGCAAGCCACTAATTCAACTGGCTGGCATGCAAACTATACGTTGAGAGTATATGAAAACGATAAAGTAAATCCAGTACATAGGGCAGCGCAGTTTTATGCTTTCCCCGTCCTTTGTCCGTGGGGGCTACGTCTACCCATGGTACGGTTCTACGCGGGATCTAGGCTACAATAGCTTCTATTGGGCCTCTACTGCATACCCCGGTGCTTCAAGCGCCTACGCTCAGAATTTTAATAGCGCTCATGTCGTCCTTTCCCATAGCAATAACCACGCCCGCGCTTTCTCCGTCCGCTGTCTAGTACTGTAGGGGGAGGGATGAAAAGGGAGTTTGTAAAAACTTTCTGCTGGTAATTGCTCATTACTAAGCCAGCATCCCGTACTAGCCACCAATGAAAAACTATTCAAGAAACTTTACTTCAATTTCTCCGCCTTCTTCAAGCACTTCACTACCCCCTCATCACATACCGAACCGTCGCTCAACTCCATCCAACACCCCGATCCCTGGCCACTCGCCACCATCCGGTCGCCACTACCCCAACACACCACCGTCACTTCCCGCCGATTATGTAAGGTATATTTTCGTTCCAAATACTTCACCAACTGATCTCGCCGCGGTGTCAAATCACCAAACCGCCCTGTACCAATCACTTCCTCGCCCCCCACCAAGCGCTCCTCGTACATCTCCATCCCCTCCTGCATGTACGTTCTCATCCGATGCGCCAGCTCTTCATCTCCCGGAAACTGCCCAAAAAACGCCCAAATCGCAAATGCTACCACTCCTACGCCGACTATCACCGATACCAAAACTTTCACTACTTTTTTCTCCTTGCCGCTTTTCGCTTCTTCCCCGCTTTAATTTCTCGCACATAACCCACAATCGATGTAATAAACATCACCATTTCGCACAGCACTCCAAACACCGACCGCTCAAATCCGTTATAAGTCATCCAACAAAACGCCACCGGTATCCCCAAGAACTTATACACTTTCGTGCTCTTTTGCCAAATCGAAATTTCATATAACGCCGTTGCCGCCACCGACATCAAACTCAACGGCCCTTCATACGTCCAAATTGTCACTAGCGCAATTCCCACCAACACCACCGTCAAAATTACATAATCCCGCACATGATACTTCTTCCGCTCTTTTTCACTATGTACCGACTCGTCCCACAAATAATAAAAATTCGCCAGCAAAATTATCACTGACATCGCCATACCCAAATCCGCTCCTAGCAGAATAAACGCAATAATTCCTGTCGCCATTGAGCCAATATCTAGCGCTACAATCGCCTTACGGTTCTTCGCCAAATACGACGCCCCCAGTAGCGCATACTCAATCACCGTAAAAATCTGTGACCAAATATACATTGCAGTAATTTCCATACCCCAATTATATCATAAACATTAAAAGCCCGAAGCATTTCGCTCCAGGCTCTTCTCGTTGTATCGTCGACGCCACTAAACACCCTCATATAATGCAGAGCATTATATGTCCACAGGCCTAGGCCTGTTACTCTGAATAATAATTAGACGAGCATAACTTCGTCCTCGCCGGCTCCGGATGCTGACTCCGCTCTTGTGCCGATTTCAAATATCGCACCCAAAGCGTAAAGTCCTGTACGGCTTTGCCATTCAACCTTTTCGACGGAACCAACCTCAACGTCCAAGCTGAACCTACCTTACTTACTTTCAGCCATACTCCGCTTTGGGTGCATTGCATCGAAAACTCGCCATCCTTCAGCTCCCGACTCAGAACATAAATTCTATATTTGCGCCCAGTTTCCGGCGCATAGACCGTCTCTCGATAGGCCACCTGCAGTCCACCATGGAATTCGTACGTTTTCCTATTCTCTTCCGCTGGTAACACTAATACAGCCCCGCCAAAGACAATCTCATGCTTATCACTCCTAAACCGATCATTATTAGTAATCGGATTATAAGCCTTCAACGTCTCCCTCAAAAGCCCTCGTGTATCACCAAAACCCAGTAATACTGCGATTTGATACAAATCAGACTCGGTGTTTTTCAACACTACTTCTGCGCCTGGTAATTGAGTCAGCATTCCACACTGCTCAATCATCGCCATCTCCGCATTCCGTGCCCGTTCCTCCCAACGAGCTCGCGCCGCCTGATAGTCATTGTCCTTCTCATCAATTCTCCCCTTAATTTCAGCAACTTCAATCATATTTTCTCCTTTAGCGCACTTTCCCTACGCTATGAATCTCGCCAATCAGTTACCAAACCTTCTGCTTCTGCCAAATCTATCTCCCAATCTTAGCTATCATCGATCCAACAAAATTTAAAGGTTCTTCGGCTCCCCATATTATGCTAACGCTCTTACTTCCCACCTTCCTAATATCAAATTATACTGCCCTGTACGCCAACTCGCATTCATATACAAATCACCCCTGTACAAAGCTTCCTCCTTTACTGTCAAATAGCGTTAAGACACAATACCCCAGCCTACACTATCAAGTGTAGTACAGATTCTAAATAAAGTCAAGCCTTATCCATAAAATCTTCCCCAGTATCGCCTCTATCACGCCCCTTTTCAACAAAATCCCCTAAAACCCTTTACATTCCCCGCTCAATCAGGTATAATTACTTAAAGTATTATCAAATATCAAACTAACCTCAGAGGAAATATCATTTTATGCCGATTATCAAATCTGCAAAAAAGGCTGCACGCCAAGCCGAAAAGCGCACCGCTCACAATCAAGAAATCAAGAAGACCATCAAAGCTGCCCTAAAAGCTTTCAAGGCTAACCCTACCCCAGAAAATCTTTCCAAAGCCCAGTCCGAATATGACAAGGCTGTCAAGAAAGACCTTATGAAGAAAAACACAGCCTCTCGCCGCAAAGCTGCTCTCGCAAAATATGCCAAAGCCGCCAAGCCTGCTCCAGTCAAAGCTGAAAAAGCTACCAAAACTAAATCCTCCAGCACCAAAACCACGACCAAAAAAACTGCCGCCACTGCCTAATTCCCTACTCGCAAACATTACAGACAACCAACGGCCAATGCAGGGCTTTGCTATAAGCAAAGCCCTTTTTGTGCACTCAAACTCTACCGCGCCAGACACCGCACTTCAATAGCATGCCATCCAGAAAACCCATCAGCCAGCGCCATAGCATAAGAGTCATTATTCATACTAAGGTAATTTACATAAGGTCCAGTCGCAAACGGCGTAGACGACCAATAGCCACCAGTAAATCCGACTTTAGCCATATAGCCATCTATCGGATGAATAAGACCATTGACTACAAAATACATTGGTGCCTCAAACACATTTTGCAAGCCATTTGTTAAAATAGCCGTATAAGCATTACCGTTATTTGGAACATATTCTACCTGATCAACTCCATAACCATAAGCCTTAACCAAAGCATAAAAACTATCGTCCCGATCATAAGGCAAACCGTAAAGAGCAGAAGATTCCACTAAATTTTTGCCAGATTTTGGCAATCCCCACCCCTTAGGACAAATACTCTGCGGTGCTTCATTAAATTTCGCTGGATCACTTTCCGCTCCTGCGCTAGTGCCTGAAACGCTATGACCACTCCCCGCCGTTGCCGCCTCCCACTGATAAAAATTCCCCAGCACGTAATGCGCATCGTAGGTACGTTCAATTACATTTATCGCCGAATACGAACTCTTGTTATCCTCGACCAAATCCTGTGCCACCCATGTTGGACGCCACCCCTTCACCGGTTGCAAATTATCACATTGTTCAAAATTATCACCACTATTAGCCGAACAATCCGTCCGAATGGCTGGTGTCTTTAAAACATAAGGCCAACCCAAATTCCACGAATAAGCCGTGGTAGCGCTTGGCGTATTTTTCTTCTCCGGCACCTCCCCGCTGGTCGTCCCTTCGGCTGGCACCGTCCAAGTCCCACCCACGGTAATGTCCGTATCCGCACTGGTTAACTTCTGCCCAGCCTTCAAATCATAAGCCAAATTCTGCGTCATCCAACAATTCCCGTCTGCAAGCTTAGCTA
>CAOZKB010000032.1 GCA_948571325.1 uncultured Candidatus Saccharibacteria bacterium | reverse complement strand
AATGGCTGCTTCTAAGCCAACATCCTAGCTGTTTAAGAAACTTCACCTTGTTTCCCACTTAGTGTTAATTAGGGACCTTAGACGATGATCTGGGCTGTTTCCCTTTTGAGCGACGAGCTTAGCCCCGCCGTTCTGACTGCCGTGATTACACACTTGGTATTCGTAGTTTGATAGGGATGGGTACCGTTGCCGGCCCCAGACCCTTTCAGAGCTCTACCCCCAAGTGCTACTACACAACGCTAGCCCTAAAGCTATTTCGAGGAGAACCAGCTATCTCCGAGTTCGATTGGCATTTCACCGCTAACCACAAGTCATCCAAGCACTTTACTGCGTACCCTGGTTCGGTCCTCCACTGCGTGTTACCGCAGCTTCAACCTGCTCATGGTTAGGTCACCCGGTTTCGGGTCTAATACTGCCGACTTGTCGCCCTATTCAGGCTCGCTTTCACTGTGGCTCCATCAACTGACTTAGCCTCGCCGACAACATTAACTCGCTGGATCGTTCTACAAAAAGCACGCCGTCACAGCGCAAGCGCTGCTCCGACACCTTGTAGGCACTGAGTTTCAGGATCTATTTCACTCCCCTCCCGGGGTTCTTTTCACCTTTCCATCACTGTACTAGTTCGCTATCGATCAATCAATATATTTAGCCTTGGCAGGTGGTCCTGCCAGATTCAAACAGGGTTTCTCGTGCCCCGTCCTACTTGAAAAAAGATATATAATGCCTCAAACCGTTTCGCATACAGGGCTTTCACCTCCTTTGGCACACCATTCCAGGTGCTTCCGCTACGATTTGAAGTTGTATCACTATCTGCTCAGTTAACGCTGTCAGTTTATATGCTAAACTCTCCATATAGAAAAGTTCAACATATAAATTATCTTATTTCGCAACCCCTTTCATAACTCTGGCCGTTAAACCGTATGGTTATGTTAAGGTTTGGGCTGTTCCAATTTCGCTCGCCACTACTTTCGGAATCATTGGTTATTCTCTTTTCCTCAACCTACTAAGATGATTCAGTTCGGCTGGTTCCCGTCTATTTATCCTATGTGTTCAGATAAATGCAACACAACATGACTTGTGCTAGGTTTCCCCATTCGGAAATCCCCGGATCAACTCTTGTTCTCAGATCCCCGAGGCTTATCGCAGAGTCCCACGTCCTTCATCGGTATTGATTGTCAAGGCATCCACTATCAGTGCCCTTAAGTACCTTTTTATGCATTGACTTAACTAGCAATCGAAGTTCGAAGTTGTTTTTACAACTTTTGAAAATCCAAATATCGTTTATCTGACGAATATGACTTTCGATTGTAGTTTCCGTCTTACAATTCTAATCGTTGTCCAAATTGTTAAATGAAACCTGATTTCGCAAAAGATAATTTTCGATAGATTACCTCGCTTTAGATTTCTATCTTAATGCAGTGGTTGCGGTTAGGCAACTTGCTTAACTGTTCCCCATTATAGCGCACCTTATGAAATAAGTCAATACTTTTTCTGGACTTTTTTGTGTTTTTTGATACATAAGCGTTTTTACCCCTGTTAGTACTTTCATTATTTTGAAGGTTTCGTGGATATTTTGAGGCGAATTTTGCGATTTTTGCAAAAATAAGCAAAAAAGGTATTGATTTTTCTTAAATTTTGTGGTATTATGGAGACATGGAAGCAATTCAGCTGCCACCAAAACGGAAAACGCAGGAGGACGGCCGTTTTGAGCGCTGTGAAGCTCAGATTCGTGAAGCACTTTGTATTAGCTTAATGCAGAGACAGACTATCAAGATTGGGGATTTTTGCAAGATGGCGCATATTTCGCGGACGACATTTTATGCACACCACAAGAGCTACGGGGATGCCTTGAGAAAATATGAACTAGACCTAAAACAAAATTTTAATGAGCGGATAAATTATAATAAGGTTGGTAAGGAAGTTGTTTTTACGATTTTATTAAGCTTTATTTATGACGAGCGGATGTATTTCTCGGCAACAATTCCTAACTCAAACTATTGGTTATTGAACGAGATTTTTACTTCCCTGCGCCCATCGCTAGCAGAAGTCGGTACGGATAACCGGCGATATGAATTTTATACGCAGGAGCAGATTGGGATAATTTGCTGCTGGGTAAAACATGGTGAGTTCTCGTCGCAAGAAATTCCAGGTTATGTAAAAATAATGTCAACAAGAAACCTAGCTCAAAAGTCCAATTCGTAAACTTGCCCTTGTTCGAAGCGGAAATCGCGAAATTCGGGAGAATTATAGTCCATTATGCTACTAAGCATCGATTTAAGCGAACCAGCGTGAGCGACGATCATAATTTTGGCAGTTTCGGAATATTTGTAATAAATTTCTTGCAAAAATTCGCCAGTTCGAGCGTCCAAGGAACGGATCGGTTCGATACCCTGGACGTTAGTGTTGATTTCACGATCGAAAATATCTGGCTTGATCAGATCCCATTTTGGTAAATATTGCCCCTCAAATTTACCATGACTACGCTCTTTAAGGCGTGAATCGTAGATAATTTCCGTACGACCATCCACCACGATCATTGCAGTTTGGGCGGCACGCAAAAGAGGTGAAGCATAGCAGGCTTCAAATTCTAAATCTGCAGTTTGGCGACGTAGATCAGCGGCCTGAGCGAGGCCAGTGGCGTTGAGCGGAACATTCGTGGCACCCTGCACGCGTTTGTGCAGGTTCCAATCAGTTTGTCCGTGGCGGATGAGGTAGAGTTTCATGATATTTTTATTTATTTTGTGACGAGTTGGGTGATCTATTTGTTAGTTTTTAGATCTTCAGGATTGGCATAGATTTTTAGTATTTCCAGTGGCGCAACTATACCGTCTTTAACATTTTGAATGGCATGAATTACGCGATCAGCATTACGCAGTTGGTCCGACATCTCAAGAATTTCTTCATAGCTAAACCAGCAAGCATCGAGAATTTCTTCTGGATCAAACTTAATCTTACCAGAGCGGTGATGCGCAGCGAAGCAGACAAGAGCGAAGGCCTCGTTTGGGAAGCGGTGCGTGCCAACTTGACAAATACCAGTCAACTCTACATCTAGACCACATTCTTCGCGGGTTTCGCGAAGAGCGCCTTCAGAAAGCAGCTCGCCTGTTTCGAGTTTACCAGACGGATAATTCCATTTGCCACGGACATTCTCACCGGCTTCTTGGACGAGTAAGAATTTACTATCTTTTTCGATTACGGTACCTACGATTACTGGCATTTTATACTCCTTTTTGATTAATTAATAATTGCAATTTCTCTGCCACGTCCGCTGATTGAGATTTAATGAGGGCCAGGCGAGAGTCGATTTCGGTGTGGGCGATTTCGATAGTGCGTTTTAATATAGGATTACTAGCGAGTGGATCGAAAAAGTCGTAAAATTTTTGAGCCTCATCTTTGGTGCGCAGGACACCAGCTACATAGCGCGGATAATCTTCGATTGACTTCTCGCCGGTGAGAGTTTTAACATAATCCCAGTGCGAAATAAGCCAATCAAGGACTTTTTCACGCGTGCGATAATTACGTAGTAAATAAATATATAGGAAAATATGATCTTGCGGACGGACAATTTCCGGTTGATTAAGCAGGTCGATGAGTTTAGAGAGATTATCCGGATGTTTCGCAAGAGCAAGACAATATAATATATCAGATTTAATTTCTGGGTCGGAAATTTGAGGGTAGGTGGCAAAAAGTTTAGCAAAAGTAGCATCCTCATCGAAGTGTATTTGAGCAACCATAATATAAATGCGTAGTTCTGAGTCTAACGTCGACAAATCATCATTATAGCGATTAGCGAGTGGACGCAGGATTTTTTCGTCTTCGAGATAGTTTACGATGCTTAGCAAACTATCACGCACCTGAATAGCGTTGACGTCTTGAGTTTGCATAGATAAATCAATGTTTGATAGCAGGTCTTGAAAATTATGAGCAAGATACTGACGATAATGTGATTCAACTTCAGACTCAGGCGGACAGAAAAGTTTAAGATCGCCAATAATACTAAGTAAAATACGCCAAACAGCAGCGGAATTTTCGTGGGAAAATTTAGGCAGAAGACCGAGCAACGAACTTGACGAGACTAAACCAGCCTTAGCGAGCAACATGCGGTCGATGAGAAGACGTAGTTTTTGCTCAGTTTGCAAATCAGTGAAATCTGCTAGCTTCTGATTAAATTCATCATCGCCTAAATCCAATAAATAATGTCCAGACATATCATCTTTAACTTCCGGCAAAGGCCATTGAGAATCATCAGTGGAGCCATCAATAAAGAAACGTTGTTGTGACCAAGAACTATATTCGTCGCTCTTATTATGCCGAAGGGCAGGATAACCTGGCTGCGAAATCCAAGCGTACATAAAATCTTTGACATCAAAACCTGCGTAAAGTTGCAAAGCACGCCATAAATCATCGCCTACGGTATTTTCGTACTGATATTTATCGAAATAATAACGAATTCCTTGGTAAAATTTTTCTGGCGTCATTAAGCGAATTAGCATTAAAACCAGTCGAGCACCTTTTGCGTAAACGATGGCTCCGTCAAAAAGTGTGGCAATTTCGGCGGGGTCATGGACAACCTGCTGAACAGACTGCACACCACGTAGGCAATCGCGTCGCAGAGCTGCTAGGCAATCACCCGTAAAGAAATCTTGCCAAATATTAAATTCTGGATAGAGTGCATCGGTAGCATAATACTCCATTACACTAGCAAAAGATTCATTCAGCCATAGATCATCCCACCATTTCATCGTAACTAGATCACCGAACCACTGATGTGAGAGTTCATGCGTAACAGTAATCGCAACGGATTTTTTAGTTTCGAGTGAAGCGGCAGTATCGGCCAACATACAAGACTCACGATAAGTTACTAAGCCCCAGTTTTCCATGGCACCAGCTTCAAAATCTGGTAAGGCAACTTGATCAAGTTTAGCGAGAGGATAAGGCATGCCGAATTTTTCATCATAATATTCTAGAGCGCGAGCCGCTGTTTGATTAGCAAAAATGAGCGATTCTAAGGGCTGGTTTAAAGCACCGTAAGATGAAACTCTCACGCCGTTTCGATTAGTGGTCGAAACGCTTTGTAACGGACCAACCACCCAGGCCAAAAGATAAGTAGACATACGCGGGGTGCGTTCAAAACTAAAAGTTTCGCGCCACCGGCTGCGGCAAGGCATATTTGAAAGCACTACGTCGCCGGGTTGGAAATCTTGAATCTCTAGCTGCAAATCAAAAACGGCTTTCGCAGCTGGCTCGTCAATGCAAGGAAAAGCTTCGCGCGCATAGTGCGATTCGAATTGCGTGGCAACAATTTGTTGCGATTGGCCTTGATATTCATAACTCGAAAGATAGCAACCTTGCATATTATTATTGAGACTAGTTTCGAATTCAATAGCAAAGCTGACGTTGGTATCGTAATCTTCGGGATGAATATAATCTTTTGTCATGGAGGCGCGGTAAAAATTGGGGGCAATTTGAGCAGAAACTGGAATTTTGATTACTTCCCCGTCGTAAGTAAAATCGCATTCTTTAGTAGGCTCGTAAAGTGAACTCTGGCTGGGAGCGTATTTAATGGACTTAATCTGCATATCAATAGCGTGCAGCTTTACCACTTCGGAATGGACGTCGCCATCAATAATAACTATGCCGGACAGGACCTTATGCTTGCGGTTGATTCTGAGCTGTAAATTATAATAGCTAGGCTTGAAGTAATCTAGAAATTTTTCCATATTTTTATTATAGCGCATTTATGCAGTTGGCGCCTCAAAATCCAGACCTCGGACGAGGTATTACTGTCATTGTAGCATACCATAAGCGTTTTGTCAATAACTTTAGCAGAAATTATGAGTTTTGCGAAATTAGATCACGCGTGAAACTTCTTCGAGCGTAGTTTCACCATTGAGAGCAGCGATAATTCCCCGCTGTTCAAGCGTGAGCATACCTTGGGATTTGGCAACTTTTTCAATATCTTGAGCATTCGCGTCTTTAACATCGCCACGCAAGAAAACCTGAATATCTTCTGAAACAACCATTTGTTCCATCAAAACGGTACGACCTTGGTAGCCGAAAGGATTTTCATCAGTGGGCACTGGGCGATAAAGCGTGACGTCACTTAAATCAACGTTAGTGCCAGCCATCGTATCACGCAGATATTGCATAGTAGATTCATCGGGCTTGTAGGGTTCCTTACTGTCGGATAGTTTACGCACCAGACGCTGAGCAATGAGCAGACGAATTGAGCTAGCAAAGATTGGATTAGTACCAATAAGGTCAATCATACGCGAGAAGGCAGCCGAAGTTGAGTTAGCATGAAAAGATGACAACACGAGGTGACCAGTAATCGAAGCTTGAATCGCAGTACGAGCAGTGTCAGCATCACGAATCTCACCCACCATAACGACGTCTGGGTCAAGACGCAAAACGGAGCGCAGCCCTTCAGCGAAAGAGCCACCGCCTGTCGTATCGATTGGAATTTGCGAGATACCAGTAATGCCATATTCGATTGGGTCCTCTAGGGTAATAATTTTACGTTCGGAGGTATTAAGGGCGTTGAGAATTGAATACAGTGTAGTAGATTTACCAGAACCGGTTGGACCGACCATCAACACTAAGCCACGCGGATGCGAAATAATTTCCTGCACAGTGGACATTTCACTTTCTGATAGGCCGAGTAGGTCGAGGTTAAGTAAAGTTTCGTCAAAGTTAAACAAACGCAAAACGCCGTCCTGACCATACATAGTAGGGACGGTCTCGACGCGAATGTTCAGCAAGTGCGAGGAACCATCGCGATAAATATCTTGTTGCATATGGCCGGATTGAGGCTTCGTGGAAGCAGCAGAAAGATTAGCGCGAGTTGAAAGTTCGCCCATCAAAATACGGTAGCGATTTTTACTAATGTCGGCAACTGGGTGTAAAATACCGTCAACACGCATACGGATACGAATGCGGTCGCGCATATTTTCAATGTGGATGTCGGAAGCGCCGAGCTTATCAGCTTGGTCAACTAGATAGTTAAAAACACGTTCAGAAGAAACGGAATTGAGAGTTTGAGAAACTTCGGCGATAGTTTCAGAATCACCTTCGGACGCAATCCGAATATCATCGTAATGAATTTCTTGCGGCGGATCATAGCGTAACATGAAGACTTGGTAGGCAGAGTTTGAAATCAAGAAAAATTGCACGTGTTTGCCATCATTCTGATAGTCGCGGCGCATCTCTGAAATGAGACTTTGAGGCGTTTGACTAGTGATCATAAAGGCAAAGGGGATCTCGTCGTTACCTTTTTGGAGTGGAATGATGAAGTTTTTATGCATCTCGTCCGTAGTTAATAAATCTGGGATAAGTGGCGAAGTTTCCTCAAAATCTCGCGTATCGAGGTAAGGCAAACCTAGAATGCGCGAACGCTCCCTAGTAGCTTTCTCTTCATTATCGCGGCGCTTGCTTTGTATTTCTTGTTCGTCCATTTTTTATCAAGATTATAGTATGTTTATGGTTTTATTATAACACGACAATTGCGATTCGCGAGAATTTTGGACGATCATCTTAATTAGTTTATTTGAATTTGACTACTTGAGCTTGGCGAAAATAGTAGAAAGTTTGGCGTGATTTGCAGCGATGCCGTCGTCAAAATTGATTTTGGGGTTTTGACGAATAATTGTTTGTAGTTTATGATCAAAATCTACGAGTTCCTGTAATTGCTTTTGTTGACGGGTGAGCGTTTGTTGATGCCATTTTTGGTCGCTGACTAGCTTAGCTTGTTGCAAAAGTTCAGTAGTAGCTGCAAGAGTTTTTTGATATTGTCGACGCACAGGAAGAAGATATTTCTGGCGGATAAAACTTAGTAAATCCGTATTCAGACGATGGTAATATATTAGTCCGCGAAAACTATGCAACGGTCCGCTATCAAGTAGCCAATAAATCGGCTTATGATGATAAGTAAGTAGATGGTCGTGATAAAACTCCGTACATAAATAGCGCGAGATAGTCTGAGTGGCAGTTTCGCCGAATTCTTGATGCAGGGTGTCGGCGATAAAGGCGAGATTTTGCGGATGATTAGCGCCACCAAAAATTTGTGTAAGAAAATTTTCTAGATGAGAAGCGATCGATGACTCGTAAGCCGGCAGGAGCGGTAGAAAGTTGATGTCAGGTTGAGAAAGTTTTGCTCGACGAGGGGACGCCGCGTTCTGTCGAAAGCTGAGTGATAGAGCCTGATAGTTAGCGCGAGGATTAAAAACCGTGGGCGATTTCGCACCGCTACTGCCTATAATGTAACGACCAAAATAGCAGCCGATCAAATAACTAAGAAAAGTTTTTATCTCACGTACTTGATCAGCGCGATGTAGGGTAATTTGATTCGGCGAGACCTCGGCCGAGAGAGCATTATTAAGCTGGTAGGTTTGAATAAAGAGATTGTTTAATTTTTCTTCGTTACTTTTGAGCTGTGCGAAATTTTGCCGCATCTCCTGTCGCCAAAGTTCATAAGAATCTGCAAGCGAGTTAGAGTTCGGATATTTAGTGAGCGGATGCTCGACAAAATCCTGGCTAATTTCTTGGGTGTCATAATCTTGCTTGGCAAGTTGGAGATTTTGCTGGGTAAGAAGTTCAACTTCAGAGCGAATTGACGAGTCGAAAATAATAGGAATTTTTGCAGCATCACCAACGTTAAGATTTAGAGTAGGATTAATAGTAGATGCAAAATGTTTACCAACGCTAGAATTCAAAAGTCCTAGCAGATATAAGTAATCTTGCGGGGCGGGAAAACAGCAAGGACCAGCCGAGCCAAAAGTGAATTTTTCGTCGTAATAACGTACGGCAAAGTTCTGATCGGAAATTATTGACCAACTTAAGGCTGGGCAGAAATTATAATTTAAATTCTGTGGGCGAGAATGACGCTTGCCCGAAGATTTATTGCGCTTGATGAACCCACCATCGTCTTGCCAGTCAATAACATATTCGCGATTGCCGTACCATTTACAATTACCGCCGCCCTTATTATAGTAGTGCCATTTTTTGCCAAGTTTTTTAGGATTTATTTCATACCAAAAACGCAGAAACTGAGCGTTATCGCCAGTAATAATGCCCTGCTTAGTTTCAGCAAATTCAGACAAAGTAGGAGTGCTACGCAAATGTTGGAGGCTTTGCTGGTCAAGCCAATATAATATTTGCGCATCGCGATTTTGTAAAAAATCCTGGCTCATACATTGATAAATATTTTGCCGAGAAGTAAGATTTTTGCGCAGAGTTTGCGCTTGAATTTTTAGGTCACCTGGCTGATTAAGACGCATAAATAAGCCGGGACCATGAGAACGAGACTCAGCTATAAATGCACAAATATTTACGGCCGCTTCATTGAAAAATGATTTATTGTATGACTGTATTAAGGACTTAATACAATTATTAGACAAAAACTTAGTTCGAAATGATGAAAAATGCTGCGTAAATAGCCAATTTTGTGGTGTCATAAGGCCAAAATATGATAATTGTATTATTGTATTAGTGAAGTAAGCGCACCGTTCAATAAAGGCAGTGTACAAATCCTGCTTAGCATCAGGAAAATTGGTTGAGACATACGATTTGAGAATTTCATTCATTCGTCCACTTGCAATGTATGGTGGATTTGTAACCACTACATTATACTTACTGCTAAGTAATTGATGGGCTTTAATGAGGCTCATGAGTTGTTGGCGCGAAAGATTCTGCTCGTTTGGGAATTCTTCTATGACTGCATTTTCTAATGCTGATAAATCTTTTAACTCTTCGGGCAAAATTAAAGAGCCGAGGTTCTTGCCATCTACGAATTCATCAAAGAGAATATTAGCCTGTGCAGCAACTTTACGATTTCGAAAAGTAGCAATAATGTTTTTACCCATCTCATTGGAATCCGGTACAGTCATAATATTAAGCTGCGAGATAATGTCTTTAGTAAAAATATCTGGATCATACTCCCGAGCTTTAAGTAAAATAACTATGGTAGCGATTTGTGTGGCACGTTCATCGATTTCAAGACCATATATATTATATTGTAAAATTAAAGCGGGAATAGCGGACTCTTCAAAACCGCAAGATAAATAAAATTGCATAAAAAGTTCAAAGGCGGCGAGCAGAATATGTCCACTACCGCAACATGGATCGAAAAAGGTAATGGCACGTGGATCGAGATTAGCACTAGTAGCACCGATGGACTCTTCTGTCGGAGAGGAAAAATAATAGGGCCAAGTTTTTGCGAGGTTTTG
>CAOZKB010000031.1 GCA_948571325.1 uncultured Candidatus Saccharibacteria bacterium | reverse complement strand
TCCCAGAAGACCAGCTTCTGTTATAACTTTAGAACCAAAAAGGGTGCCACGACGATTGAACAGAATCACCAAACACGAACTATATCCATTTATTGCACATAGATTTGTTAGGTGTGTCGTGACACCGAGTTTTTCTATGTGGAATAAACGAAATTTGCACAATGTTTTGCGAATTGTACGGATTTTTGGACATAATTATGAAATAAATCATCAAAATACCAAAAAATTCGTGTCTAAATTGTGATTCTGTTCATAACTATTTTAACATAAATATAAAAAATAGTGGGAATTATGAGTGCTGGTCATTTTTTTGGTGTAAAATGTAATTATAAATGAGCTGGAAGATACTGAACGCTTGCGTTTGGAGAAGAAATTGCGTTGATAGCTTGATCTTGTAGGTGTACGTGATCAATCTTACTATTTTGAATCAATTGGAGTGATGCTTTGCGTATTGCTGTTCGCAATGATCGTGCTATTGATGGTGCTAGGGCCCTTTCTGGGGTAAGAAAGTGATTTTTGGGGGGAATGTGAGAAATTGGAAAATAGGGGTTGTAGGGGTGGATGAAGTGTGATATAATTCGGGATATATGATTACTAGAGAGAAAAAAGCTGAGGCGATGAGCAAGCTGGCGCGGAGTAAGGGAGACGTTGGTTCTCCTGAGGTGCAAGTGGCGATTTTGACGGAGCGAATTAAAGAAGTAACTGAGCACGTCAAGCAAAACAAGCATGATTATATGGCGCAGCGGGGCTTGATGCAGATGGTTGGTCGGCGTAAGAAACTTTTGAAGTATCTTGAGCGGACGAATTTCGATTTGTACAAGTCGACGATTGCAGCTTTGGGCTTGCGCAAATAGTCTGTAGTTGCGGATTAATGCGTCTGTAACTGGCCAAGAACACCTGAGAGGGTGTTTTTTGGTGATGGACAGGGAATTGGCGCGAGCATTATATTGCTCATTTAGAGAGTTGAAAGTGTGGTTTGTAGACGAAGGTGGTTTTAAAAAGCCGTCTCTGGGAGGGAGACGGCTAAATGATGACACAACCTACGAGTGATGACGAGAGAACAAGGGGAGATTCATTAGGTTTTTGGGAAAAGATTAACGAGGGGAAAGGAGTATATAAAATAGATTTAGATTTATTCCCCAGAAAGTAGGCTAATCTTTGCCTAATGCGTTCTTTAGTCACAACTCGGTGGTGTCGGATAATGTTCTTAGGAGATTGCTCCGTAAGTGCCAAGTATTAGAAAAGTTCTAAGATACGTGGCTTTGTTTAGTTTAGCATATGGCGCGATAAAAGTCAATAGGGTGATAAGGATAGAGGTGTGGTATAATGGGGTAAGGTGAAAATTAACAAGGGAAGACGGCAGATATGAGTGCGTTAAGTTTTTGGTGGGTATAGCGTGCTAGTATCTGGAGTTTTCCCGGGAAAGGATGGTTTTTTATGGAAATTATTAACCCAAGTGGGAAGCGAACATTAAGCGTAGAGACGGAGTTTTGTGGGCGAACGCTGAAATTGGAAGTGAATCGAGTAGGATTCCGGAGCACGGCGAGTGTTTTGGTAAGTTATGGTGATACGGTGGTGCTGGGCTCGGTAGTGGTGGGGAAGAAGCCGGTGGTGCAAGATTTCTTTCCGTTGACGATTGATTACGAAGAAAAATTTTATGCGGCGGGAAAGATTTCCGGTTCGAAGTTTATTAAGCGAGAAGGGAAACCGGCGGATGAAGCGGTGCTGGTAGGGCGATTGATTGATCGTCCGATTCGCCCACTGTTTCCGAAGGGGTATCGTCAGGAAGTACAGGTGGTGACGACGGTTTTGTCGATGGATCCGAGTTTTCGGCCGGATATGGTGGCGATGATTGCGGCGTCTTCGGCGTTGATGTTGTCAGGAACGCCATTTGATGGTCCGATTGCTGGAGTGCGGATTGGCCGGTTGAACAGTGAGTTTAAGGCATTTTTGAGTCCAGAAGAACGCGAACAAAGTATTATGGACTTGGTGGTGGCTTGTAGAGATGGTAAGGTGATGATGGTTGAGGCCGGGGCGAATGAAGTGCCGGAAGCGATGATTATTGAGGCGATGCACTGGGCGGTGAAGAATGTGCAGCCGGTGTTGGATTTGCAGCGGGAATTGGCGGAAAAAGTGGGAGTGGAGCAATTGGGATATGAACTAGTTTTGCCGGATGAGACAATTCAAGAACGTGCGGAGACTTGGTATAAAGAACACGCTGGCGATCAAGTGCGGGGGAATGTTTTAGAACGACAGAAGATTGTTGACCAATTGCGTGACGAGATGAATGCGGAGTTTGCTCCGTTGTATGGTGAAGGGGAGACTGAAGAAGAGAGATTGGCTGACTATACGGAGCGGTTGCAGAGCGAATATGAGCAGGCTTTTGAGCTAGCGGTGCACCATGAGGTGCGACGGGGGATTATTGAGGATGGCGTGCGACCGGATGGACGGAAATTGGATGAGGTGCGGCCGCTATCTTCGCAGGTAGGGATTTTGCCGAGGACGCATGGCTCGAGTTTGTTTACGAGGGGGTTAACTCAAGCGTTGAATGTGGTGACTTTGGCGCCGCTGAGTTTCTCACAAGTGGTGGACACGATGGAAGTGACGGATGGTAAGCGTCGGTATATGCATCATTATAATGCACCGTCTTATACGGTGGGTGAGCCAGGACGAATTGGGGCGCCGGGGCGACGAGAGATTGGTCATGGTTATTTGGCGGAGCGGGCACTACTGCCAATGTTGCCGAATGAAGAAGATTTTCCATACGCGATTCGGAGCGTGACTGAGATTATGTCGCAGAATGGCTCAACTTCGATGGCGGCAACTTGTTCGAGCTGTATGGCGTTGATGGATGCGGGGGTACCAATTAAGCGACCAGTGAGTGGGGTGGCGATGGGGTTAATGATGGATGTGCCGCAGGGGGCGGAGATTACGGCGGAGGATATCGATAAGTCATATGTTTTGACGGATTTGATGGATGCGGAAGATTTTGCGGGTGATATGGACTTCAAGGTGACTGGTACGACGGAGGGGATTACAGCTTTGCAGATGGATATGAAAGTGCATGGTTTGCCGGTGGATATTCTGGAAAAGGCGATTGAGCAGTCACATGCGGGACGGATGCATATTTTGGAACATATGTTGGGTGTGATTGCGGAACCACGACCGGAGATTTCGGTATATGCGCCGCGTATCGAGAAGATGATGGTGGAGCAGGATAAAATCGGTGCGATTATTGGTAAGGGCGGGGAGACAATTAATAAAATTACGTCTGAGACTGGCGCAATGGTGGACATCGAGGATTCTGGTTTGGTGACGGTATCTGGTGCTAATGAGGCGATTGAAAAAGCGGTGGCTTGGATTAAGAGTTTGATTGAAGAGCCGGAAGTGGGGAAGATTTATGACGGTACGGTAGCGACGATTAAAGATTTTGGGGCGTTTGTGACGATTCTGCCGGGGGTGGATGGAATGCTGCACGTGAGTCAGATTAGTGATAAGCGGATCGCAAATGTTAGTGATGTACTGGAAGTAGGGCAGAAAGTGCGTGTGAAGTTGACAGCGATTGATGATAGGGGGCGGCTTAGTTTGACGATGCGTGGGGTGGAGCAATAGACTATTAAGGTATGGTGGGCTGGTCTGAGTGGTATTAGTCCAGCCCAAGTTATAGAGGAGAGATTTTTGAAGAGTGGGCTTGACGACTTGGTGTTTGTTTTGTAAACTGGTACTATGTTTGAGTTTTAGTTGCCTTCGTTTGTCGCGTAGGTAACTTTTACTTTACGTACGAGCTTTGGTCCAGATCTAGTCGGGACGGTTTCGTACTGTATTTCAAAAGAAACTTTTCGCATAGTAGCCCAATCCAATTTATTAAAACTTACTATTGGTAATCGACCGGTTGAACGGTAAAACTAGCGTTTACTCGATATGATATTATAGTGTCGCATTATTTTGCTATATCTGTGCAATGCTAGGATAACCTTTAGTATTTGTCAGCTTGCCCACTCTGCACGCAAGTATATAACAAATTAAAAGAAATTTACAACCCCTAAAGTCGCGATTTTGATGATTTTGTGGGGTTTAATGTTGATTCGATGGATTTTTTGGAGATTTTATAGAGGCGAAATGTAGTTGAACTTGTATAGGCTATACAAGTTCAAATGGGATGGAGAGAGTGAAAAACGTGATTGAGTTGCTGTTTTGATGTGCATGATTTTGCTATTTTTGGTAGGTAGAGAATGCTTATGGTATAATGAGGGCAATATTATGATTGGAAAAACTATAGTAAGAATAGTTGAGAAATTTTGCTGGGGGGGGCGAATTTAGCTGAATTTAAGCAAAGGAGGGGCGGTTTTGGCGATAGACCAGTTTTGAGGAGGCTGGTTTTGTTTGGCTTGAGTATCTTGTTGACGCTAGGGGTGGGGAATCCAGTATTTGCGATGTTAACACCATCGCAAATGAAGATGTATAATGAGAATGGAATTTTGTATTATGATCCGGACCCGTGTGATCCAGTGACGAGTGGTAGTGGTTCAAGTGCCGGTACGAAGGGGGATAGTCTGGGTGGGATTACTGATGATAGATTGGCAGCGGCGGCGAGAGCCTATGGTGAATTTGCGATGCAGATGCAGGAAGAGTATGGAACGCCGTGGGAAGTGGTGATTGCGCAGATGTTGATGGAGTCGAGTGTGGGGACGCAAGGTGTCGCAGTGGAAGGTGGTACGAATAATTGGTTGGGTATTACTGGTACTGGCGATGCGGGGACGGTGAATTTATATGGTAGAAATTGGGCAGTGTTTAGCTCGGTAGAAAAAAGCATCGAGGCCTGGGCAGGGACTTATGTTTTGCGTAATGGTTATTATGATCATGCTTTTCAATATCTAGACCCAAATAATTATGATTTGTCTACATTTGTGAGTACGATGTTGTATACTTATGCTCCGCCGAGTGATGGTAATGATGTGAGTCAATATCATTCGGTAGTAATGGGCGCAATTAACGGTACGATTGCAGCGGTGCGGGCGGAAAAGGGCTGGCCGTCGTCGGCAGAGCTTGCAAAAGAGAAGAATATTCCGATCGGCGGTAAGTATCCAATTGGGGGTGAAGTAGGTAGTGCTAGTAGTGATAGCGGATCATTAGGGGTAGACGGAGGGTTTTCATCGTCTAATGGTTGTGTTGAAATGAATAATAGCGCAACAGGTTCGGGGGAATTGGTGTCAGGTGGGATGAATCAGGAACAAGCAGAAGCATTTATGCAGGAATACTTGAGTTTGCAGGCACAATATGCTGGTGTGGCTGCCGGACAGTATGTATCTGAATACGATATCTATACAACAAGTTGTTATCCGTCGGGAGCGTTGGGAAATTGTGTAGCGTTTTCGCAATATTTTGTGAATAAATATTCGAAGTATTATAGTCAAAATCACTGGAAAGATACGGTGAATGGCGTGGACGTGGTGGCTAGATTAACGAATGGGGTTGATGCAAATGGTTTTACGCAGGGAACGGCGCCAAGACCATATGCGATTTTTAGCTATAATAACCATACTGGAGTAGTACTAGGTGTGGACGAAGCAAACGACCAGATTATTATTGGCGAAGCGGGTTGTGAGATGGGGGATGATTGGACGGCGGCGAGGACATATAATTTGTCGTCTTGGTTGAGTAAGGGAGTGACGTTTGCGTACACTGATGGGGCGTTGATTGGATTATAGGAGGATGAGATGGTAGAAAAGATGATGGATAATGGTGAGATGTTGTCAGATGATGAAATTTTGATTAAGGATAAGGTTGAGAGTGTAGAGCATAAACAGCAGATGTTGAAACGACAGAAGTTTTGGCGATTGAGGAATGAGGATGGCACGCCGAATTATATTTTGTTGGGCGGAACTGTGATTACACTTTTGGTAGTGATCTGGGCGGTATGGTTTATCATGAGAGAGATAAAGCTAACCAATAGTCGGCTGACGAAGATTAGTAATCTTTGGCGTTATGGTAGCGGAATGTCGGAAACTTCGGAAAATTCGGTTTATGCGATGCTCTACAATGCGATACAGATCAATTTGCCAGAAGGGGAAAATCCGCCACATCGTGGAGCAAAGATTCGAGAAGGTTCGTACAAACAAGAAAAAGTTGTGGATTCGAATGATGTGAATAATGTATGGCACAGTGAATTTATTGTGGATATTGCTAAACTGAGGCAGAGTTATAGAATAAGCGTAGATTGGCCACTAGGGGGCAAGAGAGTATTTAGCAATTATTACCCAGAGATAAGTTGTTTAAGTGGAGATGAGGTGATTTATGAGGATTTTCAGTGTAAAGAATTGCCGGAGAGATTTCCGGGAGAAAAATCGAATCCGGCGCGATATTTGCCACATACGGTAGTGGATGAGAAAACTGGAAAAATAGAATATACAGTGAGGCGGTTTAATAGTGATCTAATGGTTTTTATGCAGACTTGTGGTAACGCAAAGAAAGCGGAAAAGTACAAAGCGGAAGCGAGTGCTTGGCTGGAGGGGACGGAGTTGGATTTGGAAAAATATACGGTTAAATATCTTGAAGCTTGCGACGAAAGACCGTAAAATGGGCTTTTTGCCGACTTTGGGGGGTTGTAATTTTTTGTAAATTTGTTTTATACTGCCAATAAGCGACGAATCGCTTGGCATTTTAAGAAAAGGTAGGGTGTGGAGATTAGTTTTTGGAAGAAGAGAAAGGGAATCTTTATGATCAAGAAACTTTTACTTTTCTTGTTGCAGAAATTCTTGTATCGTTCAAGTAAAAGTACGCAACAAAAAATTGTTATCGTTACTATCATTAAGATAGATAAACGATAACAAAACCAAACCTAGTTTAATTGTACCTTATCTCAACGATAATGCAAGTGGCTTGTTGTGGATTTTGTGAAAATTATGATAGACTTGATGATTGATTTGAGGAAAATAGTTTTTCGTGTATAATGGTGATAGAAAATAAAACGGAGGTAATGGCGGGGCGATATGGTAAAGAAAACAACCAAAAAGAAGAGTACGCGCAGCACAAAAGCATCAGGTGGACGTAAAAAGACAGTGAGCCGAAGTAAAGCGGCAGTGCCGGAGCACGAATTACCGGGTGGTTTTTGGCGACAAGTGATGGCAGTGTTGATGCTGGTGCTCGCGGTGGTGCTGATTTTTGGTTGGCTGGGGGATGGCGGGCCAGTGCTAGAGGCGGCAGATAATACTTTGATGGCAGTGATTGGCTATGCGAAATATACTTTCCCGGTACTTTTAGTGTGGTTGGCGATGAAAATCTTCCGGAGTGAGAATAATCGTTTGCCGGCGGTGATGTGGATTGCGTCGGTTTTGATGGTGTTTTGGGTGTCGGGAATGGTAGCGGGCTTGCCGACAGAAGACGGAAAGTCGGCTGGGGGCTTTGTGGGGGATTGGCTAAATGGAGTGGTGACGGGAATTTTGGATCAGAGTGTAGCGATATTTATATATATTGTGTTGATTTTTGTGACGGCGATGTTTATTTTGCAGACGAATCCAGTAGAAGTGTTTCGGGCGATTGGGAGATTGTTTCATACAAGTGAGAAGAAGGAACAAGCAGAGATTAGTTTGCCAGAGAAGGCAGAAAAGGTTGGGGTGGAGCGTAGGCGCAAGGTGAATATTCTGCCGGAGGGTGAGCATGATGGTGAGTTGAAGGTGAATCTGGGGATGGCGGAAAATGAAGACGGTAAGAAATTGACGAAGAAAGAAGAGAAGGGTGAAAAAGTTGAGCGACGTGGGCTGTTTGGTAGGAAACTGAAAAAAACAGAAAAGACTAAGACCGAGACGGGGGCTGCAAAGGTGGGCGCAGGGGTGGCGGGCGCGGCTGCTGGGGCAGTGGCTGGGGCTGGAGCAGGGGCGGCTAGTGTAATGAAGGTCGGTGCGGAGAAAGCGCCGACGGCATTAGTAGCAGTGAGCGATAAAGATTGGAAGATGCCGCCGCTTGCGATTTTGAGTAATGAGCAGACGAAGGCAAATCCAGGGAATTATAAGGAGAATGCGGAGATTATTAAGTCGACGTTGGCGGATTTTGGTATTAACGTGGAGATGGATGGGGTAAATGTGGGACCGAGGATTACACAATATACGATGCGACCGCCTTCGGGAGTGAGTTTGACGAAGATTACGTCGCATGACCGAGAATTGGCATTGAATTTGGCGGTGGAGGGGCAGATTAGGATTGAGGCGCCGATTCCGGGGACGAGGTTAGTGGGGGTGGAAGTGCCAAATGTGAAAGGTGCGAGTGTGGGATTGAGAAGTATCTTGGAAAGCAGGGAATGGACGAATGCGAAGTCGCCGCTAGCTTTTGTGGTGGGAAAGGATATTTCTGGTAAAGCCGTGGTGGCAGATCTGGCAAAAATGCCACATCTCTTGGTGGCTGGTACCACTGGTTCTGGTAAATCGGTGATGTCAAATACTTTGATTTTGTCGTTATTATACCGGAATTCGCCAAGTGATTTGAAGATGATTATGATTGACCCGAAGCAAGTAGAAATGACGCAATATGAGGATATTCCGCATCTTCTCACGCCAATTATTACTTCGGTGGAGAAATCGTTATCGGCGATGAAGTGGGCGGTGAACGAGATGGAACGGCGCTATAGTTTAATGGCGAAGGAAAAAGTCAAGAAGATTGATGATTACAACGCTAAGATGGCGAAGGGCGGAAAAGTTGCGATTAAAGATGCGGATGGCAATGAGCAGGAACACGATGGTGGAAAAATGCCGTTTATCGTGATTATTGTGGACGAGATGGCAGATTTAATGATGCAGGCAGGGAAGGACTTGGAAGCGTTGATTGTGCGAATTGCGCAAAAAGGTCGTGCGGCGGGGATTCATTTGGTGTTAGCGACGCAGAGTCCGAAGGTGCAGGTGATCACGGGGTTAATTAAAAGCAATGTGCCGGCAAGGATTACGTTTAAAGTGACGAACTTTACCGAGTCGAGTGTGGCGCTAGGGATGAGCGGAGCAGAGAAGTTATTGGGGATGGGGGATATGATTATGCTGACGACGGAAATGGCGGGGCGACCGCGACGCATTCAGAGTGCTTATGTGGATGACCCAGAGATTTTGGCGGTGACGGATTTCTTACGTGAGCAGCGTCCGCCTGATTATAATGATGATGTGGTGGCACAACCGGTGCAGATTAAGGGGATGGGGCCGGCTGGGGGTGGTGCGATTGGCGACTTGGGGAGGCGTTATGATTCTAACGATCCAGTGGTGCGGCGAGCAATTGAGATTACCTTGCAACAAGGGAAGTTTTCGACAGCGAGTTTGCAGACTTGGTTAGGGAAGGGGCATGGTTTTGTGTCGGGACTAGCGATTTGGCTGGAAGAAATTGGAGTGATTGGACCAGCGAATGGGCATAAGCCACGAGAAGTTTTGATTCAGTCGATGGAAGAATTTGATCAGTTAACGAGTGGAGGTGGGGCGTAAAGTTTACGCGTGATGGATTTGAACTTGTACACTATGTGCAAGTTCAAATTGGTTTTACCTCTGTAAAAATAGCGGCTGTTTGTGTCGTATTGAACTAGTCGTTGGGGAAATATGATTTTTGGTGGAGTAGGTGGTTGTAATTTTCTCTCAATTTGCTATATGCTGCCTCACAGAGCAACCTAGAGTTGGCAGAAAGCTAAAGGTCGAGCCAAATATTAATAATCTAGTTTTACTATTAGTTATTTTAAAATCTAGTAAAGAAATGAGGCTTCATATGAAGAAGATTATACTTGAAGTGGAACGCCAGGATAAATATACTGGCGTGAAGCATAAAGTTAAAGTCGCCTTCGTACCAAACGAAAGCGACTAAACTCTTTTAATATGAACCAATTTTAACGAAAAATTTTATAGTTGTCAACTGCTGGGTTGCTCTGTTTTTGGAACTTTTACTATTATTTTACTCATCCCTCCCCCTACAGTACTAGACAGCGGACGGAGAAAGCATAGGCACGATTATGGTTAGTAGATGGGTAGACACTAGCGTTATCAAAATACGGATTATAAGCACTCAAAACATTAGAATGTGCTACAGTAGACCAACAGGCGCTATCATGGCCTAAAGCCCGAGACGAACCGTACCAAGGATAGACGTCTCCCCCACGGACAAAGGAGAGAATTTATTTGTAGTGAAAGAATTTATGCTATAATTGATAGTGAATAGAACCACAATTTGATGCAGTGTTTTTGGTTGTTTTAGGGCAACTGATGCAGTTTGTTTTTGTAACCATTGAATGGACGTTACGACCCACAATATGGTTATGAAAATATCTGCATTGTTGGTTCTATTCAACTGTCGTAGCGTCCTTTTTCGTTTGATAGGAATGAGAGGTGATGCTTGGCGGTTAATAGAAAATTAACCAACTTGGAGGCTCTTATGTGTAATTTGCAACTTAAACTGAATGGTATTGCAGGAATAATCCCTAGGGTGAGTTTGGTTGCGTTAATTATGCTATGGGTGTGGTTCTTGTGCCCTATATCCACCACCTCCACCAACGCCAAAGACAGTCCTAATTATAATAAACCTGCCTGGATCCCAT
>CAOZKB010000030.1 GCA_948571325.1 uncultured Candidatus Saccharibacteria bacterium | reverse complement strand
AATATTAAATATATTACTATATAATATAAACCTATCAAAACATAAATCATTTAACTATAATAATTATTATGAAAGAATTACGTGTTGTTGGTAGTAATACCATTATCAAAGTTGCTGGTTTGTCAAATATTCCAGCCAAAGTTGATACGGGCGCCGATTCTTCGTCGATTTGGGCTAGTAATATTCTAGTCAATACCGACGGGGAACTGGAGTTCACGCTTTTTGCTCCCACGAGTCCACTTTATACCGGCGAAAAAATCGTCACCAGAGAATTTCGCGTCCAAAAAGTACGTAATTCTATGGGTGGTCTTGACCTCCGTTACCGTGCGCAACTACCAATCGTGATTCGCGGTAAACGCTTGCGGGCAAATTTCACGCTCGCCGACCGCAGCAAAAATAATTTTCCGGTCCTCATCGGGCGCAAAACTCTCAAAAATCGTTTCTTAGTTGACGTTTCGCGCGTTGGTATGCAACGTCCGCCCAAAATGGACAATTCTAGTCTCAATTTAGAACTCAAAACTAACCCGCAAGAATTTCATCAAAAATATATGGAAAGGAGTCAAGCATGAAAATCGCAATTTTATCAAATGGTAATGCTAACTACTCCACCAAGCGCTTAGTCGAGGAGGCAAAAAAACACGGTCATCAAGTCCGCGTGATTAAGTATAAAAATTGTTATCTTTCGCTCAACGAGAAAAGTCCTGACATTTTCTACAAAGGTAAAAAACTGCCAAAATATGATGTAATTATACCACGAATTGCTAATTATATGACCCGTTACGGTAGTGCCATTGTGCGCCAATTTGAGATGCAGGGTGTCTGGACGGCGTCGAGTTCTATCGCAATTATGCGGGCGCGTGATAAGCTTCGTTCGCAGCAAATTCTCACTAAGGCTGGTATTGACACGCCTAAGACATTAGTTTCCCGTAATACAACTGATATTGATGATTTGCTTGAGCAGATTGGTCTGCCAGTTATTATCAAGCTCGCCTCTAGTACACACGGTAACGGTGTGGTCTTGGCGGAGACTAAAAAAGCGGCTAAATCGGCTTTGCAGGCTTTCTATCTATACAATGAAGAGGGTACTAATATTCTCTTGCAAGAATATGTTAAAGAATCTGCGGGTACTGACATTCGTGCCTTTGTAGTTGGGTCGCGCGTGGTGGCTAGTATGAAACGTCAATCGCTCGATGACGACTTCCGCAGTAACTTGCATAAAGGCGGCGGAGGTGTTAGTATAAAACTCACCGCAGAAGAAAATCGTATTGCCGTCAAGGCCGCAAGGGCAATGGGTTTGCATATTGCTGGTGTTGATTTAATGCGCTCAAACCGTGGACCATTAGTGCTTGAGGTTAATGCTTCACCTGGGTTCGGTGTTGAGAAGATTACTAAACGCAATGTTGCCGAAAAGATTATTGATTATGTTGAGCATAACGCTACGCGCAAAAATACAAAGGACCGCGTCGGCGCCTAGCGGCCAAGTATTGTAAAAATTACAAATTCCCCAAAAATCTTTGGGGAATTTTTTTGTGACTTCTGCGACCTCTTGTCATTCCGCTTTCAGACAACTCAAAAAACCGCGCTTCTCCCAAAAATCTCTATTGACATTCTTTTTTTTTATTGCATAGAATCGATTCAACATTAACTAATTGAGGAGAAACAAATGAAGAAAGCTCAAGTTTTGAGCGCACTCGCTCTCGCATTTGCACTTGGCGTAGCTACTCCGCTCGCTTCAGTCGCTAATGCGTTCGAGGTTACCAACGACCAGAACGGTTCAGCAGCTGGTACCGCGACCTGCGAAGAGCTCAACAAAGCTATCGCTAGCGTCCAAAAAGACGCCAACTACCAATGGTATGTTGATCTTAAAGACGCTAATGATAAATACAACGATGGCACTTATCGTGACATCGCAAACGGCGGTGCATTTAACTACTATTTCCAGACTGCTCAAATGCCAAATGTCAAAAGCGGTAGTTTAAACACCGCTAATGCAAACGCTGCTGAGAAGTTTCAAAATGCGCTTAACGCTGTTGCTGCTGGTGTTCAGCTAAAAGATGAGAACGGCGCTACTGTGAACGTAAACAGCATTGCTTATGCTCGTAATGCATTAGAACAAGTCAAGAATCTTCCATACGCTGCTGAGTTTATTGCACTGAACAATGCACTTAATGGTAGTGGTGATCTTGCTACTGCTGTTAATACTTTCCGCGCTAACGTCCCTGGTGGTGATTTGCTTGAGTCTGATCCAAACGAATACCACACTATTGACGTCGCTGCTGTTGAAGCAATTTACGGCACTGGTATCCTAGGCTGGTACAATAGTGTTAATTATCAGACTAGCGCACTTGATGCTGCCTACGAAAAGGCTACTGCTGGTAAAGCTGCTTATGAAGCTTTATTGAATCAAGCTGGCGTCTTGTCTGAATCTGGTGCAGCTGAAGTTGAATCTGTTGACAAAGACACTAACCCAACAGTCGTAATGAACCTTCAGTACGTTACTGCAAACAATAATGGTGAAATTGCTATCAATAGCAACTGGTATGCTAACTATGACAAAATTACTGGTATGGCTCCATGCGATGAAACAACTCTCGAGTCTACTAACTTTGATAATCTTTGGACTATCGCTACCAACTATAAGAAAGCTACCGACCAAACTAGCGTCAACACCAAAGATATCGCTGAGGCTCTTATTGGCGGTGCGACTGCTCCAGCCCGCGTCAATCAGATCTCTAGCAAAGATGGTTTGATTCGTATCGATGCTATCGAAGGCGACTTTGCCAAAGGTACAGTTATCCGCTACGACATTACCGATGCCACTCTCGAAGGTGAGAGCTACAAGAATGTTAAAGAGCAAATTATCCTCGACATCTGGCTAGAAGATGCTGATGGTAACGAAATTGAAATCAAAGATCAACGTATCAAAGTTACCGTTAACCGCGCCCTTCTTGGCGATGTGGATGCTGCCACTGCAGTAGTTTACTATGTTGTTCCTGGCAACGACATTGATGATCAGTATACCGAAATTGCTGACATCGAATCACTACCAGCCCACGGCAACGAGAATGAAGTTGTTTTCGAAACCACTCACTTCAGCCTTTACGCCTTTGTGAATTATGGTTCTGAAGATGACAACAAAAAACCTGTTGAAGTTAAGCCTGTCGAAGACGACAAGAAAAACGAAGGTCTTAACAAGGGTCTCGAAGTCAAGGCTCCAAACACTGGTGCAACTGCTAACACTTCAGCTACCACGACCAAAGCAACCACTTCTGTCGCTGCTGTAGTTGTCGCCGCTGTTGCTGCTATCTTGGCTGCTTTCGGCATCGCTCGCAAAGCTAACCGCAAATAATCTCCATTCTTGCAGAATTTAGAAAATTTGCTTAGTTAAGCGAAAGGGGAATTAAGATACTGGGTATATCACCCAGTATCTTTTTATTAGTATCTCAGTCAACTAAACTTGACCTTTTCTAATCCTCCGCGTATAATCATAAACATAACAAATACACAGGAGGTAATTTTACCAATGAATAAACGTCAAATCCTGGCTGCACTTGCTTTAGCTTTCGCGCTCGGTCTAGCTGCGCCAGTCGCGATCTACGCGGACGAAGTCACCCCAGAACAGTCTTCGGAAGAAGCTACTGGTGAAAATACAAACGAGGAAATCACAATAACAGATGAGGAATCTACCACTCCAACTGAGGAGAATGATGAAGAAATCTCAGCCCCCACTGTTAGCGAAGAAATCCCAGCTACCCAAGCTACTAACGCCGTAGTAACCATCAGTACTGACGATGTCGCCGCCCTGAAAGATGCGCTAGAGAACATCGATAATTCTGAAGTTGTCTTGAATAGCGACATTACTGTTAGTAGTGCTACCGATCTTGATATTACGCGTAGCAATAATTCAGAAGTAACGCTCAATCTTAACGGGCACAAAATCACTACTGCTAACAATATTCGGATGATCAGCCTGCGTAAAGGGCATCTCCATATCAAAGGTGGTATCCTAGAATCTACCTTTGCTACCGTCAATAGCAAACCAGTGCTCGCGGTCTATGGTTCTGCTACCCCAGTAACTATCGATTCGTCCAATGATTATTACACTTTTGTCATGATTGATAATGACGTTACTATTAAGTCTAATGGTTATGGTATTTCGGTCTATGACGAAGCCGCTGACGGTTCTCACACCAACGCTGCCTACGGCATTTGCATGGAGATGAATGGACAAATTGTTGCGCCTTATGGTATTGCGGTCAGCGGTAATATTACCCAAGGCGACGTTAATGGTGAAGCAGGTAGCAGAGCTCCTGTTATTAGTCTCGGTAATGGTTCATCTATTACTTCTACTCTCAAAGACGCTAATGGTAAAATCAACGGCGGTGCTGCTATTTATGCTGCTGGTAATGCTCAATGGTCAATTGATGGTTCTACTATTGAGTCTGGTACCGGTATTGAAGCCAAAGCTGGTATCTTCTATATTACCAACGCTAAGATTAAAGCTTCTGGTCCAGCCTCGCAGGGTACGCCGCAGATGGGTCTAGCCGTTGACACTGGTGCCGTCTTCCAAATCGAGGCCAACTCACAGTATAATGGCGCCAACCCAGTCGCTTTCCACATCAATAGTGGTGAATTCTCTAGTGAGAATAATAGCGTTTTCTACCAATACGGCGATGATGATAATAAATTCGATCAGATCGAAGTCTTGTCTGGTTCATTTACTCCAGGCGCCGGTAAACCAGTCTTTGCTGGTGTTGGTTCCGATAAGGCTGGCATTTATGGTGGCAATTACTACGGTGCTATGGGTCTTGGCGAAAACAGCTTACCAGAAAACTTCGAATATGTCACGGAAACTGACGCTAATGGTAACACTTATACTAAGGTGGTTCCAATCAGCAAACCAGGTCAAGGTGCAGGCGGCGACGAAACTAAAGACGACGTCGCAGGTGCTGACGAAGAGGTTCCAGATACTGGCGCCTTCAGCGGTGAAGCTACCAAAGCTTCTAACCTTACTACTTCTGTTATCTCCATGCTTGCTAGCGTAGTGCTTGCCTCTGGCATTGCCTTCGTGGCATCAAAACGCTTACGCCGAGCTGGTGATAAGAAAAACTAGTCAACTTATCCTCAATTAGTTAGTCTAGTTTAAGAAAATAACCTCTAGCATAATGCCGGAGGTTATTTTTGTAAAGTAGTGTATTTAATGTTTGATTTTTTGTAAAATCTTTGGTATAATTTAGATATTAACGGGTGGAGCTATGGGAGTTAATAGCGTTAATGTTACAAACTTGAGGCTCACTATGAAAAAGAATCAACTGCTTGGTGTCTTATCATTTATGATGGTACTCGGAATGACTTTTCCGGCCGGTCTTTTTGCTACTAATTCAACCTCGCTGCCTGCTTCGCATAGCGCTAATGCTTCGTCACAACATCTTTCTACTTCCGTCAATGCTTCTGCAACTTCTAAGACAGGCATTATTCCGCACGCGGAACGATATGATAATGATGAGGATGAAAATTCGCCCGATAAAGATAAAAATAAGAGCAAAAATCGTCCTAAAACACCCAAAAAATCTCAAAACGCCCCAAAATCACAAAATTATAATAATTCAGGCAACTCCGATAATTCTGGCGATGAGGGTCTTGATGTTGATGTTAATGATGTAGCGGATAATTCAGTTGCAGTCTCCCCGACTCCTACTATAAATCCTCAAATCGTGCGTTCATATGATGAACTTACGGCAATTCTCACCGAACCGGATTATGCGCACGTTGCGGCTGTGCGCCTCACTAACGACATCATCATTACGCATAATGGACTTGAGATTAGTCGTGATAATTTCACTATCGACTTGAATGACCATAGTATTATTTCTTGCGGCGCGGGGAATGGTTTATGCGAAGATTATGCTCGTGTCCTAGATGTTAAGTCTGGCAATTTCACTATCACTGGTGCTGGCAATATTATGGCGATGGGACAAGGCGGTGTAGCTCTCAGTGTGCGCGGTTCATCGGTTGAATCTTCTACTAATTACGCCACGGTCAATATTGGACCAGAAGTTATCCTGCGTGCGCCAAGTTCATATGGTTTAATTGTGATACCCAGCGGTAATTCTGCCTATGGCGTGACTATTAATCTCGCCGGTAAAATCAGCGCCGAAAATGGTATTTATATTAATAGTAACATTCAAACCGCGAGCAGCAACTCGCCCACCTTTAATTTTGCTAATACTTCGAGTATTGAGGCAGATCAAGCAATCATCTACGCGGCTGGTTTTGGCATTTGGAACTTCCACGGCGGGGAATTCTCCGGCGCCACTGGCATTCGCGCTAAGGCTGGCGACTTTATTTTCGACCAAGCCCATATCGTTACACAAGTCGCCAGCCTGAACGACGCTTCTGCCAGCGGCGCCGTCTTTCAAATCGAAGAATCCAATGCTGATGGCTTAACGATTACTATCCACGACGGTTATTACGAAAGTTATCAAGCCTGTGTATTTGCCGATTATAATGAAACGGAGATTGATGGTGCACTTAATGCTTTGACGATTGACGGTGGTACTTTCGTTAGTCCCGAAGGCATCTTCTCAGATTTTGCTACCGGTGAGGATTCGCTCGTGGCAATTAATGGCGGGATTTTTAGCGCCGATATCACAGACTTTTTAGCTAGTGGTACTCATCTCGAGCCAGATTCCAATGGCTTTTGGCGCGTTGTAGACGAAGCTGCGGTGGAGCTTTCCGCACTCCGTACCAAACTCCAGACTTTAGTCGACTCGGCCGGCGCTAAAAATCCCGACTACTTCTCCGATAACACATACCAAAATTTAATGACCGCTCTAGTCGATGCTGTATACTGTCTTAAAAATCCTGAATCTACTCTTAAACAAGTTCGTAAAAATCTCACAAATTTGTCTACCGCCTTGGACGAGCTCGAATCTATTGAAACTCCAGACCAAATCGCGCTCGAAACCGCTCGCGCTGAACTTACCGAACGCATTGCTGCTGCTGAGGCTCTTAGTCCAATTGATTATGACGTAGATGATTTTGCGCACATTCTTGAACTCATTCTCGAATCTAAAAAAATGGTTGTGGACGAAAATGTCACGCTCGACGTGCTTGAGGATATGATCGTTGAACTTGAAGTCGAAATGGAAATGTTAATGCCGATTGACGAGGACCAAGCTTTTGAAGCTGCCCAGGCAAGGTTAGAGGATAGCGTACGTCATACTAATCAGGCACTCGAAGAGGTTGATTCTAGTAATCCCGCCTATACTGAATTACTTGCTGTGCTTTTTGACGCCAATAATCTACTTGCCGACGAAGCCGCCGACGCCACACTCTCGCAACTAGTTCAAAGTTACAACCAGCTCGAAGCTCTCCGGCAAAATCTTTTCGAGGCACCCGCAACTTCTGAAGTCTCAGCAGTCTCAAATTTACCCACCGCTCCATCGACTTTAGACACTCCAGAAGATTCTGAGCTCCTCGCGCCCGATCTGCAAGTCGACAACGATAATGATTCTAACTCCGCAGAACTGGAGCTAGATGAATTAGATGCTGATGAATTTTTGGATCTCGTGATTGACGATTCGCCAACATCATTTACGCTCGCTAATGATGACGTTACTTCGCCTATCTCGTCTGAACCTGTCAATAATGATGCAACCGTGTCTGCGCCGCTCGAACCTACTCTGTCTGAGTCTGCGCCGCTCGAACCCGCACAATCCGAATCGGATCATACTGCCGACGAACTGCGTACTGGCGTTACCGAAATGTTGGGCGCCGTTATCGAACTTATTATTGGCGACTATCGTCCGGAATTCCAAAATCAATTTTACGATCTCGGTCGTGCTATTGAGCAGGCGAAACTTCTCCTTGCTGATCCCGACGCTAATCCAGCCGAACTTGCCGCCATTATGAACGAAATCCTCGCCGCCACTACCGGCCTTAAAGACCTTAGCGAATCTACTGCAATTAGTTCTTCTCAGCCTATGCCAACTCCTGCCACTACGCCACCAGTAACTCCACCTCAGCCAGTGCTGGACTTCTCCGTGCTTAGTCAACTCATTGTGCAGCTCAAACAACTTAATCCCGCATCTTACACCGAAGCTAGCTATCGCCAAGTCTTACAAATTCTTCAGCAAGCTCGCGCGCTTTCTGATAATTCCGCCACTACTCAAACCGATATTAATAATATCGTCATTGCCCTGAATAACGCTATTTATTACCTTCAGCCGGTCGCGACTTCCATGCAAACCAACGTCGCTACTCAAAATACTTATCAGGCCCAGCAGGTTCAGCAGACCCAGCAGGCTGCAGCGAGTTCCAGCGCCAAGCCAGCTCATCTTTCTATTGCTGATCCGGACGAGACCGTCGAGCCAACTGTAATGATGAGTATTCTAGCTGGTGCTTATGCTGGATTAGCAACTTACCGGAAAAATCGCCTCGCTGCCCAAAAATCCCGTCAAAAACGCAAAACCACCGTACGCGCTCATCGCTAAAAACGTACTCTCGGCTTCAAAAATCGTACTCCAGAACCTGCAAATTATACTCCCGGACTTATAAATCATACTCTCAGCCTGCAAAAATATACTTTTATCGTGCTTGAGGTTGTAAAATTTTTACATTTTTGTGTATACTGCGAGATATGCTTCGTCAAATTGCGTCCCCCTGTTTGTATAAGTTGCGTAAAACTTTTTCAGCGTCACTTCATCCTCAATATTTTCATCCGTCATATTGTTTTTATGCGCTAATTTGGGGAGTGGTCGCTGGTATTGTCTTAAGTTTAATTACTACGCGGGTTTTTATTACCACTTGGCTTTGGCTCATCGTAATTTTTCTGGCTTTTCTTTATTCAAAACGCTTTCCTACGCGCATCGCAATCATGATTATGTTTTTCTGCGGTGCGGTATTAGCAAATTTTCGGGTTAATTTCGAGCTGATTAGCCAAAATTTCTTCCGTGCGCACGCTGGTGAAACTCTTACCTTGCGCGGTCAGGTTGCTGAAGATCCCGACACTGACGCTAGCCGCGTTGCTTTACGTCTGAATAATCTCAGTCTCGTTACTACCGAAAGTTCAAGTGACCGTCAAAATTCACTCGCCGGCACGCTTTATGTTCAGCTACCCGCTAAGTCCGTCGAGCTCGAGCGTTCTGATTTTGTTACTTTGACCGGCAAAGTTAATTCCGGTTTCGGGACTTTTGTCGCCACGATGTTTCGACCTAGCCTCGACCGAATCGAACGCGCTGAACATGGTGATATTTTTGCTCGGTTTAAACAATTCTTTGCCGAGACGATTCATAATTTTCTCCCTTCGCCGCAAGCCGATCTCGGTCTAGGCTATCTAATGGGGCTCAAAACTGGTCTGCCCGACAGCCTTACCACTACGCTGCAAGCCGTCGGTATGACACACGTCATCGTGGCTTCTGGTGCACATCTCGGTATTATCGTCAATTTAGTCAAAAAAATCTTCGGCAAATTCTCTAAGTTTGCTAGCTTGCTTTTTTCGCTTTTGATGATTTTATGCTTCGCATTCACGGTCGGTTTTACGCCGTCGATGACTCGCGCGGCGTTAGTTTCTAGTCTTTCGCTGACGGTCGGCTATTTTGGCCGCAAATTCACACCAATTCGTTTACTGAGCTTAGTGGCCGCGCTTACGCTACTTATCAATCCAATGTATCTTTATAATCTCGGCTGGCAATTATCATTTGCGTCCTTTGCCGGCCTACTTATCGTTGGCCCGCGCCTGCAAAAAATCCTCTACTCCACCAAACAGCCTCCTTGGCTCGCCAGTATGCTGCTCACTAGTTTTAGTACTAGTTTACTTTGCGCACCGATTTTAATTTATAGTTATGGTACTTTGTCAGTCTTATCTTTTGTTGCCAATTTAATCATCCTGCCAACTTTGCCATATGTAATGCTACTAATTTTTCTTGTCGGGCTCACGGGGATGTTTATTGCTCCGCTTGCCAGAATTCTGGCCTATCCTGCGCTTTGGTTGCTAGATTTACATATTTTTGTTGTGAATTTTCTCAGCGAACAGACTGGTTTTATCTTCGAACTACCATCTGGTAATCCAACCATTTTTCTACTTTATTTACCGATTTTATTTTGCCTCATCTTGCCTAAAGTTCTACACTGCGCCCAGCGATACTTTAGTGTACGCCATCAGCCAGCCCAACATCTAGTCAATAATAAATAATTGTGTTATAATGTAAAAATGAATATTGCATCAGAGGAGGGAATGCTGGCAGTTGGTAAGCTTTTTGCCGAGCAGATTTTAGCACAAAATCACTCTACCAAGCCCTCTATTGTCTTAGAATTGGTCGGTGACGTCGGCGCAGGGAAGACTACTTTTACACGCGGTCTTGCTGCTGGGCTAGGCATTACTGACCCAATTACCAGCCCTAGTTTTCTGATTTCTAAGCGCTATCAGCTTGCAGGCAGTGGGGAATTAGTGCATTATGATTTCTACCATCTCAACGATATGAATATTATGCGCGCAGAACTTTCTGAAACCTTAGCTCTCCCCGGACGTATTATCGTAGTTGAATGGGCGGGCAGCATTGCAGAATTATTGCCAACGGCTCGCATTACAGTTAATTTTCAGCTCAATGATGATAGTACTCGCCAACTTGTCATTGATGATCATTCCGTCTCCGATTTTACTCAAATTATTGCATCTGTGGAAAACTTGTGGAAAACTTGTGGAAA
>CAOZKB010000029.1 GCA_948571325.1 uncultured Candidatus Saccharibacteria bacterium | reverse complement strand
AATACTGGGTAGCTAAGCTTGCAGATGGGAATTGTTGGATGACGCAGAATTTGGCACTAGATCTAAAGTCTACTACTGACGAACATGGCGTAGCTACATTACCACTCACACCAACTACTTCTGATGTTGCTGCTAGTTGGAGTCCTAGCAGCGAGACGGAGACAGAAATCCCCGCAGCCAACAGTAATGTTACGAATAACGATGTATTATCATACAGTTTTAATCAATACCTACTCGCTGTACCATCACGGGGTATCTTATGTAGTACGGCATCCAAGTCTGATCCCAACGCATCACTCGGCGGAGCAACAGTTGCTGCCCGCACTGGTCAATTACTTAACCAAGTTTGTCGAGACATTGTTGATGTTAGCAGTACAAAATGGCAACCAACCTACGTCACAAAAGACAGCATCTGGCGTACCACGGAAGATAATTACACCACATCTTATGGTGCTGTTCGTCAACTTTCCTGGTTCGACGGCACACCAAAAGTCTACAGCGGCCCGCTTTCTGTCAATGCCAATGCCGCTAATGACGGGGGTAACTACGACGCCCACTATCTCTTAGGAAACTTTTATTCCTGGAACGCTGCCACCGCCGAAAGCGCTGACCTTTCCACTGAAGGAGTTACCACACCCATTCAAAGAAACGCTCCGAATAGTATCTGTCCCAAAAATTGGCAATTGCCTACTGATAACGTTAACTTGTCAAATCGTTTACCCTTGGATATTAATAAAAGTTATTATCAATTATTACGCCATTATGGCTACCCTGAAGCTAATCAATATGTTTCGAATGGCGTTAGCGAACGACTTACACCAATTCTTACCGGCGTTGCTGGCACGGGAGCCAGCGGCACAGCCTATCAAGACCCTACGCGCAAGCCCCTCTATCAAACCCGTGCCGGAATGTTTAATGCAGTATATGGATTCTTGCAAAATATTGCACAGGTTAATTTTAACTGGGGAAACGCTAGCACAACCCACACCAGCACGTCTGCCAACTATTACTATCTTGACGAAAATGCAATCGTTCCTGCATATTCCGGCAGTCGCGGCAACGTTTTCCCAATCCGTTGTCTCGCCCGCTAAGCTCCGCCAGATTCCTAAATTAGCAGTCTTGCATTTTGACTGCTAATTCGCTATAATATTACTATTAGCTCATATCATGCGCTAAATAGGGAACTAGAACATGAGTTTAACCAAGCGACAAGAAGAAATCCTCTTTGCTATTATCGAAGAATATGCTGAGATTGCTACCCCGGTTGGTAGCGTTACTCTAGCCAAGCTTTTTGATGTCTCTTCTGCCACTATTCGCGCCGAAATGGCTCGCCTCGAAGAAAGCGGCTACATTGCTCAGCCTCACACTTCTGCTGGTCGCGTACCGACGGACGCTGGTTATCGTTATTATGTTAATTCTCTTACCGAATCTCTCAATTCAGATCGTACTAATGAAGTACATATCTCTCCCCAGCCCCTACCCGAACGTAGCTCCCATGTTCTCGAAGCTCGCATTAGTTCACAGAGTCGCGCTGACCAAGCCATCCGCGGCGCTGTTGATTCGCTTGTCGAACTTACTGGTAACCTCGGCTTAGCTACCATCGGTGAGCAGCTTTATATCTCAGGCATCTCGCGCCTCTTTACGCAACCTGAATTTCTCGATACTCAGCGTGTCCAATCCGTCGCTAAATTGCTCGATAATCTTGAACCGTGGCTTCGCGAAGCCGCCCCTGGACAGCCTCTAAATATCTTCATTGGTCAAGAAAACCCCATCGGCAAATCTTCTCAATCCTCTCTCATAATCAGTCGTTTTCGCTCTCCCTTTTCCGACCAAAGCTACATCGGTGTCCTCGGCCCCACTCGCCAGAACTATAGTCGCGTTATGTCGCTCGTGCGTTATGCTGGTGACGCTCTCGAGGCCGCATTATTAGTAAAATAAGGAGTAATAATTATGACAAAATTCAAAAAATCCCCCCAGATAACCGATGACACCCTCATGAATCCTCATCCCGCAGATTCCACCACAGCGCAGACGCAAGAAGAATCGCAAAGCACGCCACGAGAAGACGTTGAGCAGAATACTACTGGCGCCACTCAAGCTGAGCAATCAACTCAGCCGCAGCCCAATTCTCACGCGATAGAACTCAACGCTACTATTACCGAATTAACTTCCGACCTTCAGCGCACGCGTGCTGATTTTGAGAATTTCCGCAAACAAACCGAGCTTCAAAAAAACCAAAGTATGAGTATTGCCAAGCAGTCTACCATTGTTAAAATCCTTCCTCTCATCGACGATTTTGAGCGCGCTCTCTCTACTTATCCTGAGCAACTTTCGCCTTTGCAAAAAAGCTTTGACAAGACCTTGCAGGCTCTCGGACTCACCAAAATCAATTCCAAGCCCGGTGTTACTTTTAACCCAGACTTCCACGAAGCGGTTTCTGTTGACGGTGACGGTGACACCGAAGTTATTGCCGAAACTCTGCGTCCTGGCTACCTTTACGACGGTGCTGTCATTCGCGCCGCTATGGTAAAAGTCCAAAATTCCTAGTAATCTGCTATAATTAAACTATGAGCAGTTTTGGAGGTATGAATAGCGAACAGATTAAGCGCCGAGTTCGCGCTTGTGACTATATGACAGTGGCGCAACTCTTTTTGCAATCCAATTATTTGCTGGAGCATGATTTAACTTTTGAGGATATTAAACCTCGCCTTCTCGGTCACTGGGGTACTTGTCATGGTATCAACGTCGCCTACGCTAATTTACGTGCTTTTTATAGCGAACGCCGCTCAATTTCCGGCCAGAACACCGTCGCTAATCTTAAACCCAAATCTACCATCGCCGATCTTCGCAGTCTTGACCAAAAAACTGTCGCCGTCAAAACTCAACCTCAAACCGAACTTGTCGTCGACCCAGACTTCTCTTTTATTCTCGGCCCTGGACACGGTTTCCCCGCACTCCAAGCTAATCTTTTCCTTGATGGTGATTTAGCTAAAGTTGACCCCAAGGCCTCTCTTGACGAAAAAGGCCTCGCTTATATTTGTCATCAATTCTCTTGGCCAGGCGGCTTCCCGTCGCACGCCAGCCCCATCACTCCAGGAGTGATTTGCGAGGGTGGAGAATTAGGTTATGCTCTTGGCGCCGCTTACGGCTATGCTCTCGGTCATCCCGAAAAAACCGTCGCCGTCCTCTTGGGCGATGGCGAAATGGAGACCGCTACCGCGCTTGCTTCTCTTAATCTTGTTAAGCTACTTGGTAACCACGCCTATAATGGCCGCGTTTTGCCAATCCTGCATCTCAACGGTTACAAAATTTCTGCCCCTACCCTTTATGCTCGCAAATCCGAACGCGAGCTGGGCGAGCTAATTCGCGGTTTTGGCTATACGCCATTTGTGATTGCTGGCGATGATCCCAAAACCTTCCAGCGCACCCTCGCCGAGGCGTCTGATGTTCGCCACCCATTTTTCATTCTCCGCACCGAAAAAGGCGCCACTGGCCCTAAAGAGCTCCACGGTCAGAAAATCGCCGGCAATTTTCTTGCCCATCAAATCCCTCTCCCAGCCGCTAAAACTGACCCCACTGAGCTCAAAATGCTTGACGAGTGGCTAAAAATCTATCACTTTGACGAGCTTTTTAATCCAAAAACTGGCTTTACAATTGACGAAATAGAAGAAGGGAAGGAAACTAAATAATTATGATTGATGAAGTTAAGGCTCCAGGTAAAGAATTTTTCTCACCTGCCCGTAGCATTGGCGCTGCGATGTCGGATTTTATGCTTAAGCATCCCGATTTCTATCTTTTTTCTCCCGACGAAACCACTAGCAATAAGCTCGATGCTATTTATGAGTTTGAGTCGCGCGCTTGGGATTTACCGCAAAAAGCCTGGGATTTGCCTGAAGCTGCCAATGGCCGAATTATCGAAATGCTTTCGGAGAATACTCTTTTCGCCTGTATGGTCGGCCACTTAATGAACGGTGAATCGGCTATGATGACTAGCTACGAGTCGTTTTTTAATATTATTACTTCACAAATTCTTCAGCATATCAAGTTTCTCCAGCAATCCGCCGTGGTTAGTTGGCGACCCAACATCCCCTCCGCCAATCTTCTGTCTACCAGCACCTGCTGGCGCCAAGATCATAACGGCTTTACTCACCAATCTCCTGCGCTTATCTCCGCCTTGCTAAGCAACCCTAGCTGCCGTGCCAATTGCCTTTTCCCGCTGGATGATGTCGCCGCTGAAGCCACTTTTATCTACCTGACAAAGTCTAAAAATATGGTCAACCTCGCCACATTTAATAAAACTGAACAACCTCGCTGGCTCAATTCTCATCAAGCTGACGCTCAGTTCGCCAGTGGTGGCGTCGCAATCGTCGATTTTGCCGACGGCAGTGAAGTGACGATTTCCGGCCCAAAGTCGCCTTCCGTCTCTGCAAATTCCGACGACTCCACCGTCCAGGTCAAAACCATCAAAAAAGCCAACCCCCACGATGATCCTGATTTCGTCTTGGTTGGCGTGGGCGATATCGTCTCCTGCGAAGCTCTCGCCGCGCTTAAAATCCTCCGTCAAGATTTGCCTGAACTGCATTTTCGTTTTATAAATATCAATGCTTTGTCCTATAATCATATTGGTTTGGCCGAACGTCCGCTCACGCAGAAGAAATTTGACGAATTTTTCACTGCAGATAAGCCGATTATCGCTAATTTTCATGGCTATCCTGCAGTATTGCATCAAATCCTCTCGCAATATACGAATTCCGAGCGCCTTCATGTTCATGGTTTTGAGGAGCAGGGAAGCACTACTACGCCATTTCAAATGCTCAGCGTTAACCACGCCTCGCGTTATCATCTTGCCACCGATGTTGCTAAACGGCTAAACCGCGACGACCTTGCACAAAAATACCAAAAGATCCTCGCCGACAATCGCGACTATGCGTACAAACATGATGTAGACCTCCCAGAGCTCGCCAGTTATTAAAAAGGTCCAGATTTTCATCCAGACCAATTTTGCATGAGGGAGGGAATCACCACATATTGACCAATCCACCGTGGTAGTGCATTTCGTAAATTTTCCGGCCAAATTTTCTCCATCCGTTACATTCAGATCTCCACAAATAGATGGTTTCTTCACCGCTGAATTTTGCGCCGCTATCCCCTGACCATTGATTTTTATAACATAACTCTGTCTTTGCATCTTGTTGGTTGGAGTCAACATACTCGTCGGGTCCCCTCCAAGGATACTCAGGGTCAATTTTTTGTAGCGCAGCTTTCAAGAACGTATAGATTTCCTCCTTGTCCACGCCTTCAAACAATTTTCCCAATATGTCATCGCAAAACAGGCTACGCCATTATATGTAACGGTCGTCATTCCCGCAAACGGCTCCCCGCCATACCATTTGTCAATGTAGACGAAACGCTCATCCGGTGAGCAATAGAGTAGTTCAGATGCGCCGTCATTTCGAATTCGTTCAATGAGTCCACATTCGTAATGCGTTTCTGTTTGGCTGCCGCCTCCTATGTCCAAAACTGGCGCATTCTTCAGTTCTATCACTTTTGCTCCCCTGAGGTTTTCTCCCCCATAACCCAAACGTTGAGCTTCGTAGAGAAACTCTTTTAATTCTTTCATCTGATTTGCTCCAAAATGCTGTATTACTGCCATAATTCTCCTCCTTTTTATCAAAGAACTCCGCTGGTTACCGAAATAAGGCCATCAAAATCCCAGCCTCCACCCCTATTCTAGCACACTTTATCATAAAAGTCAAGTATAATCTACCATTTTTTGAATTTTTGTGTTAAAATAGGGAATATGGATTTTATAATTTTATTAGCTACTCTGATAATTTTGACCGAAACCACTCTGCTTCTCGTTAAAACTAGCCAAAAACCTCTCTTGAATAATAGTCAAAAGCGTAAAGTCTATGTTGATACTTCAGCCTTAATGGATGTGCGTTTACTTGCTATCGCCGAGACCGGCTTCATCAGCGATGATGTGGTTATTCCGCGCAGTGTAATTCACGAGTTACAACTATTAGCTGATGGTAAAGATTCAGAAAAACGCGCCCGCGCCCGCGCCGCGCTCGACACCGTGAGCGATCTCGAGCGGGTCGTCTTTTTTAATCTGACGATCTTGGACGACCCGCTCGACCGTACTCCAGTCGACAATCGCCTGCTAGAACTTGCCAAGTCGAGCCGCGGCGCCATCCTCACTAACGATTTTAACCTCAATAAAGTCGCTACGGTTGAACATGTTGATGTGCTTAATATTAACGATTTAGCTTTGGCGCTTCGTGGTGATTACCTCCCCGGCGAACAAGCTCAAGTCCGCATCGTGGCGGTTGGCGAAGGCGCCCATCAAGGCGTCGGTTATCTCGCTGACGGCACCATGGTGGTCGTCGATCGCGCCGACGACAAAGTCGGCAGCGAGATAACCATCGAATTTGTGCGCCTTCGCCAAACTTCTGCCGGTCGCATGATGTTTGCCAAGTTGGCCAATGTTCCTGCGGCAAAAGTCCGGGCCGGCGGCTCTGGCACCGCTCGCCTCACTAGCGTAGCTTCCAAAACCAGCACCGCTCGCCCTGTCAGTGTGCCTTCTAGGAGCAGAGCCGCCGGCCCGACTCGCTCCCACCCTACTACTAAAACCTCCAGAGCTACTAAGGCCACCAAAATCTCCCCTCGCCGCGCCAAATCACAATAAAACTCAAAACCTCATAGATCAAAATAAGCTCCAAAAATCCCGGAAACCCAAAAAGAATTCCATAGGCTCCAGAATTCCCTAAGCCATAAAACACAGTAAATCCAAGATTCTGTAGGGGCGGCAAGTTGCACTTGCCGCCCCTACATTCTCCACTCCCCAAACAGCTTACAACGAACGTTAACGTTTTCTATTCATTCTCCGCCCCTACATTCTCCACCCCCCAGCCCCATGCACCTCAGCCCCCTATGCCCCCCTACTGGAACACGTAGTTCTTCGTCACCGTATTCCCATTGACATCAGTTACCTCCACGGTCAGGGAATTTGGCTTATTCATACCCAGGTTGCACATCACCATATTGCTTCCCGCTTTGCCGGTTTTTTCTACCTTGCCATCCGCCACGATCTTGTATGTGTTCAGATCGTAAGTTCCCTTCACGAAATTCACTTCAATCATATATGCGCCAGTGTCATTATCTTGATATCCAGAAATTGTTACCTCTGGCTTCTTTCCAGTTGCTGTTTCGTCTGGAATGTCGCAAGCATCAATCTCATCATAGAGATACGGCTCTGGCACCTCACGCATCTCCGAACCTGATACCGGGTCAACACTCTTTATAATTTCTACTTCAATTTTCTGACTTTCTGGCGTACAATCCGCTGCGCGCTTATTGTTCAAGCGGTTAAACATTACTTTTTCAGTAGTAATCTGCGCTTTCTTATTACCATTGTACCAACTTGGCCAAATATCTTTCTTTCCGTTCACGGTCAATTCTTGAATACCTGCTGGTCGCGTTGGCTGGTCGCCCGATTTCCAGCGCCCATCGGCCGCGTAGACCTCTTTGTGCACTTTTTCCATATAATCATTTACCACTCGCCGGACAATCGCGTTTGTGTTGCTGGATAATCCTGCTCCGTCGTGATTCCCGTTCCAAACCACTGTAGCCACTACTGGTGAATAGCTGGCAAACCACGCATCTTTTGCCACACTACTATTCGTAGTTGTGGTTGTACCAGTCTTGCTAGCCGTCCATACGCCTGGTACCACAAACCCGAACTGAGTTGCCTGACCGCCGAATGTAATTGACCGTGCCGAAGAATCGCTCAGGATGCTAGAAATCTCATAAGCTACCTGCTCGTCCACGATACGTTCCCCCGCCGTATCTTGCCAGCGATCAACCACCTTGCCACTTTGATCCTTCACCTCAAGTACATATGTTAAGTCTTTATAGACCCCACCGCGTGCAATCGACGCATAAGCGTTCGCATGCTCAATCATCTTCACGCCGCAACCACTACCAATTGCCATGGAAAGCCCAGCTGCGCTATTGTCTGCGCAATACGATTTGTCACCTAACCCTCGTGCAATCTCCAGTGCCTCGTCAATCCCCACTGTATAAAGCGCCTTCACCGCCCCAATGTTCAATGAGTTACCCAGCGATTGCCGAATCGTCAAATTCCCGTAGAATCGTCCTGACGCATTGCGCAATTGGCAAGCCCCCGTATAGCCTGCACAGTACAACGAATCAATGTTTTCATCCCTTAGCACCGTGCCTGGACCGTAAACATTCTCACCCGTCAGCGCAAATAGTGGCGTATAATCTAGAATCGGCTTAATCGTTGAACCCGGCTCCAAGCTCGAAACCGTTGCATTTACCTCGCCATAAATCGGCGTGTTCCAATCAATCGACCCCACCATTGCAATCACCTGTGCTGTCTCTACGTCTACCGACGCTAAAGCAATATTATCGCTCCGGTTCATATAGCGCATCTTGTCGCCTGCCGCTACAGCTTCTTCTGCTGCCTGCTGCGCTCGCGAGTCCAATGTGGTCGTAATGGTAAAACCGCCGTTACGGAAAGTCTGCATGCCGTATTTCTCTTCCAGATAATCTCGCACTTCCATCACAAAATGCGGCGCCCGGATATTCTCGTACTGACTACTTTCCGGCAAAATCTGATCCAAAATCGCCACTTCTTTTGCTTCATTAGCTTCGTCCACGGTAATATATTCCATATCCACCATATCATCCAGAACTTTGTGTTGCCGCTCAATCAAATCTTTATGCCCGTATTCATTGTATGGATTCAAAACCGCCGGATTGTTTGGAATCGCAGCGAGCAATGCCGATTCTGCCAAAGTTAAATCCTTCGCGCTCTTGCCAAAATATGTCTGCGAAGCGCTCTCAATACCATTGCGACGTCCGCCGTAAGGCGATTCGTTAAGATACATTGTAATAATTTGCTCTTTGCTGTACATTTTTTCCAGCTCAATCGACAGGATCAACTCCTTGATTTTACGCGCAATACCACCGCGGTTGGCTGAGGCTGCCTCGTCCGAGAAATAAATCTGCTTAATCAACTGCTGAGTCAAAGTCGAACCACCTTGCACGCCTTTGCCACTCAAAGTCGACAAAGTCGCCCGTACTAACGCCGAAAAGTCCACCCCGGGGTGATTGTAGAAACTTTTATCCTCAATCGCCACTGTCGCTTGCCGCGCTGATAATGCAATATCGTCGCCATCTACCACTAAGCGGTAGTTAGAATCACCCTTATCTTCCCAAAGCACATCGCCATTGCGATCCAAATATGTATTAACTGTCTCCGAAATCGTCAAATCATTCAGCTGGATTTCTTTCAGCTGATTTTTATAGTAAACGAACAACGCTCCCACCCCAATCACCCCGAGCAGGAAACAAGCCGCAAAAATCTTTCCAATGCGCTTCAAGCCGGCTTTTGAGAACCAATAAGCTTTAATCCTCTCCCAGCGAAAATGCGCCAAAAACCGCTTCCACGGGTCTTTTGGTAGTGGAGCCAGCCGCTTTTTCGGGTTTGAGCTCGAACTCCCCGATCCACTCTTCGCGGTCTTACTCTTTACCTTATCCTTTTGTTTCATTAAGCTAGAATAAACCTTCATATTCTTTAATGATTTCGCAGTTTTAGTCATAACCTAATTATATCACAAAGCATCCCAAACCCCAATATCTCGCCCGCAAATCCCACAAAATGTCACTTCTCTGTCATTTTTCCGTTCAAAACTTATACACTTTTGCCAATTTTGTATAAATTTATACACCTGTCTAAGGTTTCTAATATTTTAGCTTCCCTGGAACGTGTTTTGTCAAATCTAAAAATATACTAATTTGGATTATCGAGCAAGGCAACGCACCGATACCGCGTGGAAACGATTAAATTTCAACGATGGTACCACTGTGTCTATCGACTGCGCCCATGTAACATACATGAACTCTGCATCCGGGTGACCCACAGCTGTAGATAATGCATAAAAATCGCTATTTCCCACATATCGTAAAGTTCCCATGGCTAAAGATATAGTTCCAGCTTGCGTTATGTAAAACGGTTTACGCGCTGAATTTCCTCCAGTAATAACTACTCGTTGATTCGCTACTAAGTCCTGCAGGATCCAGTTATAACTTAAAAATAATTTCGTATAATCAGCGAATTGTTTCTCTGCGTTAATTACATTCATACCACCCTTTGGTAATCGCCAGCCCTTCGGGCAAATCGAACTTGTCGCATCATTCGGATTATAATTCGAATGATCGCCACCTGGACTTGTTAGGGAATTAGTGTTTACTGTAGCGGCTGACCACATATAATAATTTCCTATTGTATAATGCGCATCATAGGCCCCATCCGTCACCGCCACGTAGCCATTATAATCACCCCATTTACCGTTCTGTGCTACAAAAGACGGCGACCAGTTATCTACATTTTGTAAATTCTCACATGCACTCAGTGATACCCCAGTCGGCAGAGAATTCCAATCTGTCTGCCCAGGCAATTGGCACATTCGGCTGCGTTCTGGTGTTGTCAATACGTAATTACCTAGGTTCCACGATCGCGTATGGTTATAATTATAGATTGAGCCATATTCACTCGGAGATAATGCTACTGGTATTGTAGTTTCAGTTAATGCTGTCGGCCTCCACTCCCTACTTACATCACTCGTCTCCGGTTTCAACGGCAACGTCTTCTCATTGAGGTCCAACGCCAAATTCTGCGTCATCCAACAATTCCCGTCTGCAAGCTTAGCTACCCAGTATTCTTTCCCGTCACGCACGTCAATGAGGCGTTTCTCGACCTCATTGCCGGGCGTGACGGTATTAGCTCCGTTGGCAGCCTTGGTGTCTTGGCAGATGTTGGAGGTCATGTCTTG
>CAOZKB010000028.1 GCA_948571325.1 uncultured Candidatus Saccharibacteria bacterium | reverse complement strand
ATTACTCTCACCAACCCCATCCGTCCCAGCGCTCCAGCCACTTTTCAATATTTCTATCAACAAGGCGTCGACATCAAGGTTATTTCCGGTGACGACCCCCTCACTGTCGCTCAAGTAGCTAAGCAAGCCGGCATCAAAAACTCCGATCAATACATTGACTGCACTACGCTAACCGACGATAAATCCATTCAGCGTGCCATCAAAAAATACACTGTTTTTGGCCGCGTCACCCCTGAGCAAAAACGCAAGTTCGTCCGCGCACTCAAAACCCAAGGCCATACCGTTGCAATGACCGGCGATGGCGTTAATGATATTCTCGCGCTCAAAGATGCTGATTGTTCAATCGCCATGGCCTCTGGTAGCGAAGCTACTGTCCAAACCGCTCAACTCGTCCTACTCGAATCCGATTTTTCCAAAATGCCCAGTGTTGTCAAAGAAGGCCGCAAAGTCGTCAACAACCTAGAGCGCGCCGGCAGCCTTTTTCTCGTCAAAAACATTTTCTCCGTCCTTACTGCCCTACTATCCATCATCTTTGGCGTCGTTTATCCACTTATCCCTGCACAAGTTTCACTCATCAGTATGTTTACCATTGGCGCACCAGCATTCCTACTTTCACAAATGCCCAATACTCACCTCATCAAAGGTAGTTTTATCCGCAATATCATTTCCCGCGCTCTCCCAGGTGGCATCACTGATGCATTAATGGTCGCCCTTATTGTTGTCTTTGGTAGCATTTTTCACCTCGGTATGCCTGAAATATCCTCCATCGCCACATTCGTCATCTGCGTCGTCGGTCTCCTCGTAATCTACAACATCAGCAAGCCCCTTGACCACTACAAAAAAATCGTCCTCAGCGGTTGTATCATAGGTTTTTGCTTCAGCCTTATCTTCTTGCGTAACCTTTTTAGCCTCACTAATAATATTTCTATTCAACTAGTTGTCTTTTGTCTCATCTTTACCTTTGCTGCCATCCCAGTATTACATTATTTCACTAAACTGGCTAACAAAATTTTCAATTCCAAATCATAAAACTCCTGCCAAAACAGGAGCCTTTAAATCATCTTTGTATCAAACGTATCGTCTTTAGTTGGTGGGCGAAGAGGGAATCGAACCCTCACCCTCTTACGAGGACAAGATTTTGAGTCTAGCGCGTCTACCAGTTCCGCCATTCGCCCAACCATCAAATTGATAAAATTCAGCTCAAAATCCTAATTTTCTCACCGAATTTCTACGGAATCAAATCCCGTATCTATATTATAGCACAGAATCTTGTGTTATAATAGATTTAATATGGACGAATACTACGGTGGGAATTCCAGCTCCGAACGGCAGCGTCAAACTGCTGCCGAAATTGCGCGCAAAAAAGTTCTTGCGGCCTATTCATCGACCGTCGAAAATCTTAAAAACCTCCCGCCTAATTCCAAAGATATCCTCGTCAAAAAATCCACCGCCCCAACCACCCAAAATTCATACTCTCAGCCTCAATCATCATACTCTAGCAGTCAAAATTCATACCTCGACGACCAATCATCATACTCTCCCGCCCAAACTTCATACTCCGCAGCCCAAAATTCGTACTCCCAAGATTCCACAGCATACTCCAGCTCCAATAACTCATACTCCACCCAATCAGCATCACATCCAAATTCTTCAGCTACATACTCCACCACCACAAGCTCGTACTCCAACCAGCCCTCCATTACGCAATCTACCGCGCAAACCAATAGTTATTCCACTTTCAAGGACGCGCCAATCAATACCGCCACTACCGACGAAGAATGGAAAAAATATCATTCCGCCTGGCAAGATTATTACAAAAATTACTACAGCGAGTATTATGCTAAAGCCGCCCAAACTTATCTCGCCACCGAAAAAATGAAAAATGAACGCGTCGCCACCGGTCAAGTTCAACGCGCCCGCCGCACCCGTAAGCTCATCCCCGCTTTTATCGTACTCTTTATCATCCTCGCTGGACTCTTCCTTCAGTATAACCGCCTTATCTTTGCTCCCATTATGGCCTACATCGTACCAAAAACCGACGAAGTGACCACTAACCTTACCGCCGTTGATCCTACTATTACCCAGACTGTTTCTGCCGAACCACGTCTCATTATCCCCAAGCTTAACGTTGACGTTCCGGTCAGTTTTGATATTCACTACGACGATGTTATGGAAGCTATGAATCACGGCGTTGCACAGTTTTCGATTCCTGGCGCCAACGCTCTGCCGGGGCAAATCGGCAACCTCGTCATTTCTGGACACTCCGCTGGCGATATTTACAGTAGCAACCCATATAAATTCATCTTTTCCGGACTCGAGCGCCTCGTCCCTGGAGACCTCATTTACATCAATTACAACTCCACGCGCTACACTTACCAAATCACTGGCGACCAAACCGTCGAACCCGACAACGTCGCTGCCCTCATTTACCCCACCGACAAGCCTATTCTTACCCTCATTACCTGTACTCCACTTGGTACTTCACGCTATCGACTCCTAGTTACCGCCGAACAAATCAATCCGTCCTACAGCGATAGCGAGATCGCTGAAGAATCCCCTGCAGACTCCAACAATAATAATTCCGACAATGCCACTATGCCAGCCAACTCCCCCTCGTTCTTCGAGAATATCTGGAACAGCATCTTCGGCAATTAATCGCGAACTTTCTCCCGCACTAGATTCACTCCGCCGTCACCATCATCCACAAGATAATATAGCCATTTATCATTCGTCGCTAAAATCACTGGATATTTTGCCAACTTATATTCCGAAAAAGTAGTCACGTCTAATGTTTCATTTTCTAGGCCACTCAAGTCCTTATACTTCTTGGTTGCTACCAAAGTTCGCAAGTTCGTATTGTCATAATCCCACACCCTCAAGCTATCCTCACTCACCGCATAAAACATATCGCCATCTAGCCACTTTGGTACACCAGTTACATCATACTGATAAACCTCTTCCACTTCAAAGCCCGCTACCATCATTTGCTCACCCGACCGCAGCCAAAAATGCCCGCCCCCCGGACTCACGCCAAAAGTCTTCGGCGTTGACCCTAGCTCATAATTTTTCCAAAGTTCTGTTAATACTGACAAGTCCGCACCAGTTTCACTATAGGTTGGTAAATTACCCACTAATACCGTCAGTCGATTATCCACCAAATATCCAATATATTCATCCCCGTAATAGTTCGCGATCTGTGCCCGCACCTGCGTTGCCCCCCCTACCGTTACTAGCTTCACTCCACCCTTCTCGCCATCACGGTAAGTGCCGATTTGTCGTTCTTCCGCCCCCTTAGTATTTTTTTCCGGCGCTCCTACATATACTATATTGCTACTTTCATTGGCGAAATTCTCCACATTGTCCAGCAACACTCGCGAAATCTGCTGACCAGCCGTATCAATTCGTCGTAGATGTTTATTTTCCAATACAAACAACTTACCTGCCGAATCGTCTGCCATCTCCACCTGCGTAAAATCCATACCAAAAGTCTCTGTTAAATTCAAACTTTGCTTCGGATCCTTCACATTTACTAAAATCCAATCTTTCTGGCCGTCGTAACTTATTTTTACTAACAGATGATCACTATTAGCACTCCAGCGCAATTCATCGATTCTACCCCTAAACTGCCCGGTCTCTTCATCTACGCTTGGTAAAATTTCTGCCATCCTCAGTGGCGTGGTTTTCAATTCATCACCCCGCACGTCCAGCAAATTCCATATTGTCGCACCCTTCTCCGCATGAATAATACTTGTTCGATCAACTGATGGTTGATAAAATTCCAATTCTTTCTCAAAATCCCGCACCATCTCTGCCGTCCGATTCAACAAAAACAACCGCGGATAGTATAATCGCAATAATATCCCCGGCTTCATTCGCAAAGTATTTTCCCAGCTATCGTATTTATCGCGCGAAATCTTTAGCCAATGCTCGCCCTCCGGCATCGTTCGAGAAAGATTTGTCCGCGAAAACAGCACATTACCATCCAACTCGACCGTCGCTCCGGTTGGCATTGAATGAATTTGTGCCAAACCAGACTGTTCAATATTTCCATCTCCACTCACAAAAAAACCCATCGCCGCTAAAGTCGCTACCACCACAATCAATATCACTGCCAGCACCATCGAAATTTCCGCTAACACGACTTTTATCATCTGTTTGCGTTTTTTATCTTGATAAACATTCATCGTACATATTATTATAGCATATCTTACCCTATTCGCCCATTTTTCCAGATTTTGCTCTTGCTTTTTCATTACGCTTGCCGTTATAATAGACATAAGCAAAGCGAGGAGTTATTTTTCTACAATGAACAAACATCAATCAGACCAGGGACGACTGGACAGTTCGGCGACCCACCGCCTGACTCAGCCCTCCACTATCCTCGATCGTCGGTACGTCAAACGTCCGACTGCTTCTAATGCTGGCAAATATAACAGTTCATCCGTACGTCCACGCATTGAGCGCAATGTAGTTGCCCCCTCACGCTTAATTAATCTAGGCGTCCACAACCAAGATCTTATGAATGCTATCGATACACCAACCGATGACATGTTGGATGACGATTTTTACGATGAACCAGCAGAAACAATGATTTACGACTATTCCGAAGATGCCGCTTCCGCCGAGCTAGCTGCCGAAATGGATGAGACGGATGAAATGGACGAAATAGCTGACGAAGCTGAAGACGAGGAAGCATACTACGCCCCTACCACTATTGACGAAGTTTTAGCCGAAGAAGAGACCGCAACTGACACGAGTGCAGCCACAAATCAAACATACTCCACACCAGAAAATTCGTACTCCAACGGCTCCACACCATACTCCGAAAGCGCCATATCATACTCCAACACACCAGAATTATACTCTCAAGCTAGCGCATCGTACTACGACACTAATAATTCGTACTCTACGCCCAACGAATCATACTCCAATATGTCCAGTATGTACGCTGATATGATGAGTGCTTACGCTCACGGTTATTACACGAATGCTGAAGAAAATACAAGTGCCGATATCAATAATAATGCTGCATCATCCAGTAATCTTTATGCTGAACCTGACAAAGCTGCGCTCGATAAAATGAAACAATCCATGATGCAAGACCTCGTCAATAACATTAGCACGCCCGACGAATCAGCCGAACCAATCGCCGAAAACACGAATTATACTTCCTATACGTCTAACTACGCTACCCCAGAACCCTCCGAATCAATTGACGCTATTTCGCGCGCCACTTCCGATGCCCTCGCCTCAATCCGCATGGCCACTGATAGCGCCGACGTTTCTGATCAACTAGCCTCTATCAAAGCTTTTGCTAGCAGCATTAAATCCGACCCTTCACCCGAAATGGCTGAACTCGGCAACACTATCGAGAAGTTCACTAATGTTGCACTCAAGTCCACCAAGGCCAAGGAAGCTGCCGAACACAAAGTCGCTGCCTCAGTCAATCGTTCCAGCAAGATTTCTGCCAGTACTAGCCGTATCAATCGTGCGCCGATGTCCGCAACCAGTCGCGCCGCAAATACTATGAACCTGTCAACCAAATCCCAAACCACACTTGCACGCAATAGCAAACGCGCAATCAATAACAAACTATCTACCACCAAAGCAAAAACCATCAGCAAATCCGTTGCTGCTAAGTCAATCGATCGTGCCCCTGCCGCCGCGCGGCGCGCCCTACCCAGCAAATCAACTTACGCGGAACCTAGCACCAGCATGCTTGAGCAAGCCGTTCGTTCAATTTCTAGTATGGATGACACCCCTAGCAAGAAAACTCATACTAAGTCCAAGAAAGTTCGTACCCGTCGCAAGGGTGGCGCAGCACGCTTCTTAATCGCTTTCGGATGTGCCGCAGCTTGTATTGGTGGGATTGTTTATCTCGTTAGCACCAATATCCCCGACATTTCCGTGCAGGTCGCTGCTATGCAAACTGGCATCGAGGCTTCTTATCCATCCTATGTTCCACGCGATTATTCACTAGGCGATATCTTTTCCGAAAACGGTCGACTCACCATGAGATTTGATGGTCCCGACAACGCTTCATTCACCTTAGTGGAGGAAAAATCTTCTTGGGATAGTTCAGCCCTGCAGCGTAACTTTGTCGACCCTACTTGGAAAGACAACTATACCACTACCCACGAACAGGGAATTACCATTTACATTTGCGGTTCTGATGCAGCCTGGGTCAACGGTGGCGTACTCTACAAAATTACTGCTTCCAATAACAACCTTACAAAAAAACAACTCCGCAACATCGTCACCTCTCTATAGGTTCTGGCATAAATCAAAGTTTTATGCTATATATAATATATGATTAAAACTCGTTTCGCCCCCAGTCCTACTGGTTATATTCATATCGGTAATGTTCGTAGTGCTATTTACCCCTACCTTATCGCCAAACAAAACAACGGCAAATTCATCCTCCGCATCGAGGATACTGACCAAGCCCGCTACGTCGAAGGTGCCACCGAACTAATTGAAAGCACTCTTAAATGGCTCGGGCTCGACTGGGATGAAGGACCAATTGTCGGCGGACCGAATGCACCGTATTTCCAAAGCAAACGTAAAGCTATCTACCATGCTTGGGCACAAAAGCTCATTGATATAGGTCGCGCTTATGCCGACGACACCAGCAGCGAACAGATTCAAGCTTACCGTGACCAATGTAGCGCCGAAAAAGTTCCATATCTTTATCGCAATTTCCGCCCCGAGAACCCCCCAGCTTGGCACGAAGGCTTACCACTCCGTTTCAAAGCTGACCCCAAACCGCGCCACTGGCATGATGAAGTTATGGGTAACCTCGAAGCTGGCCCCGAAGTCCAAGACGACATTATTCTAATTAAAGCCGACGGACTACCAACTTATAACTTCGCTCACATTGTTGATGATGCCGAAATGGATGTCGATTGGGTCTGCCGCGGCGTTGAATATCTCGCTAGCGTACCAAATTACCTCGCGCTCTACGAAGCTCTAGGACTCAAAGTGCCAAAACTAGCTTCCTTACCGCATATCCTCGGCCCTACCGGTGGCAAAAAACTTGGCAAACGCGACGGTGCTAAATCCGTTAACGAATATCGCAAGGATGGCATTCTCCCAGAAGCCATGCTCAATTACCTCGCCTGTCTTGGTTGGAACGATGGCACTGAACAAGAAATATATACTCAAACTGAATTAATTGAAAAATTCTCCGTTAATCGCATCCAAACTTCTGGTGCTCGTTTCGACGAGACTAAATTACTCTGGCAAAATGGTCAATGGATCCGTCGCCTCGTAGACGAAGAGGGAATCGACAAGTTTTATTTGCGTACCACAGACTTTTGGCCTGACAGCGCTCAAGCCTATCCAGAAACCTACCGCAAACAAGTCCTTAGCATCATCTATGACCGGCTCAAAACTCTAGCCGATCTCCGCGCAATGACTGAATATTTCTTCACTGACCCCGAAATTGACTTAGATTTAATTGTCAAAAACAAATTCCTCAAAAAAATCTCTGAAGAAGACCTTAGCGACCTACTGCAAAAAGCTGCCGCAGCATTAGAAAAAGTCACGTGGAATGAAACAACTTTACAAGAAACCTTAAACAACTTACTCACTCAACTAGACAAGAAACCTGCTGAACTATTTTCACTTATTCGCATTAGCATTTCTTATGCACCATTTAGCCCCGCCCTACATCAGACTCTAGCTACTCTCGGCAAAGAACGCAGTCTAGCCCGTATCCGTCAAACTGTCACTGCCATCGAAAACGATAATCAGTAGCCCGCCACAACTTTATGCTACTCATAGCTTTACGCTGCTCGCGGCTTATGATAAAATAAGAACAGTTTTATTATTGATTTTGTGCTAATTTTACAAAATCAACCAAAAAATCAAAGGAGTTATTCATTCTTATGGGCAAAAAATCATCAACATCCACCAAAAAAACCGACCAATCCCCCACAAAAGACAATAAGACCTCAACCAAGCCCGAAAAGCCGCTAGATAGTAATTCTACTAAATTAAATAAATCTAGTAAATCTAACAAAAAAGCTAAACATAATAAGAAACTACCTCGTACTAAAAAACAAAAAATCCTACTTATTACTTTAATCATTATTGTTGTGCTATTAATCGGCACACTCATCTTTCTATTAATTATGCTTAATAAAAAACATGAAGCAAGCAAAATTGCCCCCGCCGAATTCACTGAGCCAATTTATAGCATTCTTACCGGCGAAGAAATCTCCGACGAATCTCTCAATTCTAGCCCAACTTTTTGCGTCCAAATCCCTAACGGCAACGACGGCGCGCGTCCTCAAGCCGGGCTCACGCAGGCTGGCGTAGTTTTTGAAGCTATCGCTGAGGCTGGCATTACACGCTTCGCGGCAGTCTTTCAGAATCCAACTACTGGCGTAATTGGCCCTATCCGCTCGTTAAGACCATATTATCTCGACTGGGATACGCCATTCGATTGTACAGTTGTTCACGCCGGTGGCTCCGATGAAGCTATTCGCGCCATAAACGCCGGAGGCCAGCGTAACCTGGATGAAAGCCTCGAATATATGTGGCATGAAACCAATAGTGGACGCCGCTGGAATAACCTTTTTACCTCTCCCAGTGACTTAGCAAAATTCAACTCTGACCATGACTATCGTACCTCAAATGTCATCGCATTTCCGCGTCAAACTCCCGAAGAAGCCGAAGCTTTTGTCGCCACCCAACGAATTACCGTTTGTGAAGACGGAATGGAACCTGCACAAGACGATTGTGTTTCTGCCGAAGAATTCGAATCAATGAATCTCGCAAATGCCGTCTCACATGTCAGTATGCGCATCGGCAACATTGCAATGTTTAATATCAATTACGATTACGACGCCGAAAGCAATCGCTATTTGCGCTCTTACGCCAATGGCGAACAGCATATGGTTTATGAATGTCCAGCTAGCCTAGAACAGCCCAATACTACCACCGAGTGTGGCGAATTAATACAAGTCGCACCAAAAGCCGTCGCAGCCATGATCGTCCAAGAAGGTCGTATGGCGGACGGTTACCATGAGAACATTACCACATTGAGCTCCGGCGATGCCTACATTTTCCAAAACGGCACCGTCATTGAAGGTTCGTGGACGAAATCTGCTCAAAACAAACAAATTATCTTCCGTGACAACGAAGATAACGAAATTAAATTTACACCTGGTCAGCTCTGGATCACGGCCGTACCACAATACGGTGGAGTCACCTGGGAATAACCCCCACTATCATCCCTCCCCCTACAGTACTAGACAGCGGACGGAGAAAGCAATACTACGCGGGTCAGCATAGGACGTATAGACATTAATACTAGCATTACGCTCTAGATGATAAGCGTCTCTTCTGCCACTGTAAGCTGTAGATGACCAGACTAAGTTATTACCACCAGCACCCAAAAGCACTAAAACATCGTGCGGCGTATACATATATCCCCCACGGACAAATACACATATCAATTCAATGTTAATATCAATATCAAAAAATAACAGAGAAAAACTCCTTGAACTTGTACATACTGTACAAGTTCAACTTTGTCCGTGGTGGTATCGTCTATCCTTGGAGCGGTTCACTACGTTATCTAGGCTACGATGATAACTATTGGTCTACTACCGCCTATTTTACTACCTCAAGTGCCTACTTTCAGAATTTTAGTAGCACTACTATCCTCCCATCCACTTACGTTACCCGCGCCCACGCCTTCTCCGTCCGCTGTCTAGTACTGTAGGTAGAGGGATAACATCAAGCCCCATCTCTCCCTGCAACTTCACCACACAAAAAATCCATATCTTAACATATATCTAGCATATATACTAAGATATGGATCTCTGGTGAACGATAAGGGTAAAATGTCGCACGAAAAAATAGGTAATACCCCTGTTAAATCTAAAGAAAGATACGATTTAGACGCAGATGAAGTGGAAGCAGAACTTGATAGATGGCGAGATATTCTCTTTACGGACTATAACCGTTGGCTTCTCAATAATCAAAAATAGCCCAAGTAGAGGCACATATTAAAGCAAAGTCCCTAACCTTGGGCAGAAGCAAGTTAAGATGATAATTAGCACTTGACCTTTACGAGTGCTAAGTCGTGTGCTATCATAGTATATAGATTATCTAAATTCAAGGAACGACCCGAATGACCAAACCTGACGTTAATAAAACAATGAAGCGAAGTAAGATTATAGTTGAAGTTGCAAACGGTAATAAGAAATTAACCGATGCCTTATTTGAACTGAAGATTTTACTTTCAGATTTGGGCAGTTCGGAGATTATTTCATGGATTGATTCTGAATTGTCGGGATATAAAGATGATAATATTCCTGCCTATCGGGAGTTTGACGGCATTTTATTCGGCAATACGCTACAAGCCGGGAGACTTGTTAGGCGTAATATGGCTATTCCGATAAAAAGCGAGCACTCCGATTGTACCCATGTTAAATTAAGGGACAATATTACTGCTATTGAGGGCTTTGAGAAGCGAGAAGATAAGTCCGATTTATCTATATCTGTAAATGCGATTCTTGCTAACGCAGTGGCAGCTTATAATCCAGAAGCGTATTGTGAAATTAATAATGCGTGGATTAAAATACCCCTATCGAAATATACGGATATCCTGAATGCTGTAAAAAGTAGAGTGCTCGATATTTTGCTAATGCTAGAAAAGAAATATGGTAATCTTGACGGATATACTATTGATTTTGGCAAGAAAGAGGAGCGAGATGAAATATCGCAAATTGTTATTAACATAATCCATAACGACAACAGTATTAGCATGGGCGATAATAATAAAATTAGTAAGTCTACGATTGGAGAAAGTAATGGGAGTTAAGATTGGTAACAATAATAAAATCAACAAATCCGTAATTGGCGAAAGAAATAAGACATACCCCGTAGAAAGCGGCGGCGTAACTAGAGAAATAATCATCGGTATTGTAGTAACGGTTATTGGCGGGATTTTGCTTACTCTTGCTCTAATT
>CAOZKB010000027.1 GCA_948571325.1 uncultured Candidatus Saccharibacteria bacterium | reverse complement strand
TAGCTGGCATAGAGCCTAAGCTGAGTGATACATAGTTAGATGGGATCCAGGCAGGCGGATTGAAGGAGGAGCCATCTTGAGCGTTGGTGAAGGTGGTTACTATAGAAGAAATGAGGCATATTATTAACAAAACTAGGCTAATTGAAGCTAAATAACCCAAGAAATTTGGTTGCTGATTGATAGTTAGAGGTTTAGGTAAATGAGTTTTGTTAATAATATGCATAGTGCCTCCTATAGATTTTGATTAGGTAGCACTAAATTTTATTAAGTATAATTATAAAATGGGTGCTACGACTTAGTTACCACACTACCAATGCGAATTGCGTTTTGACTACAATCAGGATTGGGGAGTCGAAGCACCCAGCTTATCCTGTCAATAATCAAACGCTAATCGACATTGATGTGACAAAAAGCCATAAATCAAAATTATCGCATTTAATTGTAGTGTGGTATGGGATTATTATAGCACAAGTTTTTTAATGGCTGAAGCCTTATTTTGTCCGTGGGAGATTTATCTATTTACTATACGGAGTTCAGCGTTCTATGTCGCTCGATAACGATGTTTGGTCGTCGACATCATATTTTGACAATCTGAACACTTATCGTCAAGCTTTTGGCAAAAATACCATTAGCACCTCTGGCAATAATGGTCGGCATAATGCTTTCTCCGTCCGCTGTCTAGTACTGTAGGGGGAGGGATGATATATCTTGCTCCCTCCCCTACAACTGGCTACGTCATAACTCTGTGGCGTTTTCTCAAAAACTTGCAGGTGTGTGCGTAGTGGATATATATTATTAACAGTAGCGGCAATAAAGCTAGCTGCTATTAATGGTTACGGCTGGAGTAGCTATGCACACGATATGGACGTCTTTGCCTATGGGTTGGATTTTCACGACATGATAGCAAATCCTAATCTTTATGGAACAAAAACATATGCTTTCCCAGTCCGCGCCCACGGACAAAGACCATCCATAGCCAGAGATACTCCCATACTTAACTAAGTGGGGGAGTATCTCTTATCTACATATTATACGTATGGTATGATATGCTGCTTACCCTTACATGTATATACGATGCGCTTGATTGGCTTATTTGTTGCGGTTTTCAATAATCTCTTGCGCAACGTTTGGTGGTACTTCCTCGTAGGCGAAGAGCTCCATAGAGCTAGCAGCGCGTCCCTGTGACATCGAACGAAGATCGGAAGTGTAACCGAACAAGTTTGCCAACGGACAGAAAGCCTTAATTAACTTGGCGCCACCGTTTAGATCTTCCATGGCGTCAATGCGGCCACGGCGGGAGTTAATGTCGCCAATTACGTCGCCCATAAATTCTTCTGGAGTGGTGACTTCGAGTTTCATGACTGGCTCAAGTAGGACGGGTTGAGCCTTCTTAATACCTTCACGCGTGGCAAGGCTACCAGCAAGTTTGAAGGCGAGTTCGCTAGAGTCAACATCGTGATAGCTACCATCGTAAAGCGTAGCCTTAATATCGACTACCGGATAACCGGCGATAACACCACCGTTAAGAGTCTCTTCGATACCTTGCTGGACTGGTTTGCGATATTCTTGCGGAACCACGCCACCTTTAATTTGGTCGATAAACTCAAAACCTTTGCCGGCTTCGTTTGGCTCAAATTTTACCCAAACGTCACCATACTGACCACGACCACCGGATTGTTTAATGTGTTTACCTTGTGCCTCGGCGGTACTACGAATAGTCTCGCGGTAGGCAACTTGTGGTGCGCCAGTATTGGCTTCAACGCCATGTTCTTTATTCAAGCGGTCGATAGCGATTTCGAGGTGTAACTCGCCCATACCAGAGATGATAGTTTGGCCAGTTTCTTCATCGGTGTGTACGCGCAGAGTTGGGTCTTCTTCGACGAGCTTTTGTAGACCGAGACCCATCTTCTCTTGGTCGGACTTGGTTTTTGGTTCGATAGCGATTGAAACTGGAGGATCTGGGAAAGTAATGTCCTCGAGGTGAATTGGATGAGCAGGATCACAGATGGTGGTACCGGTAGTGACATCCTTCATACCAACCACAGCAGCAATGTCACCGGCGGTAATTTCGGAAATTTCTTCACGTTTATCAGCGAACATACGGACAAGACGACCGATGCGCTCTTTGCTACTGGTAGTAGCATTCAGTACTGTGCTACCAGAGGTCATTTTACCAGCATAGACGCGCACGAAGATAAGCTTACCAACGAAGGGGTCAGTTGCGACCTTGAAAGCAAGCGCAGTGAGCGGTTCGCCGTTGTCGGCTTTGCGAATGATTTGATTACCAGTTTTAGGATCTACACCAACGGTCTGACCTTGATCGCGATCGAGTGGGGATGGCAGATAATCAGCCACAAGGTCGAGCACTTTTTCGACAATGACGCCACGGCCGTCACCGCCAGTAACAAGGAAGAAATCGCCGTCGAGTACGCGTTTACGTAATGCAGCCTTGAGCTCAACTTCTGAGATAGCTTCTTCGCCCTGGTTGAAGAATTTTTCCATAAGTTCTTCGTCAGCTTGCACAGCTTCTTCGACGAGCAATGAGCGAGCATTCTTGGCTTTTTCGAGCATATCAGCAGGAATTTCACCAACGGTTAGTTCGCGATCGGCATAATCTGTGTAAGTGTAGGCTTTCATATCAACGAGATCTACGACACCACAAATATCTTTTTCGAAACCGATCGGCAAGTGAATCGCCACGGCATTTTTAGACAAGCGTTTGTGGATACTATCTAGCGATTTGTAGAAGTCGCCACCGATTTGATTAATTTTATTAACAAAACAGATACGTGGGATGCCGTATTTGGTAGCCTGGCGCCAAACCGTCTCAGATTGAGCCTCAACACCCATTTTACCGTCAAATACCGCCACGGCACCGTCAAGCACGCGAAGTGAACGTTCTACCTCAGCGGTAAAATCGATGTGCCCCGGGGTATCGATAATATTAATCTTGTGTCCTTTCCATTGAGCAGTAACCGCAGCGGAAGTAATGGTAATACCGCGGTCTTTTTCTTGCTCCATCCAGTCGGTAGTAGCGCCACCGGTGCCACCTTTCACGAGGTCGATTTTGTGCTTAAGCCCGGTGCGATAAAGAATCGCTTCGGTGGTAGTGGTTTTGCCCGCGTCGATGTGAGCAATGATTCCGATGTTACGGAGTTTTGATAGGTCATTGACTTCGCTTGCCATGAAATTCCTGTTCCTTTTATTGTTTAACTTTCTCCCAAGTTTAATGCTTTATATTTTGCCAGCAGGAGCTGACTTTAAATGATAGGCATTAAAAATAGACTTTTCTACATTATAGCACAAAGGGAGGATTGTGGGAATATTTTAAATCGGTGGTTTTTTGTCGGTACTGAGAATATAGAGTCGTTTCTTAGCTCTAGTCATTGCAACGTACAATAGGCGTTGCTGATCAGCGCGTTCAGCGCCAAGTGTGTCGCCGAAAATCTCAAAAATCGTGGCGTGGGGATGCGAGCTTAAGACTTGTTCGTGGTTCGTCTCAAGGATAATTACCACGTCGGCTTCGAGGCCTTTAGACTTATGCATAGTCATACAGCGAATTTGCTGCGAGCATTGCTCAGCGGTCATAATTCGATCCTGTGTTAATATTTGAAAAAGTGCCTGTTGGAGATTAACTAAGTCAGTATTTGCGAAGCTAGTAAAATTGTGGCGATGCAAGAGCATAATTGAGGACTTACGGTGTTTACGGCACAATTGGTAAAGTTGTTTCAGATATTGCATCGCCAACACGGGGACTTTGCTGGGTACGAGACGACAAGCCTCAGCAAGGGCAAGTTGGAAGCGCCCGTCGCCCAGTGCATCCTCTTGATAATCTTGGCGGTTGATTTTAACTTTACCGGGATTAAAGTGGCGGATTTTGCCAGCTTGGCGATTTTTGGCGACAGCACCGATGGCATTAGGATTATAATTCGTTAACATGTAGCGATTAGCATTTTCAACGATTTTACGACAACTGCGGTAATTGGTTGTAAGATTAATATTAATCTGATCTAGCGGAAAATATTTAGCAAACTTTAGGAAATAGGTACAGTCAGAGCCGGCGAAACGGTTAATCGCCTGCCAATCGTCACCAACAGCAAAGAGTTTAGCATTAGGGCATAACTCACGAATCGCATTGGTTAAATTGAGAAAAAGGTAGGAAAAATCTTGATATTCATCAATCATAATTTGACGCAACTTTGCAATATATGAAAAGTTAGTGCTTAAATTTGACTGACGGAGAATTTCGGCTGCGCGCGACATGAGAATATTAAAATCCATTCGGTTTGACGAAAGCATCTGATGATATTTAAGATAAACCGCTAGGGCGATTTTATGCAAGTTAATCCAGGTTTGATATTCGGGAGAATCGTGATGAATTTGAACATAATTATCGATGTCTTGCTGGAGTTGCTCGATACCAGTAGTGCCAAGATATTGTTGACCAGCACGCGCGATAAAAGTATGAGTGAGGCGAAGTAAAGTTTCGCGTTGTTGAGGGCTACATTTGAGCCCGCTAGCAGTAAGTTCGGCGGTAAATAGCTGTCCAATGAGGGCATTTTGGGTAGATTCGTCAATAATTTGTGGGGACTGATGAGCGGATTTAAGAATATCGAGGGCATATTTATGGAAAGTTGAGGCGATAGTCACATCTGCGGTAGTAAGAGGCTTGCTGTCGATTTTGACACTGGCAATACGTTGATTAACTTCAGCGGCTGCGGTACGATTGAACATAAAAACGGCGATTTGATCGAGTGTGAGGCCCTGACGAGCAACAAGATAAGCAACTTTAGCCACAATAACGCGAGTTTTGCCAGAACCGGCTCGGGCAGTCACAAGAGTATTCTGATGCTGGTCAATGACAGCACGAGTCTGATCGGCATCCAAAAAGTATGGTTCACCATTAAGCGTAACGTGCCGAGAAAACCAGTCCTGAATATCCTGCACTAACTGAGTTTCTTTCGCAAGATTTCCTGGACGCTACTAGGGTTGGCTTTACCTCTGGATTCTTTCATGACCTGTCCGACGAGGAAACCAAGGACTTTTTCTTGACCGGCTTTGAAATCGGCTTGAGCTTTGGTGGTTTCAGGTTTGGCTAATACCGTATCAACAATTGCTTCAAGCGCACTGAGGTCATTTTCTTGAATCACGCCAAGTTCTTTGGCGATAGTACGAGTATCTTTGTAGTGCATTTCGGGGTCGAAGAATTTGAGGAAGACTTCTTTAGCGGCAGTACTGGAGAGCTCGTTCTTTTCGGTCATCTCGACAAGATCGATGAGCTGCTGACTACTTGGAAGTTCATCATTGAGTAAGCTGGCATTTTCCTCGGCGAGCAGAACGGAAGAAAACCAGTTGGCAATCTTTTTTAGTTTAGAATAAATTTCGGGAATTTGTTCCCGAGAGGGACCCTTCTCGTCGCCACCTCTATACTGTTCGGCGTAATCAGAATTAATGGACATAAGTTTCCAGCCCAATTTTGGGTAGTCTAGAAGCACCTCAACAATATCTTCAGGAACAATTTCTCGTAAGAAAGTGCGAGTTATAAATACGCTGAATCCGGATTTGCCTTTTTGTTCAATAATATCGCGTTCGGTAAGTCGAATGGGTGGAATATCTGGTTCGGGCATATAACGATAATCTTGAGCAGCTTCTTTGCTACGCTGAGCAGTGGTTTCACCGGTAGCATCACTCCAGCCGCGAGTCTCCTGAATAACTTTTTCGCCCTTTTCGAGCAGCTTAGTTTGTCGCTTAATCTCATACTCTACAGCACGCTCGACGCTACGGAAGGAATTAAGATTTTTAATTTCAGTGCGTTTACCTAGTTCAGTACTGCCTTCGGGAGCAATACTAATATTCACGTCGAAACGCATGTTGCCATTATATAAGTCGCCGTAGGTTACGCCAGCATAAGTCATGACGCGCCAGAGTTCTTTAGTATATTCACGAGCCTCGGTACTACTGTGCATATCGGGCATGGAGACAATTTCAACTAGCGGTGTGCCAGCACGGTTGAGGTCGACTAGACTATAATTTCCTTCGTGACTGAGCTTGCCAGCATCTTCTTCGAGATGGGCATGTTCGATGCGAACCTTACCGCCACTAGGAAGTTCGATGTAACCTTCGCCGATAATTGGATGATAAAGCTGGGTAATCTGATAGCCTTTCGGTAAATCTGGGTAGAAATAATGCTTGCGATCAAAACGTGATTCGAGGTTGATTTTGGCGTTCAAGGCGAGACCAGCACGCACGGCTAGTTTAATGGCGTCTTGATTTAGTCTTGGCAACATGCCAGGCAAAGCGTAATCAACTGGTGAAACACAAGAATTGGGTGACTTTTGCCGGGCATCATTATCAACTTCGGAAAATAATTTAGTTTTAGTGCAGAGCTGGACGTGGCATTCGATGCCAATGGTGGGGATGTATTTCATTAGATGGCTCCTAGGTTTTTTAGTGCTTGCTTGAAACCGGCGAGGGCATGACTGGCCTGGCTGTAGTCAATGTCAAAATCATTTTCATGGGCAATTTGATTGCGGAGTTTGTGTGCACCCCAGACGGCGTTGGGGTTTTCGAAACGATCATTGGCTTTCTTCATACGCTCACCCATAGTTTTGCCGCTAACACCCATTTCACTCAGAGCTTTATCAAGTAATTTATCAGCGTTGAGAACCGCCATACTATACGTGCGCGGGTCGTCGCGGACAAGACCATTCTCGATTTGGAGCCACTTGGTTTGATATTCTTCAACATTAAAAGTATGGCTACGTTTGCCAGTCAAGGTCATAGCGACCAACATCAGCAAACCGACAGCGACAATAGCGATGACTAAAAAGACAGCAGATGACCACATAGATTATTTCTCCTCCAAAGTTTTTGCAAAGTTAATTATAGTACGATCACTACGCCGTGGACCGATGATTTGTAAGCCTAAGTCTAGACCGGCAGAGGTCTGCCCTACTGGCACAGAAAGTCCTGGTAGACCGGCGAGATTCAACGGCACACTCATGACATCTTCGAGATACATGGCAACCGGGTCGTTAACCTTACTGCCTAGCGTAAAGGAGGGATTGGGACTGACTGGCGATAAGATAACGTCGCACTGCTCGAATGCTTTGCCGTATTCATTGATAATAAGCGTGCGGGCTTTGGCAGCTTTGAGATAGTACGCATCATAAAAACCACTCGACAAGACAAAGTTACCAATCATAATGCGACGCTTGTTTTCCGGCATAAAACCTTCGCCGCGAGTATTGTTATAGAGGCTAACTAAATCTCCACTCTCGCTGCTGCGAAAACCATAACGAATACCATCATGCCGAGATAAATTACTGGCGATTTCGGCTGGCACGATAATATAATAAGCCGCCAAGGCATATTTGAGTGCGGGCATCTCGAGTTCGATGACTTCAATTCCCTGCGCTTTTAATTGCTCAACTTTTTGCGCTAAGGCTTGACGGATTTCCGGATCAACGGCGTCATTATCAAAATCTTTAATAATGCCAACTTTTTGCACAGTCTGAGGTTTGCTCGTGACATAGTAATCTGGCAAAGTAGTAAGATCATTAGCGTCTTGACCGGCGGTAATTTCCATCAGTAAGTCTAAATCAGCAGAATTTTTAGTAAAGAAGCCCACGCAGTCGGTACTGGAAGCCATGGCAACTACACCGTAACGACTAATCGTGCCGTACGTGGGCTTGAGGCCGTAAACACCGTTAAAACTGGCGGGCTGACGGATCGATCCGCCGGTGTCGGTACCAGTAGCAAACTCGACAATATCGAGTGCCACGGCTACGGCTGAGCCACCGCTTGAGCCACCGGCAACGCGCGTGGTGTCTTTAGAGTTTTTGGTGGGGCCGAAGTAACTATTTTCCGTGCTGGAGCCGTGAGCAAAAGCATCAAGGTTAGTACGACCAATGAGAATAGCGCCTTCGGCCTCAAGTTTTTTGACAGCAGTGGCGGTAACGGGACTAGTGAATCCGGTGAGGATTTCGGCGGAGGCGGTAGTTTCGCCAAGTGGACTGAGGAAATTATCCTTAAGGGCATATGGTACGCCAGCGAGACGGCCAGGATTTTCGCCCTGAGCGATTTTTGCGTCAATTTGCTCGGCCTGTTGAATGGCGTTGTCGTTAATCCAGTTAAAAATATTATACTCGGCCTGATATTGATGAGCCTTTTCGAGAGCAGTCTTAACCAACTCAACGGCACTCTGGGTTTTACTTGCGATTTTCATATTTTCTCCTACAAGACCTTGGGGACTTTGATTTGATAATCTTGCACTTCTTGAGTCAGAGCGAGTAGCTGTTCGCGGTCGGCCTCCTGGGGGAGGATTTCATCTGGGCGCCAGACATTCTCCATTTCAAAAACTTGATAAGTTGGTTTGATTCCCTCGGTGTCCAATTCGTCAAGTTGCGAAATATAAGTCAAAATTTCTTTGATATTCCCCTGCAAGGCCGTGCTCTGCTCCGCAGTCAAAGCAAAATCGGACAGCTCAGCAAGGTGAGCGATTTGTTTTTCATCCACATCCATATTGGATATATTATAGCATAGAGCAGCCGAAATGGGGAGAAAACGCGGAAAGCAAACTCCCCCACCAAACGGCGGGGGATAAAACAGACATCAGAGGGGTGCATGCAACATGTGCCATTCAATACTTTTGATAAGTCTCTGCACGGTCGAAGGCTCGTAGTAAAATGATTCGCAGATTTCGTCATTTGATTTGCGACGCAGATATACCCGATACGGACTACCAGTGGTCTCGATCCATAATCCCGTTTTTTGTTGGTCGATAACGGTAGCAAGGCGATCAACTTCCTCGCGGATAGGTGGGATTTGATCGAGATAGTGCTGATGAGCTGTAACATTATTTAAAGTCTGCTCAGCATAGCTTTGCTGCAGGGCGCATAATAACTGCATATGATTCAGATTGTTTTCCGCATTGATCATCTCAAACTCACTAACGCCGTGAAAATTTTCTAATTTTTCTCCTGGACAATGCATTAACAAAATCTGCCTCGCTTCGTACGGCAAGGTCACAACAAAAGCCTGCAATTCATCGTGCCAATAACCACAATGATAATAGACCTTATATGGGAAACCATCGGATTTGCGTTTTAAATACTTCTTGCAAAGCTGCGACTCAATATGTCGTGGGCGTAACGGACTCACTACGCCATAATGCTCATCCAAAAGCCATTCGCCATCCACTGGTAATGCGCGGCTCAGGGTGTACAGATCATCTCGTTCTGGGATACCTGAGGCTATGTCTGAAAAAATTGAAATACCATAATCAACGACATATTCCTTACCTGTAGAATCAGTTTCTATGGCTGGTTGGCGAGTGTTCTCCATTGTGCTTTGTTTGCAATAATCTAACATTTCTTGCGCGGTAAGACCTCGATGAAAAATTGGTGTAAAAGTATGCATATTCTTCCTCACTTTCTCTTTGAAATTCGATGGTCGGGGTAACATAATACTTCCTGTGAGTGTTCGATGAACTAGGAGTTCAGACGGAAACTTGTTCGCCCAGCAATTGGTATAATTCATACTGGTAGCGTAATACTTGTGGATACGCGTGTGGCGCCAGTTCGCACAGCAGAATATCATAGCGATGTTGAATGGTTTGACCAACTGAGTTGGTAATGCAATCGATTTGCCAATTAGCCAGCGAGTTTTGATAGACGCTCGCCTCCAGTGGCTTGATATTCCAAAAATCCTGGGAGCCACCATGATACTGATGAGCGATCAGTAGTAAGTGGCTAGCGTAAGGTGGGTCAACTAGCGTAAAAACTCGAGCCTCTGAATTCCAAAGGCCAAAGAAAATTCGTTCGTCTCGCGCGCGAATGAAACCGAGATTTTTCGTCAGTAAATTTTGGCAATTACTCCAATCTTTGTGTGGTTTTAATACAATTTTCCAAGGTGGGATAGGTTTAGAGCTGTCGTCGCGAGCTAGAATCCACAGATTTGGCACCGCCATACGGAAATCCAGAGTTGGATAATGTACGTAGTGTGCCTTAGTGTGAGGGTCAATGGCACTGCCAAGTTGAGAGGCTCGGCAGGCAGCAATAAAATCGGCATTACTAATTTCAATGCGCTTGAGCGTGGGGGACGATGGGGTAATTTTTTCAGTCACGAATCATGTCTCCTTTCTGAGGGATATTTTCGTCAATGAGACGTTTAATCTCGTCGAGCTCATAATAATAACGACGAAACACGGCGGAATTATCCTTGCGATAGACGCGAATTGAGGTACTACTGGTTTTAGTATCCAGTATAAGATTGTTCATGTCAAAAAGTAGCCCTAAACGCCGTACTGTACTAGCATATAGTGCGATCTCGCTACAATACGTTTGATATGCCGTGCAGACAGTTCGATACTCATCCATAAACTCCTTCATTGCATTAAACGTAAACTCCCTGAGATGGTTATTACTGATTGACACTAGTTGGTGTTCGTTACTACGGCGGATTCTTTCAGTCGATGGATTATGCCCCGAATTGTGGTTAAGTGGATAACCATAGAGATAATCAGCGTCTGTTGGATGATGGCAGACTTCAAAGGCCTGTAGATCATCATGCCAATGACCAAAGAAAATCCGATACGCGCTAAAATCCTTGAAAATTTTATGAGCTGTCTGAGCATCGATTTGTCGGCCATAATCTAAGGGAAAACACAGTTCACCGTGACGGTCGAGTAGCCACCATTCGGGCAAGATCCAATGCTCATATGGGTACTGCGGATCAGTGATGATTAGCTTAGCACTGCCATCTATGCATGGACAGATTTCGTGTTCATAGTCCTTTGGGAGATTGGCGATGACTTCAGGTTCTGTAAGACATTTAGCAAAAATCATTAACATTCCTCCATTCTGTTTTTTAATGTACACGTTGATAAAGCTCTGATGACCTAAGAAATTTAGCGTAATCTACTGCAGATTATGCTAAGGTCGGCTTTAGCTACTCTATAATTATAGCATATTTTTTGATATTTTGGTAGAATGTTGACGGACTTGGTTCACTATAACAAAA
>CAOZKB010000026.1 GCA_948571325.1 uncultured Candidatus Saccharibacteria bacterium | reverse complement strand
ATATTCCAGGGTACGATCCAGCGAATTATGCGCAGGTTAACGGGTCAGAGGCGTATATTAATCACGTAGTGGAGGATCCGTTTGAGCCAGCGAGCGTGTGTAAGACATTTACTTTTGCGACCGCGATGGATTTTGGGCTGATGACGGCGGATAAAACTTTTAATAATACAGGTGAGACGCGGGTGGATGATTGGCCGATTCGTAATGCGGAGCAAGGGAGTTATTTGCTGGGGGCGCAGACGATGCAGATTGCATTCAATTATTCGCTAAATACAGGGTCGACACAGGCGTTGAGGTGGTTGGGCGGCAGCGAAACGGAAATTAATGCACAGGGGAGGGAGCGGTTGTATGACTATTATCATAATAAGTTTGGCCTAAGCGTGCCAACGGGAATTGAGATTTATGAGGCGGCTGGGACGATGGTGGAGCCGAATGCAGAGCATTATGGGTTAGATTCGACTTATGCAAATATGACTTTTGGCCAAAATATGCAGGCGACGATGATCCAGGTAACTAGTGCATTTGCATCGGTAATAAATGGTGGGGAATATTATACTCCAACTGTGGTGGCAGGGACGATGAAAGACGGTGAGTTGGTAGAAAAAACTGCACAAGAGGCGGTGCGACGAACGGTTTCGGAAACTACGAGTCAACAGATGAGGGAAATGCTGTATGGAACGCGGCATACTTGGCGGAATAATGGTACAGATCCGGCTGGTTACTATATCGGCGGAAAGACTGGTACGGCACAGGTGATTAAAAATGGGGAATATTCGTTTGATGAGACGATTGCAACTTATATTGGATTTGGTGGGACGGAAGGCGAGATGCCAGCTTATGTAATTATGGTGCGGATCTGGGAAGATGGTAAGAAGGCGGAAGGTCAACGCCATGCGTTGCCAGTGTTTAATGAGTTAAAAGCGTATGTACAGGACTATCTAAAGGTTAGGCCGAAGTGATAGATATGCTATAATAGGAGTGTTATGGAAGACACATTCAATAATGAGGCTTTTTATGGATTGATTCTGGCGTTGTCGGCGTTTTTCTTGGCGACTTTTTTGACTCCGATTTATACTTATTTTGCTTATAAGTATAAATTTTGGAAAAAGCAAAAGAAAACGACAGCTACGGGCGATGCTCTGCCAGTGGTGACGAAGTTGCATGCTAAGAAAATTGCGCGACATTTTCCGACGATGGCGGGGATAGTGGGAGTAGTAACAGTTTTTCTGGTGACGTTGATCTGCAACTTAAATCGAGAGCAGACATGGTTGCCGCTTCTGGGATTTATGGCGGGGAGTGTGGTGGGGTTTATTGATGATTTGATTAATGTGTTTGGCAGTGGTAAGGGAGCCGCGGGGCTAAGAGCTCCAGTGAAATTTGCGATGATCACGGCGATTGGGGTGGCGCTGGGTTGGTGGTTTGCAGTCAAGTTGGGTTGGACGACGATTGAAGTACCGTTTTTGGGAGATTGGCATGTAGGGGTAGTGGGAATGATTATGATTTTTGCCTTTGCGGTGGTAGCAACGAGTAATGCGGTGAATATTTCGGATGGTCTGGATGGATTGGCGGGGGGACTAGCGATGTTGGCGTACGGGGCGTATGGGGCGATTGCGTTGTTTCAGGGGCAGTGGATGCTGGCAGGATTTTGCTTGACGGTACTGGGATGGTTATTGTCATATATTTGGTTTAATGTGCCGCCAGCGCGGTTTATGATGGGCGATACGGGATCATTTGCACTGGGTGCGGGGCTAGGAGTGGTGGCGATGATGACAAACGCCTTTTTCTTGCTGCCGATTATTGGAGTTATGTTTGTAGTGGAAGCGGGTTCAAGTTTGATTCAGATGTTTTGGAAGAAAGTTTTTCATAAAAAATTGTTTATTTCGGCGCCAATTCATCATCATTTGGAGGCCCAAGGTTGGGGGGAGGCGAAGATTGTGATGCGATTTTGGGTGATTGCGGGAGTGTTTGCAATTGTGGGGGTGTTCTTGGCGGTACAAGGAGGTATTGTGGTGGGGCAACAGGAAGCTCAGCGTGAAGTATATGGTACAACGATGGAGTTGAAATAGTGCGTAAGCATAAAAGTGACCGCGTAATTGGATTATTGATGATTTTATTGCTGGGAATGGGGTTGATTGTAATTTATGCGATTGGTCCAATGCGCGCAAATGTGATGAATGCAACGTACGGTTCGGATTATAGCGAAAACTATTTCTTTTTGCGTCAGATGGTAAATGTGGCGTTGTCGCTTTTGGTGGTTTTAGTAGCGTTTAAGGTGCCGTATAAGGTGATTCGGAAATTTAGTAAAGTAATTATGTTGACGGGACTGGTGCTTTGTGGGTTGCTGGCGCTGTTGGCTTTGATTAATAATCCAGTAGCGAGTTGCGAGTTAGGGGCTTGTCGCTGGTTGAAAGTTTCAGGGTTAAGTATTCAACCGGCAGAAGTATTGAAGCTAGGTCTAGTGTTATATTTGGCGGGGTTGATTGCAGAGCGGAAGACAGAAGGGAAACTAGAAAGTTGGTGGGATTTTTGGTTTCCGTTTATTATTGTTAGTGGTGTGTCGCTAGCTTTTGTGGTGGTAGCGCAAAAAGATTTGGGAACAGGTGTGAGTTTGATTGCGATTATTTTAGCGATGCTATTTATGAGTGGGATTCGGATGCGGTATTTTTTGGCAACATTGGGGTGATTGGGGTGGCTGGGGTTTTAGCAATTGTAACGTCAGATCATCGGATGGAGAGAATTATGACTTTTGGATCGGCAGAATCGAGTGATTCGTATCATATTGAGAATGCGATGATTGCAATTGGTACAGGCGGGTTGTTTGGCGTGGGAATTGGTAATAGTGTACAGGCGATGGGTTATTTGCCAGAATCGATTAATGATTCGGTGTTTGCAGTAATGGGAGAGACGTTTGGTTTTGTAGGGTTGGTGCTGGTGGTGACATGCTTCGCGGTGTTATTGATGAGGCTGCTTAAAGTGGCTAATTATCTGGAGGATATGGAGGAATCGTTGATAGTAATTGGCGTGTTTGCCTGGGCGACAGCGCATGTAGTGGTGAATATTGCGGCAATGACGGGAATTATGCCGCTAACGGGGATCACTCTGCCGTTATTGAGTTACGGCGGGACGAGTATGCTGTTTACGGCGACAGCATTAGGTATTGCATTGCAGTTATCTTGTTACACGAGTAGGGAGCCGCGGAAAGAGACATTATCGAAGCCAGTGAATGAGGCGACAGTGCGACGACGGGTGCCTGAGATAAGGAGGAGAGGATGAAGATTTTAGTAGTAGGTGGTGGTTCAGGCGGACATATTACGCCAGCGGTGGCGGTAATTCGGGAGATTTTGGATTTGAAGCCGCGAACGCAAGTGGAATTTTGGACAGATCGAAAGTATTATAAAAATGTTGTAAAAATTACAACAGAAATTGGAGTGAGGTGGGGCGAGAATGACGGGAAACATAGTAATTATATTCGGGTGCGCAAAATTTGGGCGGGGAAGTTTCGGCGTTACGCTGGTTGGACATGGAAAGATTGGTTAAGGAATTTTGACGTAGTCTGGAAAGATTTGATTTGGGGAAATTTTGTAGGACTGTTGGGGTTCATAGGTGGTATTTTGCAAAGTTTTGGTCGGTTATTATGGCCAAAAACACGACCGGACGTGATATTTTTGAAGGGTGGTTTTGTAGGGTTACCGGTGGGGTTAGTGGCGAGATTATTTGGGATTCCGTATGTAGTGCACGAATCGGATACGGTGCCAGGTTTGGCAAATCGGATTTTAATGCGAGATGCAGCGATGATTGCGACCGGTTGGGGGGAAATAAAAGGTCAAGATGGGCGTAAAATAGTGCGAGTAGGGATTCCAGTAGCGCCAGAATTTAAGATAGTGAGCGCAACGAGACAAAAGACTTTAAAGAAGAATTTTGGTTTTGACCCGGAAGAGCCGTTGGTGATTTTTACGGGTGGTAGTCAAGGGGCGGAAAATATTAATTTGGCGGTACGGGAGATTTTGCCGGAATTGTTGGAGTTTACTAGCGCGGGGCTAGTGGCGGGGCGAAAATGGTATGAGGAGATGGTGGACTTGAAACGCTATGAGGAATGGGATAAGGCGAAGTTGAAGTCGAATTTTCGGATGTGGGAATTTAATACGACAATGAATGAATTGCTAGGGGCGGCGGACGTGGTGGTGAGTCGGGCAGGAGCGACGACGATTGCAGAATTGGCGGCCTTAGAGAAGGCGGTGATTTTAGTGCCATTTGAGCGTTTACCGGGTGGGCATCAGGTGAAAAATGCGGAGAAGCTGGCTGAGCGGGGCGCGGTAGAGGTCGTGTTGGATGAAAAAATGCGGAATCAGCCGAGCGTCTTACTGGAGGAGATTAGACATCTAGTGAGATCGCCAAAGAAGCGGGAGAGTTTGGCAAAAAACTTACATGCGGAAACTACAGAAGAAGCGGCGCGCAAATTAGCAAAAGTGATTATAGGGGTAGGCGGTAATCCAAAAGCAATCTTGGAATGGCGTAAAAAACAGCGTGAAACAAGAAAATAAGATGGAAGTTGGGTGGTAAAATGTTAGGGCGTAAAAAACACAAGCAGGCGGAATTTGAAGCGGGGCGCACAATGGCGGCGGAGCGCGAGCGGATGGAGACGGAATCAGAGCGAGAGCAGGCGCGAAAAAAAGTGCATCGGCGACATAAGACTTCGCTTTTGATGGCACTGTTAGTGGTGACGATTTTAGGGCTTTTGGCGTATTTGGGTGGCAAAGAGTTGTTTCGGGAATATGATATTTTGGATTTTGGCGAGCAGGAGAAAGCGGTTTACGAAGTAAAAGCAAAGATTGTGGATGAGAGTGGGCAGACTAAACTTTCGAGTCGAATGCGGGAATATATCGGTAATTTAGAGGAAGATTTGCGGGATTTAGGCTATACGGCCGTGCAATTTACATTACCGATGGATGCGAGTAGGGAATTATACGTGGATTTGGAAGAGGTGGGGTATTATTTTAAGGTAAGTGTAGATCGTGGAGCAGGAGTGACAGCTGAGGATATGCAGCGAATGGTGGAGTATTTGCAGGGTAATGAAATAAATCCGGAGTATGTTGACGTGCGAATAGGGGGGAAGGCATATTATAAATAGGGCAATTGTGTATAATTTCTGTTTTAAGTATTGACTTTTATCATAATGTGTGATAAAATGGTAGTATGGGGTAGGTTTTTGTCGACTTTAGTATTTGACTAAACTGCTTGAAGGTTGAGAGATTAAGCAGGGAATTAGCTAAAGAGGGAACGATAAAAATCGAGACTTGTAAAAAGTGTTGCCCTGGTATTTTAAAAGGCAACGCGAGAACCAAAATTTAAATTAGGAGGGAATTAAGATGAAGAAATTTTTTGGTAAGTTTTTGTTGGTTATTTTAGCAGCATTTTTTATGGTTGGCGCAAATGGAATAGCAGAAGCGGCGGAGCCGGATTTACAGGTGAAGGATGTCCGGATTCAGGACTATACTAGCGGGGAAGTTATATCTGAGGGTTTGCCGTTGCGGTCCGATAGTGAGTATCTAGTAGCAGTGGATGTTAGGAGGGAAGCCCTGGAGGCGGTAGAACTGAAAATTGAGTTTTCGAGCGTGATTGGAGCTGGAGGGGACGGGGGCCTGATACGGGTATTACTGTTGAGAAAAGGTACTGCGGCAGCACAACCTGGGGCTGAAGCGAACCTGTTTGTATCTGCGGAGGAGAAAGATCTGCTGTTGGAATACGTGCCGGGCTCTTTAGACTATGCGCTGTTTGAGATGGATAATTCGGAGCTCAGTGGCCTGACCGTAATGAGAGCCGTTGGGGATGCTGCGGATAGTGAAGGTGTAAATGTTTTGCGCTTAGAATGCGATGGTGGCAAGAAAGATGGCTTGAAGGCTGGAACTTGGCAGACTTTGAAGTTTAAGCTGCGGACGTACGGGTGGGCGGATTGGCAGAGTAAATTTAAGGAGAGAAATGCTGAACCGCTGCAGGTGACGGCGTTAGGGCTGATACCGGCTGGTAAGATGGCGATTTATGCGCCGAAGATTGAGGATTTATGGCAGCTTAATGAGGCGCAACCGGAAAACTCGATGTATGTGGAGCCGGATTGGTCTGAGAAAGCTCTGGATGCGGCGGGGAATTTGTCGGCAACGGAGCTGCATTTGACGATGGCGGTGGATTTGCCGAGTTGGGTGGATGAACTGCGCAAGGTGGCCAAGGATGATTCGGCGGAGGAGCCGTACTTGACGTTCGATCTAGCCGTTGGTAAAGATGGTTTGTTGAAGAGTGTTATGCAAGTGGTTACGTCGGATAGTGATAGAATTTTTGCTGATCCGATTGATCAGAGCTGGCAGGTGGATGAGTTAAAAGGTTTATCTCTGAAAGCTCTGGCGGCGACTGGCTGGACGACGGCGGCGGAAAATAAAAACGGCTATGCTTGGTCGTCTAATAATAGCTATAGTATTTTGACTGGTATTTGGGCAAATGTGGATCAGATGTGGAACTTACCAATGCTTGCGACGCAGGTAGAAGATGACGGTGAAGTGATTGGGGTTCTATTGAGTACACGGGTTAGTCTTGCGGAGTTTACCGGTGATAGAATATATATAACTTATGTTTTATGATTTTTTAACATCGTTATTCTGTGATTGCTGTGATTTTATACCCGTATGCGGGTCTTTTGCGTTGTTTTGAAAGTAGAGGAAGGCGTCTGTTTTTTTGGCGCCTTTTACTGTTTTTTGAGAATATGTAATGAATAGATGGGTGGTTAAAGTAGCGATTTTTTGGCTTTTTAGTTCCTTGTTTTGTTCGGGTTTTGTTCGGGTGTGGAGGGGAGTAAAAAATACGATGAATAACAAAAGATGGAAAAGCTAGAAAAGCTAGTGAATGTCGTGGTAGTGTAAAGAAGACAAAAAGAGGGAATTTCGGCGACAAAAAATGGCTGGATTAGGCGGAGCGCGGCGGCGGCCGAGCTAGATTTAGAAGGCAGAGTTTTAGGGAGGCGGCTGAGCGGCTTCACTGGTTGAATGTCGTAAAATCTATATTGTGCGACATTACAATTATATCAAAAAGACGAGTATTCATACGTCCAGTGCGGACAAAAAGTTTAATCCCCCACGGCTTTTTGGTGGAAAAACGATGGTAGGATTTTGTGCGTATGGTTCCCGTTTGTGCTCTAGATAATTTCGGTGAGTTTTTCGGTGAGCTGTAGTTTGATCCAGTTGGTTAATGAGTCGCAAGCGTAGTCGCCAATACAGCTAGTAATAGCAGCGTGGTAGGCGGATTTCTTTTGAGAATTACTACGAGGAAAGCCGGCAATAATAGGTATATAGCCGAGTGAAACGGAGAGCTGGTCGGTGACGACGCGAGCGATGCGGCCGTTGCCGTCGAAGAAGGGGTGGACGCGGATGAAACCGTAGTGGAATTGAGCGAGAAAGCGGCAAACTTCGTCGATTTGATAGTTGTCGACGTATGCTAGCCTATCTTTGATGTTGCGGGCGAGTATGAATAATTCATTATAGACTTCGGCTCCGCCACGAGGGATTTTATGCAAATCTTCATCTCCGGGAGAGCCAAAACGGACATCGTGGCCAAGCGGCCTTAGCTGGCCAGTTTGACGATAAACGCGCTGAAATAAGATGGTATGCATTTTGCGCCAGTCTTGTATCCAGTCATTTTCGTTGCGATTGATGAGACGTTGGCGAGTACTGCTGGATTTTTCGAGTTGCGAAATAAAATCTAGAATAATGTCATTCAGTCCGCGTTCTTCGGCTTGGCGTACTAGTGGATGAACGGAGTTGATAGAATAAATGCGGCCACTTTTATATTCAGGAGTGCGCCGGTAGGCCTTCCAGAGACTTTTGGCGGCGTCTTCGCGAGAGATTTCATAGCGTTCGCTGCTGTAGGGCTGGATTGGTGCGCTAGTAATATTATTTTGCGACGTTGAGAGCTTGCGAATGGGGTTAATTTTCATCGGGGTATTCCAGGTCTGTGCTTTCTTCAATGATGTCTGGCTTCATCCCGCGCAAAAGAGCGGCCTGAATAGCCTCTGCTTCGTTGTGGGGTAAATGTCGCACAATGTTGATTTTTAATTGGAAACGGGGGAGGGGATTTTTTAAGTCGTTGGACGTGATAGTGAAATGTTCCCCATTGTGATGTGTTCTCCAACTGGGATCACGTTGACTAAGTTTAATAAGTTCCGAAGTAGTTTTTTTGTTTAAGATGGGGAGGAATTTCTCGACAATTTGACTTGCTTTGAGTGCTTTTTGTCTAACGGCTTGTAATGTAAGCTTAGTGCTGAACTCTTCGGATTCGTAGGTGAGAATAGGAGTGGGGACTTTTGTGCTGTATATTTCCCCGTCGGAGTCCTCGGTTAGACTAACCAGTCCAATAGGGGTCGGCCCCAGTGGCATACGGAGATATTTGATGTCGTCGGGTTGCATAATTCCCTTGCGGATAAGTTCTTTATGGGTGAAATAGATGAGTTTTGCAAGACGAATTCGGCGGATAGGATGTTGATCAAGAGCCAAAATTAAGTTAGCTAATTGTAGTAAAGTCATAGCGTGGGATTAATTATTATTTTTTAGCATTTTGATTTAGTTGAGGGGTTTGATTTGACTTTTGTTGATTATTGATTTTATTGCGACGGTTACGCCGGTTGCGGTTATTGCTGTTATTACTAGGTGAGTTCTGTCTATTTTCGGTGGGTTGATGGGTGACAGATGATGTGTTTGATTGCTGTTGATTAGTGGCGGGCAGATGAATTTTATTGCTTAGGAGTTCAGTATTGGCGGCGGTTTTGGCAGATTCGGCGCGGTCGCTCTGAATGCTTTGGGTGAGTGCGGCTAAATCTTTTAGGCTTAATCGATTCTTCCCTTCGGCGGCATTGGGGGAAAGTTTGAGCTTGCGGAAGTCCCCTTGTGGGCTAGTGTTTTCAGGTTTGTTAGGTCGGTAATTATTTTGATTGTAATTATTATTGTTCGGTTTTTGTTCGGGCTGAAAAACAAAATTAGTGTTGGGCCCTAGGTTATTGACGGGTTGATTCCCTGCTTCGCTGGCGGCACGACCGCTGTCGGAAAGCTCTTTTTTGTATTTTTCGGATTGTTCGATGGTAGCGCGAATTTCGGCTTCTACCTCGGCACGCGTACGAGCGTAACCTTGGCGGGAGAGCTCGACGATTTTATCAAAATTGTCCTGTGGGGTGGTGGGGAGTGATAGAGTAGTGGCGGAGAAGGCGGGGGCTTTTTCGCCGTTGATAATCATAGAAATGACAAAGTGTCGATTATTCATTTGGATAAGGTCGTTTTGGTCAAAGATGGGTTCGAATTGTTTGGTGAGGATTGGAGCGTCGTCGGCGGAGACACGGAAGCTAATGGTGGTACCAACGTTGCCAAAGACGGCATCACGCACTGAGTCGGTCATCTGGGATATGTATTGGTTAGCGACGGTAAGGTTAAGACCATATTTGCGTGCTTCAGAAAGGATAACGGCAAAGGAGTCGGTGGCGAAGTTTTGAAACTCGTCTACGTAAAGGTAAAATGGACGGCGATCGGCAACGTCAGGAATGTCACTACGGCTCATAGCGGCAAGTTGAACTTTTGTGACAAGGAAAGCGCCAAGAATGCCAGCGTTATCTTCGCCGATGAGACCCTTGGAAAGGTTGACGACGAGAATTTTGCCTTCGTCCATAATTTTACGCACATCAAAGCTTGATTTTGGCTGACCAATGATATTGCGGATAATAGGGTTAGCAGTGAAGGCACCGACTTTGTTAAGAACAGGGGCGATGCTTTCGTTGACTTGTTTTTCGTTCCATTGGCCAAATTCGTGTTTCCAGAACTGTAGAACCGTAACGTCAAGACAATAATTAAGAGTTTCTTTGCGAAAATCTTTATCAGTAAGCATACGAGAAATGTCGAGTAGGGTGGTTTCTGGGCGATCAAGGAGCGCTAGGATGGTGTAACGTAAGATATGCTCAAGGCGTGGACCCCAGGAATCGCCAAACATACGCTTGAGTACGCCGATGACTTCAGAACAAACGTTAGGCTTGCGGGATGGGTCGCTAAGTTCGAGCGGATTAAAAGCTACGGGATAGTCAGTGTCTGAAGGGTTAAAATAGACTACATCGTGAATGCGCGATTCTGGCACGAAACGGAGATTATTGATGGCGAAGTCGCCGTGAGGGTCAATAATACAATAGCCTTGGTTATGGAAAATATCGCTGAGGGCGAAAAGTTCGAGCATACCACTTTTACCGGCGCCGGTTTGACCGATGATATAGACGTGCCTAGAGCGATCGCGTCGCAAGAGGCCGAATTGGTGGTTAATACCGCGGAAGTTTGTGAGGCCAAAAGCGGAAATTTGTGCGTCAGACTCTTCATGTCCAGTAATCAATGGAAGTTTGGCGGGCGGTTCGGCAGTTTTGGAGGTGGCCCAAACGATGTTGGGGGTTTCAACGGAAGTGTGGGGCAAATGGTAGACGGAAGCAAGTTCAGAAATATTGAGAATAAAGCCATGGTTGGCAAATTGCCTGAGTTTGTAGGCTTCGAGGTCTTCGGGGTTAAAACTGCCGCCAGTGAGCTTGAAGCCGTTGAGGTTAGTAGAGTTATACTGCTTGAATGTACCGACTAAGGCTTGCATATTGAGCTTAGCGCTGGTTTGATCTTCACCGAGGTAAGCGAGGCGAATTTTAACTTCGTAGCCAAGTTTGGTGGCTTTTTCTTCGGCTTTAGCAATGCGAGTTTTATCGCGTTCGGATAACTCTACGGGTTTAGGAGTACCGTCGCCACCTTGAGGTGGAGCAATGAGTGCGCCGAGGGCAGTGATTAGCCAGTGCCAGTCAATGCCAAGTGCGCCAACTTTTTTGCCGGATTTGATTTTTTGTACCCATTTATCGGTAATGCGTTTATGCCAATCGTCGGCTACGGGGCGGGTAAGAATCTGAATCCAAAGTTCTTCAGAAGAGTCTGGGTTAAGTTTAGCGAGTGTGCCGGTGATACCAGCAAGGGGGTCAACTTCAAAATTTTCGAAGGTCTTGATTGGTAAGGCCTCATTCTCGGTGAGCGATAGTTCGGTTTTGTAAACTACGGGATGTTTTTCGTAATCATCGGCATAATCTTCGGACATTTTGTAGATTTGGACGGTGGGGTATTGAGCGTAAATTTGACCTTCGACAAAACTCTGGAGGATTTTCGGTACCCAGACGTAGAAACGGATTTGTCCACCAGTAGAAACTATTTCGAAACTTAAATGTTCTTGGACGCCGCCAGAATTTTTGAGCTCAGTTTTGTCGCGCAGGATGCCGTGGAGACTAGCAAAAAGTTGTTCGGCAGCGAGTTCCTTTTTGTCATTAGTACGCGGGATCTCGAGCATTAGGAGGACGGAGTCGACGTTGAGAACTTTGAGTTGGTTGAGTTTTTTGTAATTACGATAAGTCAAAAAACCTAAAATTGCTACGATTGGAATCCAAACCAGTGGATTTAATACAAACTGAACAAGAGCTGTAAGCATAAGTTTTTGACCCCTTTAATGTGGTTAGGTTTTATTTTTTGGCAAGAGTGTAAGAATCTTTGTCGACTTTTTCGAATAATTCTTTATTTTGGAGATTCAATAATACGGTAGTTTCTTTAACTTTACGAGCGTGCAAAACGCGTTTGACAACTTCTTCGCGCGTGAGTGGTTCGCCAGCTTCTTTGAGTACGTGGGCGATAATGTCGGAAACGGTGCCTTTAGCATAACCCCAGCTACTAAGAGCGTAGATACCACGGCCAATGAGAACGAAGCGGGGATCTTTAATGAGCTCGTTATGAATGGCCTGGATGGTAACATTTTTGCGGCGGAAATTAGAGTTTGAGATGGCAGTAGCGATCTCGGAAAAATGCATTGGTTGCTTATGGGCTTCGAGTACGACGAAGATTTTATCGCGGATGTTTTTAGGGTTCACAGTTGGCCATTTAGCGAGACCCCAGTAACCATTGAGTGAGGCAAGTTGTTTAGAAATAGACGCAATCGCTTTGATGTGGTCAGGGTGCTCATAATCTAAAGCTTTGTCAAGTTGGTCGATAGTCATTGGCTCTTTGTTTTTCTTGATGACTTCGACGATTTCTTCGGCTCTAGTTTGGACATCTTTGGCATTGCCGTATTCACCAATGCCGAGTGCAGAATAATAGTTATCATTTTCGTCAATCGTAGTAAGGTTGGCAGAAATTGAACCTAGAAAGATTAAACCGGCACGCTCAGCTGGGGTGGCTTTGTGTCCGTAGATGCGCTCGGCGAGATCGGTAGTGCGAGCAACACGACCAAGCTCGGTAAGATTGCGGATAATGAGTTTTTCGGCGGTGGGTAAGTCGGGAATCTGTTCTTCGTCTGCTCCGATGCGTAGGCGAACTAGAATAGCCTTTTCGAGCTGACGAACGCGTTCGCGTGTGATATTTAATAGTTCCCCGATTTGTTCGAGTGTTTCTTTTTGGCCAGAGAGCCCAAAGCGGCGCGAGATAATTTCGCGTTCACGCTCTTGCTCGATGATGCTCAAACTGCCTTTAATTGCGTTCTCGATGATACTGACATTCTGCTCCATTAGATTCCCTTTATCCTTGTGTCGTAAAATTAATAACTATTATTGAATTTTGTCTATGATAGCATATTTATATATACGTGTCAACACTTAAATTTTATTATTAAATTTCTATGTCTTATTATATCACTTTTTTTGCAAAAAATGTAAAAATAATAAAGAATATTTTACAAAATAGGCATAATGCTTGTGAAAAATGGCCCCTAATATGTCGGTTAGGGGTAGTAAAGTGTTTTCTTGTGAATTGCTATTTTT
>CAOZKB010000025.1 GCA_948571325.1 uncultured Candidatus Saccharibacteria bacterium | reverse complement strand
AATATGTAGAGCCTCATTCTACTGATAGATTGATCTAAATCGGTGTTTGAGTAACTAAAGCACATCTCTGAACGAGCGAAACTGCGAAAACACCAAGGTGGAGCAATCTAGCGTAGAATGTGGTTCCCGAAATGGGACTTGTTATGCCCTGCATCCGGCTTTGTCGGCACTCATACGATTTGCATTTCTTTCGCGAGCCATGGTGCCCGAAATGGGACTTGAACCCATATGGATTTCTCCATTCGATTTTAAGTCGAACGCGTATACCAATTCCGCCATTCGGGCACAACCACAACTACAAGCTATAAAATTACTCAGCCCAAACCTGAGCCTACCCCCATTATACCACAACTTACCGAATATGCGGAGAATCAATCGACTCACCGCATTACTCAAACTAACTCTATTTCGGAGCTTCGGGCGGCCCTCAACGTCAAGATTCGTCCTAAGTCCTAATTCAATTTTAGCATAGCCAGTATTCAAGTCAATATTGATTTTTAGGATTTTCATATTTAAACTTGTAGAACTAAAAGCTATGTTCATCTCTGTAAAATCCGAAAAACCGAACACTTACCTATGGACAAAAAATGTAAAAATTACATAATAAAACTACTTCCGAACATTTTTGTATATCAGAAATTTAACGCCTGAATGATAAGCTCTCAAATTTTTTAAATCAATTCGTAAATTGTCAAAACTCGCCTAAAAACCCAACCCGTGCTAAAATATTAATATGACAAAGCGTGGAGGTACCCTGCAGAGCAAAATTAAACGTTGGCTGGATGAGTGTCGTCTGGCGTTTTCTGGTACTATATTAGCTACGCGTAACCGTAGTTTTGTACTTGGCTTTACTATTGCCTTTATCTTCTTTGGTGTATTGATGAATTTACTGGCTAGCAGTTCCGCCGCATTGAATCTCTTTTGGGTGACGGATTTTGGTGGCAAGCTTGACCTTATTTGGCATGCCTTTATCGGAATTTTTGGGATTGGGCGGAATTTTTGGGATTGGTTGTTACTGTTTGTGGTTACGTTATTGCAAAGTATCTTGATTGGCTTAGTGGTGTTAGTTTGGCAAAAGCGACGTCGTAGTAAAAAAGCCCAAGTGGCTGCATCGGCGGCTAATGCTAATAATATCCAGCACGCCAGCATCGCGGCTGGACTGGCTGTACTGGGGTCCGGCTGTCCGACTTGTGGCACTACGCTATTAATGCCATTGCTCGGTACACTGTTTAGTACTAGTAGCTATATGCTGGCTAGCGTAGTCTCAGGGTTGCTGACTGCGCTTGCGATTATCTTAGCGCTCTGGTCAATTAAACGCCTTGGCAATGACGCTTATGCAATGATTATTAGTGAGAAATATCAACGCCGTAAAGCTCAAACAGAACCTAAACAGGAGAAAACATTATGATCACGGGTATTATTTTAGTTATTATTTTTAACATGGCAATTCTGCCGTCCATCAGCGTTTCTTCTAATCAAGTTTGGAACGAAGCTGCTACGGTTGGCAACCTCCAAGCCACTAATCATTATATTATGTATACTGATCTAATGTGCCCGTACTGCGACGTCTTCTCGCGTGAAGTTATGAACCACTGGGATGAATTTCAACAGTACCTAGCTGAGAACGATGTCTTGTTTGAGATTCGTCTCACAGATTACTTGTATGAAGCGAGCGGCTCAGAATATTCACGCGGCGCTGCCGAAGGGGCCTATTGCGCGATGCGTGAGGATAAATTCTGGGACTATTATCATCAAGCTCTCGCCAATCTTTGGAAAGATTATCACTCCAAAGGTATTGGTAGCAATAAATCGGCTCCTATGATCAAAGATTTACCGGAAGATTACTGGCTAAAGGCCGGGCGCGGCGCGGGTCTTGGCGACGATTTCGCCGACTGCCTCAACGCCCACGCTACGGTCGGCGAAATCGAGCATAACACGCGCCGCGCCCTTCAAATCGCTCAGGGTATGCCGTATTTTAAATTCAATGAATTCACTACCGCCGGTTTTGACGATAGCTGGGGTTACGAGTATGTCAAACGCTATCTTGATGCTGGACTAGAAGCGAGGTAGGTTCTATTCATGGTGGCAAAGACCATTAGTGCTACTGTATCGCCACTCGTAATTATTGTTTCAATTTTATTCATTATCTTCGCCGTTCATTAAATATAGACTTAATAATATGCGCAAGAATAACTCGACCATATCAAAATCTCAACAATTTCCCTACAACCGCAACAATGCTTTCATGTCGATTCTTTTAGGAGGTATCCTTGTCGCTTGTATGATGTATTTTATTCTGCGAAATCCAGCATGGGCATTTTACGTTATTATTGTTTTTCTTGTAGTAGTTTGTGGTTTTTATCACATGATGAAAGGTCTTATTAGTCTAATTAGATATACTAAAAAAGATTCTTCGCATCGTCAAGATTACTGTACTGCTTTGTTTGTTGGCATTTTTATTGTAGTTATTGACTTTATTCTAACCGTGAGTACTACAATAATAATTTTTCGCTGGTATATCAATAGCTAATTGAATCTCTAGGAAAGAATTATCACACAGGACTAAGATAGATTATTTCTCATGTGCCAATACTAGAATCTCTTTCTCGCCCGTATTCAAATCTTTTACTTCGAACTCATTCGCATTAATTTCGTTCTCGCCAAGAACTAAGAGTTTTTTCGCTACCTTGCTCGCGTATTTGATTTTATCACCTAATTTTTTCTCGCCCCACACAATATCTACGCTGTGTCCTAACGCCCGTAATTGCCTGGCTAAAGTCAGAACTCTCTCTACTACCCCCTCCCCAGCTAGCGGTACGATACAATACTCTAACGGTGCTTCGGTTGCTTCCGTAATGGTACCGTAATTTTGCAATACATAGAATAGTCTCGTTAAGCCAATCGACCCGCCCACGCCAGGCAACTTCTGTTCAGTATAATAGCCTGCCAAATTCTCATAGCGTCCACCTGAGCAAATCGAACCAATCTCCGGATAATCAATCAAAAATGTTTCAAAAACAGTTCCGGTATAGTAATCTAGGCCTCGCACGATTTTCATATCGGCCACCACTTCTGCATCGGGTTGCATTAACTTTACTAACTGTAATACAACTTTTAATTCTTCGATTCCTGCCTTAAAATCTTCATCTTGTATCCCTAATTGTTGTAATTTTGACAACACTCTTGTTGCATCGTTTTCACAAATCTCGATAAATGTTGTAATTTTTACAACATTTTCACTACCAATCCTTAAGTTTTCCAACGATTCTACGGTGACTTTCGCCGGCACTTTCTCGGCGTGGTCGACGATATTAAAAATTTCTTCGGCTTGTGCTTCTAGATTTAGAGCTTTGAGGAGTCCGTTGAGGATTTTTCGGTTACTAATACGCACGCGAAACTTGCCAGGCAATGGTAATAATTTTAAGGCATCAATTAGAGTCGCAATCACCTCTGCATCGTATTCCACCGGCAGAGCATTACGCCCTACAACATCAATGTCGCACTGATAAAACTCTCGAAAGCGTCCTTTTTGCGCCCGTTCGCCGCGAAAGTTCCGCCCAATTTGTGACACTCGAAAGGGAAACGCTACATCATTCAGATGTTCCACTACATAACGCGCTAGCGGCACTGTATGATCAAACCGCAGTGCTTGGTCGGCTTCAGAGTCCGTCTCGGCGGTCTTTACTACTTTATAAATTTGTTTTTCCGTATCGCCACCAGCCTTCGCCAGCAAAACCTCCGTACGGTCGATCGTCGGCGTCTCAATATTCTGGAAACCATGCTCGGCAAAAACTTGCGCAATGTTATGCTTGAAGCGATTAAATTCCGCTTGAGTTTTTGGCAAAAGTTCCTGCATTCCACTAATTGGACTGGTGTTGATTTGTTTCATATTTTTATCATATCACAAAATGTAGCTTTGACAAGATTTGCTAATTCATTATGCCCGTGATAATATATAATTATATGACTACGCAAGAAAAGGGTGATATTATTGACCAACTTGTAGCTTGGGGGTGCGGAATTTTGCATCTACAAAAATACACTAAAACCTTCCAACAACTTGCAAAATTCTTCATCGTTGGTTGTACTAATACCGCGATCAACTGGGTGATTTTTGCCATTGCGCTCGCTGCATTGCCTATTCCGGACGAAGTTTTTCGTACAGTAGTTTCTAGCGCCATCGCTTTTGCTATCTCCACTATTTTTAACTTTTGGGCCAGCACGACTTGGGTCTTCGATACTACCACCGAGAAAACCCGTCGCCGGCTCTTTATTGAATTCGCTGCGTTTAATGGCATCGCTTTCCTAATCTTTGACGAAGCTTTGCTAGCTTTCTTAGTGGCTCTTGACTGGATTCCGATGGTTGCAAAAGTTCTCACTACAGCTTGCGGCATGGTCTTTAATTTCTTCACTCGCAAAATGTTCCTCGAAGGCAAAAAACCGCATTTTGGTAAAAAAAAATTCTCTAAAACACCAGGTCTAGATCAGACATCTAAAACTGCAAAATCCCCAAAATCTCCCAAAGCCTCCAAATCCCAACCTAAACTAGGTTGTTTCTTGCTAGTGGCTTTTCTCAGTGGTAGTTTTATCCTCTCAAGCGCCCAGCCAGTTTTTGCGGAACTGAGTGCCGGGCAGATGAACTTTTATAACGAAAATGGTATTCTGTATTATGATCCGCAAGGTGGCGATGACTGTGTTATTGTGGTAGGGTCAGCTAATGGCAATATTAATCCCGGTGACGCCGATTCTTCAATTGCTTCACCTGGTCTAAGCGCGGTACAAGCAGCTTTTGTTGACCAGTATCACGACATTGCCGAATCTCTCAGTATCGCCTATGGCATTCCATGGGAGACCGTGATGGCGCAGGGAATTCTGGAATCTGACGCTGGTACTAGTAACTTTGCCGTTGAGCGCAATAATTTCTTTGGTATTGGTGCATTTGACTCAAATCCTGATAATGCATATTCTTATGCGAACCCCACCGAAGGTTGGAATGGATATTATCATAATATTAGCGTAACGGAGACGTACCGTGCGCATGGCGTATTTCAAGGCGCAACGGTAACCGATCCCTACGCATACCTTGCTGCTATTAAATCTGCGGGTTATGCTACTGACCCAGATTATATTGCCAAGGTTTCTGGTTTTATTGCCGCTATTGAAGAACGTTCTGCGCTCCAAGGTTGGAAATCCTCCGCTGAACTAGCTGCCGAACATCCTGAATGGGCAGAAAATGCCGCCGCCAATGCTGCTGGCGGAGGAGGTGCGTCCGGTAACCTCTCCACTAGTTTTGATGCAATGTCCTCCTATACTCAGTGCATTAACGGTGTTTCTGGCGGCGCAGGAGCAGGGAATGGTGACCTAAACTCCACCGCGATTGCACTTGCCTATGGTATGGGTGATATACATCTTGAGCCTAGTGCCGCATATCGTGCAGCGGTGAATGCAGTTTTGACCGATGCGATGGCTAATTTTGACGAAATCGGTCTTTATGCTGACTGTGGACACTTCGTTGCCACAATTTTGCGCTATTCTGGTGTCGACCCTAACGTTCCATATGGTCCTACTTCTACTCAGATGGCTTATTATCTTAGTCATCCAGAACTATACGAAGAAGTTCCTAATTTAGGTAATACATCTAATCTTCAACCTGGCGATATCCGAGTTAGTGGAGGACATACAGATATGGTGGTGCGTGATAGTAGCGGCAATTTGATTCTGGCTTCAGCCTCGCTTCGCGAACGCTCTGGTAATCTTGAGAATTATTATCCAAACCCAGAAATGCGCATTTTTAGACATAAGTAAGGAGAATGATGGAACATCAACAAAAAGTTAAACTAGCTATTAAAATCGGTGCTACTACATTTGTTTTATTTATTCTGGTTGCCGTTGGATTGTTCGTCAATAGTTTACGTTTTTCAGCTGAATTAAAAATTGTTGTTGCGCCTACTTTTGCTAAAGTTGAAATTAATGGACGTAAATTCTCCTCTGAAGAGATAGCTAAAGTCGAACCGGGCGAAACCACCGCTAAAATTACCGCCGACGGTTTTCAATCGCAGGAAATCAACCTAAATATCGTTGAGGATGGCGAGAATAATTTATATGCCTATCTATTGCCCGAGGGCGACGAAGGGCTTAGTTGGTATGCGAAAGATGACGCCGAAGGTATGCGCTTAACCGCTGTAAGCGATGCCTTATCTGATATTGAACGTGCGGAGTATCTCAAACGATACCCCATTACGGCAATGTTACCACTACAAGTGGTTGAAGAAACCTCAGAAAAGTATACCTGGCGCACTTATCGGATAGATAGTGGCAAGTTTGAAGGTTGTCAGAGTGATTTCTGTGTTAAGATTACTGACGAAACAGGTGGTAATCACGATGCAGCACTTCAAAAAATTCGCGATGCCGGCTACAATCCTGATGATTACGAAATTATTTACCAATATACACCAGTGCAACCACTTTCAGAAGATAAACAAAAGTACGCTGAAGCGCAAATGAAAAAATACGAGGCAATCTATGGTAACTAATCGTGCAAATAGCGCTAATTTAGATATTCATCGGGGGGAGGGGGTGGAATTATTTGATGTTCTTGACGCTAATGGTGAGAAAACCGGTCAGGTCAAACCTCGCCATCTAGTACATCGCGATGGCGATTGACACCGCGCGGTAATGATTTGGGTTGTTAATCCAGAGCGCGGGATTCTACTGCAACGACGTGCGCCAAATAAGGATAGCCACCCAAACTGTTGGGACATCTCTTGTGGTGGTCATCTGAGCGCTGGCGATGATTCTATTACGGGAGCAATTCGTGAGTTAGCCGAAGAACTTGGCCTCAAAGTTAAACCAGAAGATTTACATTTTTTACTGGCTAGCAAACGCATGGCACGTCCAGCACCAGATTTCATTAATAATTCTTTTGATGATTTATATATTTACTTTACTAATCTTGAACTAAATCAATTTGTCATGCAAAAGTCCGAGATCTCTGCTCTAAAATACGTTAGCCTTGATGAGCTAAAAACCATGGTCAGAGAACATAATTCGGACTTAGCACCGCATGAGCCACTTTACGAGAAATTATTTCAATATCTCGACGGACTACAAAACCGTTAATGCAAAAAACGCCAGTAACGGACTTAAATAAATCACTAAATACGTTAGCGTAATCCACGGTTGATAATCAATATAAAATTCTTTCCAACTTAAAGACCACGGATGTTTAATAATCACCCACCCAAACAAGTCGAAAATGATCGTCAGCGTCCCCCAAATTAACGTGGTCAAAATTGCATCATCTAATGTCGCGTCACCCACTGCTCGCAAATACAACCACGCAAAAAGCGGAAAAATAATTATATTGTACAACGGATGCCAAGGTCTTGTCTTTTCGTATCCCTCGCCCATGCCTGGATCATCTTTCATCGTCCCCATATGTAGTACTTTAATATTAAAAATCGTATGCAAAACCCCAATCATCGTCACGATGAAGTAAGCTAACCAATAATATAACATTGATAAACCAAACATTTTCAAAAATCCTGGAGGCACCGACCGGAATTGAACCGGTGTACGCGGTTTTGCAGACCGCTGCGTCACCACTCCGCCACAGTGCCATAAATTCATTCTATCATAAAAATTCACCACTGCCAACAGCGCAGAGTCGTTGCTTCACTAAGCTTAAAATAATCTGAAAAATTTTTGACTTTTTCGCCTATTTCGCTTATACTTAAGATAATAAAATTTAACGAGGAGTTGTCATCAATGGCAAACACAAGAACACCAAAAATTCCTGAAGAATATCAACCAATTACTATGTGGGGATATTTCGGCTACGAAATCCTCTTTAACATTCCTATCATTGGCTGGATTTTTGTAATTATTTTTGCATTGACCGCTGATAATATTAACCTACGAAACTTTGCTCGTTCATGGTTCTGCGTGATGATTCTTCAGATTATCTTCTTCCTGGTTATGTTCATCACTGGACTCTTTAGCGCTATGCTCACTGCGATGTTTAACTAATTTACATTTGCTAAAATAGTTTAAAACCTCCGCTTCAAACGGAGGTTTTACGCTAATCTAGTCTAGTCAAAAATCTCAAGTTCGACTATAATATAACCATATAACCTTAGGAGAATGAAATGATTCCACTTATTATCGCTATTTGTATTGTCGCGATTTTGATCGCAGTAATTTGGGGCACGTACAACAGTTTAGTGCGCCTAAATGAACGCGTCGAGGAAGCTTGGCACGATATTACCGTGCAACTCCAATATCGTGCCGATCTTATCCCGAATGTTACGGAAACCGTTAAGGGGTATGCAAAGCACGAAAAAGGTGCCTTTGAAGAAATCGCCAAAGCGCGTTCCGCTTCCATCTCTGCGAAAGGCGTCGACGGCGTTGCTGCTGCAGACAAATCTCTTACCGGTGCACTTTCTCGTATTATGGCCATTGCTGAAGCCTATCCAGAGCTTAAAGCTAATACTAACTTCCAGCAGCTTCAAACCCAGCTTCAAGATGTTGAAGATAAACTCCAAGCTGCTCGTCGTTTTTATAACGCCGGTGCCAAAGAATTAAATACTAAAATCAAAATGTTCCCGTCCAATATCATCAATAAAATGGTCGGTCATTTTAAAGAGCGTAAGTACTTTGAAGTTGATGCTGCTGAGCAAGAGCGCATTGCTAAAGCCCCGCAAGTTAAGTTTGATTAACAATCATCTACTCTATCACGAGGAACTTTCAGATTAAGGTCTATGTATAAGCAAATTGCCGCCAACAAACGTAATACAGTCCTCATTATGTTAGGATTCATCCTTTTGATTACCGCAATAGGCTGGTTGGTGGCATATCTGGTAGATGATTATTATGTTGTAGGGTGGGTTTTGATTACTGCAGCTATTTATGCTGTAGTTCAATATTTCCTGGCTAGTTCACTCGCCGTGGCAATGACGGGCGCTAAAGAAATCCAAAAAAAGGATAATCCACGACTTTATAATACGGTGGAGAATCTCACTATTGCAGCTGGATTACCGATGCCAAAAGTTTACATCATTGAGGATCCCGCACCCAATGCCTTTGCTACTGGACGTGACCCCAAACATGCTATCGTTGCGGCAACCACTGGTTTACTCGATATTATGGATAATAAGGAGTTGACTGCCGTGATGGCGCACGAGTTGTCGCATGTAAAGAATTATGATATTCGGGTCTCAATGATTACTTTTGGTTTAGTTTGCATTGTGGGTTATATTTCTGATCTTGGTATTCGGATGATGTTTTATGCTAACCATGGCGATGACGATGATAACTCTCCGATTGGCCTAATCGCTCTACTTGTAGTTTCGATTCTGGCTCCCATTACCGCTTCGATTGCGCAAATGGCAGTTTCACGCGAGCGAGAATATCTGGCTGACGTTAGTGCCGTCAAATTAACACGCTATCCGGAAGGGATGATTTCAGCCCTCAAAAAACTTGCCACTCATTCTCGCCCGATGAAACATCAAAACTCTGCCACTGAAGCACTCTTTATCAATAATCCACTCAAAAAAGGCTTCATCAATAATTTATTTAGCACACATCCCCCGCTCGAAAAACGTATCGAAAGGCTTGAGCATGGTAAAACGCAGTTCTAAAAAACGTGCTAGTAAGCTTGCGGCTTTTGGTCGTAAGTTGCGTCGCGGCTGGCGTAAGTTGACTAAGCGTATTAAAGATTTTCGTGCTCGCCATTTACATCTACATAAAAGTTTCCGGCGTTCCTATCGCGAAGATTATGTTCGCAAAACTAGTACACCTGGCCTACTTTCGCATACTATGGGTACTTTCAAAATTATTTTTAAGCACTGGAAAACTTTTTTACCATTTATCTTTTTGATGACAATTTTATACTTAGTCCTAGTAGGCTTAATGGATGAGTCTATCTATCAACAATTCCGCGAGGCAATCGAACAGAATGTCGCTGAGAACACTACTTCTGGTAAAATTGGTAACTTCGCTAAAGCTGGCTTGGTCCTAATCGCCACTATTAGTTCTGGCGGGCTTAATACGACTAAAGATGACGCACAGTTCTTCTTTATGATTATTCTTTTCTTAGTCATTTGGCTAGTGACTTTGTATCTACTCCGCTACATCTATGCTGGCCATAAAATCAAGCTGCGTGATGCCTTGTATAATGCGATGACTCCGCTGATTTCTACTCTAATTATGTTCTTTTGGATTTTTGTGCAACTATTACCAATTATGATTGTAATCATTGCTTACTCTGCTGCACTCTCTACGGATTTTCTGGCTACCCCGTTTTATGCGTTAGTGTTCTTTATCTTTGCTGCTGTGATGATTTTGCTAAGCTGTTACTTGTTGACTGGCTCGATTATGGGACTCATTGCCGTTACGACGCCGGGAATGTATCCGATGCATGCTTTCTTTGCGGCTTCGGACTTGGTTGCTGGCCGGCGTATTCGGATTGTGCTGCGCGTTATTTTTCTTTTGATAATCGTTTCGCTAATCTATATGATTATAATGCTGCCGCTTATTATGCTGGACTTTTGGCTTAAAAGTATGTGGGAATGGATTGCGAGCGTACCAATTATTCCATATTGTATGACCGCTACAACTTGTTTTGCTTTTGTTTATGCTACGGTCTACTTCTATCGTTATTACCGCTGGCTCTTAGCCTATGACGAAAAACAGGAAAAGCTGGAGCAAACGGCGCGAAAACGCAGTAAATAATTTGTAATAGGAGGTAGTATGAATAAAACTGAGGCGGCAGCTCGTATTGATAAATTGCGTGAGCTAATTAATGATTATCGTTATCACTATCACGTTCTGGACGAATCAACAATGTCTGAGTCGGCAGCAGACTCGCTTAAACATGAACTTTCGGAGCTAGAAAAACAATATCCAGAATTAATTACGCCCGATTCGCCTACGCAGCGCGTTGCCGGTAGGCCACTAGATAAGTTTGAAAAAGTTACTCATCAAGATCGGATGATTTCGCTGGCAGATGTTTTTTCGGAAGACGAAGTACGTGGTTGGTTGGCAAGTACCGAGAAACTTGTTCCTGGCGGTGAAGTACAGGAATTTTTCACCGATATTAAAATGGATGGTTTGGCTTGCGCACTGCATTACGATGATGGACTTTTGCAAATGGCAGTTACCCGCGGCGATGGGCTGGTGGGTGAAAATGTTACAATGAACGTGCGCACAATCGAGAATGTGCCGTTAAGTATTCGGGAAAAAGGCCATGTCGAAGTGCGCGGTGAGATCGTGATTTTTAAAAAAGATTTTGACGAGCTAAATGCTAAACAGAAGAAGTCTGGCGACAAACCATTTGCTAATCCACGCAATTTGGCCGCCGGCAGTATTCGTCAATTAGATCCTAAGGTTGCCGCCAGCCGCAAACTTAAATTTATGGCTTATGATTTAGTCACACCGAATTTGCCCACGCATAGCGAAGCTTATCGAAAACTGCGTGAGCTCGGTTTTCGTACTAGTGGGGAAGAAAAAGTCTTCACTCGGCTTGAAAAAACTCAAAATGATATCGATAATGTGCAAAATGCAAAAAAACACCAACATCCAGAAAGTGTTTTTGGCGAAATTGACCATTTGGAGGAATATCGCAAAACTCTGCCTTTTAATACCGATGGCATGGTGATTAAAGTGAACGATCGCCAAGTTTATCAAAAACTTGGGATCGTTGGTAAAACACCTCGCGGCGCCGTTGCGTTCAAATTTCCAGCCGAAGAAAGCACTACTCGCGTCAAAGATATTGTGATTAGCATTGGCCGCACCGGCGCCGCTACACCTGTAGCAATTCTTGATCCAGTTGTGGTGGCTGGGAGTACAGTGCGTCACGCCAGTTTGCATAACGCTGACGAAATTGCACGATTGGACGTACGAGTAGGTGATACGGTAATTATTTACAAGGCTGGAGATATTATTCCGCAAATCAAAAAAGTTCTTACCGAGCTCCGCCAAGGTGATGAGCAAAAGTTCGACTATGTCGGGGCGCTCAAAAATCAATATCCAGAGTTAACTTTTGAGCGCCCCGCTGGCGAAGTAGTGTACCGCGTGCGCGGGGAAAGTGCTGACCTGGTTTTGAAGCGTAGTATTGAATATTACGCTTCAAAACCCGCCCTCAACATTGAGGGCCTAGGTGAGAAAAATGTCGAAGCCCTAGTTGATGCGAATTTAGTTAAGAGTTTGCCAGACCTCTATCGCCTGACCCAAGTGAAATTGGCTAGCTTGGAACGGTTTGGGCGCCTCTCGGCGAAGAAGCTAGTGGAGGCGATTGCTAATAGTAAACGTCCTCAGCTGAATAAATTTATCACTGCCCTCGGCATTCGCCACGTCGGCGCCCAGACGGCGACCACTTTTGCTGACGGCTTTGGTAGTATAGAGAAGCTCGAACAAGCTACTGAAGACGAACTAATGGCTCTGCCAGACGTTGGCAAAGTGGTCGCCGAGTCTATCCTCGCCTGGTTTGCCGATGAAGACAACATCAAAATGCTCCAGGATTTTCGCGAACTTGGCGTCCATCCTATTCATGTCGAAAAAACTAACTTGTCACTCTTTGGTAAAAGTTTTATCGTTAGCGGAACTTTGAGCGATATGGGTCGTGAGGAGGCTGAGGATAGACTTCGTGAGTTAGGCGCTACCGTGACTAAGAGCGTCACTAAAACCACCACGGCGCTCATCGTCGGCGAGAAACCTGGCAAAAGCAAAACCGATAAGGCCTCCAAATTAGGCATTCCAATTATGGACGAATCTAGTTTTAAAGAACTTATTAATCGCTAAAATCGCAGGAAGACCACAGGAACATAACCTACTCATCCCTCCCCCTACAGTACTAGACAGCGGACGGAGAAACCATGGTAGCGATAATTATCATTCACTGGATAGACATTAACATTATTAAAAACCTGATAGTAGGATTTTGAAGGACTGGAATATATGGTAGTAGCCCAATAATGAGCGTTTCGGCCAAAACCTCGTGTTGCTCCATCCCATAAATCAACATTACCCCCACGGACAAAGGAGGGAGGGTAGAGGGAGAGGTTTGTTGGTTCACTTAACGAATCCAGAAAGAAAGCTCAACAAAATAGGAACAATCTTTATA
>CAOZKB010000024.1 GCA_948571325.1 uncultured Candidatus Saccharibacteria bacterium | reverse complement strand
TGGCGCAATAGAACGTCACACGAGACAAGTTAAGCTACAAATCATTACTGACCGCACTAGAGCCACTTGTGAGGGCTTCATAGAGCGTTCTATTGCGCCAGGAAGCCTAGTTGTAACTGACGGCCTAGACTCCTATAATGAGATCCATTTTCTAGGCTACGAACGAGAAGATTGTAATCATAGTCTAGGTATCTTTGGGCCAACGAATCATATTGAGAATCTTTGGAGTGTAATCAAGCGACAAATTAGACGAATCCATAATACACTATCGTTTTCTTATGAGGACTTAGCTGCAATTCTGGGCGAATATGAACTACGTCATAATCGCCCAGAATTGTTCTATAATGTAGATAACTATTTATTCTACTGTTCTGGTTTGTTACACTGAACCAAAAATAACTCTATCCATACTGTTTTGAAGATAATATGCTATAATAAGGTTATTATGGTAAAAAAGACAGAAACTAGCAAAACTAAAACTGAGCTTGATGCAGCCTCTCGATCAACAGAAAAATCAATACAGACGAAAACTCAGCAGAAACAAAAGCATCAAAGCTACACCAAAAGACCAATGTCAGTTTTTTTGCGAGTAGGCTTGTCAGTTATTGTTCTACTACTCATAGCTTTCATTTTTACATGGTATATGATCAACGAGCAGTTTGCGCGTGACCCACAGGAAGTTAATGATTTTCTGCAAGATCATACGCTAGTTTTTCTATATAATTATTTATTAATATTCTGCCTTACAGCAATACTCGCTGCTTTACTTTGGCGACCTTTTTTGGCTTCTGGAATTATGTTTTCGATTATTAGCATTTTTATGTATATTAATACCCAAAAATATCATTACCGTGCTATGCCGCTTCTACCAGAAGATTTTCAGATGGTCGAACAAGCAGGTGACTTAACAGAGTTCGTGGAGCCTTGGGGGATCGTACGATTGGTTTGTGGAGTGATTTTTATACTGGTGGGAACTTGGTTAATTGATCATTTTGCGAAAAGAGCATTCGGTAAATCTAAGGCGGGTATCCCTTGGTGGGAGCGTTGGGCAATTATCCCGAGATGTAGCTTTGTGGCAATTGCGCTCGTGGCTTTTACATTGATGTCTGAGTTTTTATTACATCATAATACTGAAGAACACGGCAATGTTACGTGGCTAGACACGGTATTTGAAGATTGGAATCCGCCGGCGAATTACAAGAAAAATGGTTTCTTGATGGCATTTCTTTATAATGCTGGCATGGCAGAACTTGTAGCCCCCGCAGAATATAGCGAGACTAAAGTTGCGCAGATTGCGCAGGAACTAGAGGAGAAGAAACAGACAGCAGAGGAGAATTTACCACCATTGAGCGAGGTTGTAGACAACATAATTTTGGTACTAGATGAGAGTTTTTATGACCCATCAATTCTGCATGAACCATATGAACATTCTGGCGGTGACGTGACACCAAATCTACACAAGATTTTCCAGAAATACCCAAGTGGATATATGTATTCACCTGAGTACGGTGGAAGCACGGCGAATGTAGAGTTTGCGGCGATGACTGGGCTTTCGAATTATTGGCTCAACGGCTTCCCTTACACCAATTTTGCCACAAAAATAAGTACTTTACCTGGAGTAGCTAGCTATGCTAAGGAGAACGGTTTTGATACCACTGCAATTCATGGCTATGATGGCAATATGTATAAACGTAATACGGTTTATAATCGTATGGGATTTGACGAGTTTCGTGATGAGGGTAAAATGATACATACTGATCGCGAGAACGAGGTAGGATACATTAGTGATCGATCGATGTATAATGAAGCATTGGATATTCTGGAACAAAACAAAGACAAGCAAATGCTGGGGATTATTACGATGCAAAATCATGGCCCCTATGATTCAGCCAAGTATCCCGATCGGCAATTTATGCTAAACGATGAGCTTCATGGGTGGTATAATGTAGTTTCTTCGTATGAGAGCCTCCATCATGCAGATCAATACTTAGGTGAGTTCATTGCGGAGCTAGATAGACTAAACGAAAAGACAGTGATGATTTGGTTTGGCGATCATGCTGCCGGCGTATTAGGCCAATATGTCGATTCCGAGGATCAAGATTTGGTTAATCTCGCACACTTAACGCCATATTTTGTTTATGCAAATTTCGAACTAGATAATGACTATAGCGTGAAAGAGGTAGCTGAAATTAATACTAAATCAGGTTTTCAGTTTGACACGGTTGGCGTAAATTTGCCTACTGTGACACCAAATTGTTTGCCGAATATTCTCTATAATTTATTAGATGTTCAAAAACCGGAGCTAATGTATTTGCTTGATACGGTTTGCGAGGAGACGCCAATTTTAGCACCAGTTTACTTCAATGGTGAACTACCAGCGGAAAGTAAAGCATTAAAAGAGTATGAAATTATCAATTATGACTTTTCGAACGGCAACAACTATTGGCTAAAGCAAAATTAGTAATTTAACTACTTGGCCTTAGGAAAAAGTGGAGCGGCAGGTGGAGTGATAATTTCTTCGGCTGTAAAAGTGGCAACAATACGCTCGGCGGTATTTGGTAGGAACGACTGGAGCAGCTGAGCAACCTGCAAAAGCTCTTGACTAAGTTTTTGCAGAACTTCTACTACTTCAGTGATTCTTCCTTGTTTAGTTAGTTCCCAAGGTTTTTGTTCGTCAATAGATTTATTGAGTTGTTGAACTTTAGTCCAGACATAATCTATAGCTTTAGTGAATTCAAAACTTTGCATCAAATGATGATAGCTATCATCATTTATCCCATTATCTATACGTACGCCATTAACTTGGTTCTTACAACAAAGCGTAGCAAGACGCTGGACTAAGTTACCTAAATCATTTGCCAATTCATTATTATACGCGTTTTCATATTTCTCCCAAGTAAAATCCGAATCAGCGAAAGTATCAACGTGGCGCACAAAATAATAACGCAAAGCTTCTACGCCGTATTTATTCAGAACTTCAATTGGATCAATCACATTACCAAGGCTCTTGCTCATTTTTTGACCATTCGCAAGTACGTAGCCGTGCGAAACAATGGTCTTAGGTAAAAGTAGGCCTAAACCAAGCAAAATGGCTGGCCAAGTAATGGCATGAAAACGCAAAATATCCTTACCAATAAATTGAGCCGAAGCGGGCCACCAGTCGGTAAACTCTGGCTGATTCTCCGCGTCGGGATAACCGAGAATTGTAATATAGTTCGACAAGGCATCAAGCCAAACATACATTACCTGCGTATCATCGTCTGGTACTGGTACGCCCCAACTGAGTTCTTTACGAGGGCGCGAGATAGAAATATCCGGCGCATTGTCGAGCATTTTTAGAACTTCTTGTTTACGAAACTCTGGGAGAATTTGCATAGTGCCATTCTCGATGGCGGAGCGTATATCCGCCTTAAAATCTGCAATACGGAGATAATAATTCCTTTCGGAAAGTTCTTGGTAGGGTTTTTGATGGTCTGGACAGATGCCATGATTTTCGTCATATTCAGTTTGCGTGACAAAACTTTCGCAGCCCTCACAGTACCAACCGTGATATTCAGCGGGATAGATGTGGTCTTTTAGGCGACGCCAAATCTCTTGACAACGACGCACGTGATCAGCATCAGTAGTACGGACAAAATCAGTATAAGAGACGTTAAGTTTAGCAATAAAATCGCGAAATTTATTAGAATTTTGTGTAGCGTATTCTTCAACCGTCAGACCAGAATCGAGAGCCTTCTGATAAACCTTATTGCCGTGTTCATCAGTTCCAACTTGGAAGCGTACTTCATTACCGCACTCTCGACAGTAGCGTGCGTAAACGTCCGCCAACACATAATCCATCACATGGCCAATATGCGGATTACCGTTAACATAGGGGATTGCGGTGCATAGATAAGTTTTTGACATATATATATTGTATAGCAAAAGTACAATAAAGCAATACTCCCCGCAAGGCGAGGAGTATTTATTATATAAGTAGTAAAACCAAGTAACACTAAGATTCTTCGCAAACGTAACCAACTGATTCGTAATTGTTACGAATGGATTCTAAAGCCGTATCAACTTCACCATCAACAGTAGTGAACCCACCAAATGCGCTTTCGGCATTTGAGGCGTTAAGCTGATCGGCCTTGGCCGAGATTGAATACTTTAAGACACTAATGTCGTCGCTGGGTTCAATATTGTAAGAAACCGTAAATGGCTCCTCGCTAATACCCGCAATGCTAAGGCGTGCCTCACGCTGCGAGATAAAAGCATCTTGCGCAGACTGGGCGGCTTCTGGAGTACCATAATTATCCGTAGTACTAAGCGTAATAGTATCAAGATTATTATCAACATATTTAGCGATAAGCTCGTTAACTGTGGCGCCACCTTCGGCATTAGTTGCTTCTTGAGTACAAGTGAGATTCTTGACGGAGGAAGTAGTAACGTTATTGTTATTGGCCATTGGTGGCACTTGGATAGTTTTAGAGCTGTTTAGTGCTTGAATATAAAGAATAATAAAGACAACGGTTGTAATAGTAGTAATAGCTAGAGCAACACCGAGAATAATCATTAGCTTAGACGGCTGCTTGCCGCCATTCCCTTTAGCGCCAGCAGTAGCTTTAGCGGCATTCATTGCAGCAGATGGCGTAGATGCGCCGGTAGCTGACTGTTGAGAGGTAGCGCCAGCAGCAGTAGTATGCGCAGCTTTATTAGTATCTTTAGCAAAAGGATTATAAGGATGCATTCCTGAATTAGCAGCGGTAGTAGCATCTGCTGCAGGTGTAGCGGAAGTCGTGGTACCAGTAGCTGGGGTAAACATATTGTTACTGGTTGCGGTGTTTGAAGTAACACCGGTGGTTGTCGTGTTGTCGTAAGAACCAGTCGTACTACCAGCTGGAGCAAAAGTAGGCATAGCTGAACTTTCGGGAGTAGCAACTGGAGGAACGGAAGTTACGCTACCAATCGAACCAGGAACCGGGGCGGCAGGAGTAAGTGGGCCTTCTGACACAGAAAGCTGCGGCGTAGCATCGGAGCTAGAGGTCGAATATTGATTGTAGCCCGGAGCACTAACGCCGTTAGGATTCAGTCCGGCCGCAGCATTGAGGGTATCAGCAGCCGAAGTTAGACTGTCAGAAGCCGGAGACATTGAACCAGTTGTACCCATTCCACTGGTCGCACTAGCTGCGCCGTAGTTACTACTTGACATTGAGCCGTATGGGCTAGGCGTTGCGCCTGCTCCAGTACTTGAGAATGGATTGTTATTATCGGGGTTCATTTTGCCTCCCTTTTTTGTTCGGTTTATTTTATGTTAATATTTAATACTATTTCTATTTTAACGCTTATATTAATTTTATGCAAGTATTTTATGATAAAAAGAATTTGTCTTTGTTCTAATCCGTGAAATTTGTTGCTTGATAAAGATTCTCCCAGTCCCAAAGATCGAGATCTTCGGCCCGAGCGTTGGGATTGATAGAATTTTGGAGCAAAAGCTCTTGCCAAACACCTTTAGATAATTGCTGATTAGCCAGGTTATGAGCTAGTTTTTTACGCGGACTGCTAAAACCGCGTTTCGCGAGTTGCAGAATGGCAGGATTAATTTGCGGTTCGGAATACGGGTCAAGGATAAGAATTTGACTATCAACCTTGGGGGGCGGAGTGAACTCCGCCCCCCGGACGACCGGCCCCAACTCCACAGCGGCCAAGTTTTGGGCAAAGAGCGACAGAAGCGAGTGCTTACCTGGCTCCGCAGCAATCCGCTCAGCCACTTCTTTCTGCATTAGTAAAACTACGCGTCGCGGAGGCTGGGGGAGAGTTAGCACTTGGCGAACAATAGGTGAGGTAATATAGTAAGGTATATTCCCCACGATCACAAAGGACTGATTAGATTGAGTGGAATGCTCGCTTCGAAGAGAGCTAGCGACAAATCCTGTCCTAGACTTATCATTTGGTACATCTCCAGCACCGGAAATCAATTGGTTAATATCGGTCTTCAGGATGTCTGCGTGGACGATTTGGAGATTTTTGCCGGGGAACTGCCCAGGGAGCTTGCGAGCCAAATCAGCATCGTATTCGACGGCAATCACTTGCGAAAACTTACGTAGTAAACTACTAGTGAGCGTGCCAAGTCCCGGACCAATTTCTAAACAAATTTCGTTAACTACCCGGTTAGCTCCGGTACTCTTGTCATGGGTTTCATATTTTGTACGGCTAGAATTACTATTTACAGCCTCAGCATTAGCCGAATCTGAGTTAGTGGGTTTAGCGGAAGCTAGCGCAGCAATTTCATCGAGAATAGCGCGATTTTTGAGCCAATGTTGACCAAGAGATTTATTATTCTTCATCCGGAAATCACCTTTTTAGTTTATTATGGGTTCGTCTTTACGACTTAATAGTTGATATCCCGCTTAGTACCAGCCGCGAGCGTTTTTGTGCGCCATAGCACCTTGCCAACCACCATAACGACCATTCACATAGCCAATCATCCAGCGAATTTGGGTCACTGGGTTGGTTTGCCAATCGGCACCAGCACTGGCCATTTTAGTACCCGGCAAGGCCTGCGGAATACCATAAGCGCCCGAGCTAGCATTAGTCGCATCAACACGGCAACCCGATTCGCGATAAATGATATTCAAGGCGGTTTCAAGATCAGCCTCCGCAACACCGGCTTGACGAGCCCACTCGGCACATTGCTGACGTTCGGGCGGAATAGATGGCTTGGCGCCCACGCGAACAATCTCAGCCACCGGTTCAAGTATAGTTTCTTCAGAAATCAAGGTTCGACTAACTTCACGATTATTCTCAAATAGGACCTCGTAAGTAGTTTTGCGACGACCATCCTCGCCAGCCTGTTCCAATACGCGTTCGCCTTTAGCCATAGAAACATCACGCTGTTCCTGCACTTCATAAGGAATTGCCTCCTCGATTGTGACCATCCGGCCACCGTTGCGCTCAATGCGAAAAGTCGAAACGGCGCCCGCCTCAAGGAAGTTATGATTGGTTTCAATTTTCACCTCGTCACCATCATAAATTGTCAAGCCAGCGTCACGCGCGACTTGGTACGGATCGAAGCTAGCCGTCATCACATAGCGCCGGTTAGCTCCATCGATCACTAAAGCTGGCCGCGCACGGTGAATATTAACTTTAAATTCATTGCCCGAAACCTTAGTTTCAAGACCGGGATCAACAATATCTGACTCAGCCACGGTAATTTCGGCACGTTCCAAGACTTCCGCTACGGTAGAAGCAGCGGTTTTGACCGTCAACGTTTGATCGTCGTCATAAATCGTGACGAAATGAGATTCGCCGTCTTCAGTGGCGTCTTCTGCGTAGACCAAATTAGTCTCGGGATGCGGCAAAAGTACACCCAAAGCCAGCACTGCGCCGGTAATAATTAGCATTACTGCGCAACAAAAATCTCTTAATCTGTATTGCAATTTCATCATTGCACCCCTATTATATCAAACTCAAGCCTTTTTGTCAATATGTTTATGACTATTCTAGTAAAAGTAAGACTAAATTTGGGTCAAACTGGAGGATAGAGACGCCTAAGGTTGAGCAAATTATCCTTCGTAGACCGGCAAATCATCTGGGAAGGGGTCAAAATCAACATCATAACCGTCATATTTACCAGTATCATCGCTGTTGTCAGTATTGTCAGAATATCCCCTACTACCGAGGTTACTAAATTCCCCGTCGGGGTCGCCACCGAGGAGGCCGAGCCCAGCTTGATCAAGACCAAAACTGCCAGATTCGCCAAAAGTGCCAGAACCGTAAGGATTATAACCAATCTCCAGCAGGAAACGCGAAGGAGAATTGTAAGTGCGGCCGCCAAAACTAAAGCGCGAGCCGGCAAAAGTTAGGAAGAGGTCTTTCATGGCGCGAGTCATACCAACGTAGGCCAAGCGACGCTCCTCCTCAAGCTCTTCTTCGGAATTATCGGCGCGACTACTGGGAAAAAGTCCGTCTTCAAGACCAACCATAAAAACCACAGGAAACTCGAGACCTTTAGCGGCGTGCAAAGTCATCAATGAGACAGTGTCGCTGCTAGTAGCTTCGTCAGCAGAACTGAGTAATGCAGCATCAGCGAGGAATTCTTCGAGGGTCTCGTAAGCTTCAGCGTTGCCAGCGAGGGTTTCAAGATTCTGCATGCGTTCGTCACCTTCGGGCGTGCCAGAGTGGACAAGAGTGGAGAAATCAAAATATTGCACAATCCGCTCAACGAGGCCAGTGGTCTGGATAATCTCGTTCCCCGCCTCGTCGCGGTCGGAATCCTCGTGGACATTATCGAGGAAATTAACCAATCGCATGGTAGAATTACGGGCGCGAGCAGTGGAGAGGGCCTCGACGGCGCCGCGCAGGCCTGCGGCAGCGTCGGTAGAGAGGTGGGCGAAAATTTTGTCGAGCGATGCGGCGCCGACACCGGACAGTACGTTTTTACACACACGCTCAAAACTTACGCGGTCGGCAGGATTAATAACCAGTTTCAAAATCGCGAGCACATCCTTGACTTCTTTGCGGTCGTAAAATCTCACACCGCCAATGATTTTATAGGGGATGTGCGAAGCCATAAAGGCTTTTTCAAAAGCGTAAGACTGGGCGTTGGTGCGATACAGCACGGCGCATTCACTATAATCTTGAATCTTACGCGCCGTCTTAAGCCGCAAAATCTGGCGCGCAACGTAATTAGCTTCAGCATTTTCATCCATGGTCCCCTCAATCGTAATTGGATCGCCGTCACCCGCTTCGGTAAAAAGAGTCTTTTCGGTGCGGGTTTTGTTCTCATTAATAATCTTTTGCGAGGCAGCGAGGATATTGCCTGTACTACGATAATTTTGTTCAAGTTTAATCACTTTGGCGCCCGGAAAATCACGCTCAAAATTGAGAATATTAGTAAAATCTGCCCCGCGCCAGGAGTAAATCGACTGCCAATCGTCACCCACTACACAGATATTACGCTCAGTATTAACCAAACTTTTGACTAATTTGTACTGCACGGCGTTAGTGTCCTGATACTCGTCGATCAGGATATGCTTGAAGCGTTGTTGCCATTTTTGGCGCACTTCAGGATGTTTTTCGAATAGTTCAGCGGTCTTTGTAAGCAAATCATCAAAATCCAACGCACCGGCGGCGTGTTTTTCGATTTCGTAACGTTGAAAAATCTCCGCCACCTTCTTCTGATTCGGGTAATAGGCTTCACGTTTGGCATCTTCCGGTCCCAAGCCTTGATTCTGATAAGAACTAATCAAGGTATGGGCGAATTTCGGCGTGAGGGATTTATCTCCGCTGAGTTTCATGGTCTTCATGATGCGGCGAATCAGAGTAAGCTGGTCTTCAGAATCGTAAATCGTAAAATTGCGCTCTATGCCAGCAGCTTCGTACTCAATATGTAAAAGACGCACGCAAATACCGTGAAAAGTACCCATGTAGGGCATAAATTGCCTGGGGCATTGTTCCTGCTTGGGGTTTTTCTGCTCTGGGCATTTTTCTAGAGAAAGGCTGAGAGATTGATCGCTGTCGGATTGACGGTCGGGTGCGATGGAGAGTTTGGCTGCAGCAAGCTCTAAATCACGACGTCCGATGGCGGACTCTTGCTGGCGCTGGATCAAGCGCCAAAGGCGCTCCCGCATCTCTTTAGCAGCCTTGTTAGTAAACGTCACCGACAGAATCTGGTCCGGCCTAACGCCATGCGCAATGAGATTGGCGATGCGGTGGGTCAAGACCTTGGTCTTGCCCGATCCAGCGCCAGCAAGCACCAAAACTGGGCCCGATAGGGTTTCGACGGCTTCTTTTTGCGCCGGATTAAGACCTCCAAGAATTGAATTCATTGTTTAATTATACCACATCCATTTAGTTAGTGTTTTGAGATTTTGGCGAGTAGCGCATCAATGTAGGATATTTTGAGAGGTAGAAAATGGTCTACTAGTCAGATTTTTCGCGGTTGAAGTTATTGACACGATAAAAAAGATTTGATAGAGTAAGTGTAAGTAGATTATGCATTATCGTCGTTTCCGTTTAGGAGCGACGGTAATTTCAATTCTGAGTCCGAAGTTTACACTAAGCTTTGGCCCAAATTGGACTAGTGGCTTAGCGGTAAAACGTAGACGTTTGAATCGTATTACCATAAAACTACCCTCCTTTCTCCCCACGCGAGATCAATAGATGCGTCAAAGGTGCGCCACTCTGCGTGTAGTATATAGCAAGTTTAGAGAAAATTACAACCTTTTAGGTCGGATTTTTGGTGATTTTACAAGGTTTATAGGGAGGAGGAAATATTTTGTAATATATGGTGTAATGTTTTTTGTAGCGTTATACTTCTGTTATTTTTAGAATTTTCTGGCATTTTTGTAAAATAACCATAAAAACTATTGACAAAATTGATTTGGTGTGCTACAATTGAAGTATAAGCATAAGTTAAATAAAATTAGCTTAAGCTTAGGCACATTAAGGTGATAGAAAGCAAGAATTTATCATATTCCCCCTAAATGAGGCTTCTTGAAGTACAAACTTCAAGAAAATACCTGAAGGTATTTTGCCGAGATTCCCTGTTTTGATAGCTGGCGACGGTGAAGGAGTTTGCAGACTTAGGCAGTATTAGCCCATATTTACTCTGATTTTCGTAAATCGTTATTTATAAAATATAGAAAATATGGTTCGATATTACCTAAGTGGCAATACTTCGCTCAGAATTGAGCATAAATGAGGACGGCGCCCCACGCCAAGAACTGGGGAGAAGGAGGATAATATTATGATGAATCCGAAAGAGAGAAAGCAACTGAAAGAGTTTTTGGCGTTTTGCCTGGGAGTAGAAGAGGATTCTCCGAAGTGCCACCTCGCCTATGATTTAGTGCAGGTGATGGATAGTATCGGGGTCGACATCGACTATAATGATATCCTCGATTGCCTTGAGTTCGAGGAACGCTGCTTCGATGTCTCCACAATATTCTCCGTAGACCCCACGTCCAATGAAGACTGGGAGCACCTGAAACAACGGGTGACGACGGAGAAACTGTGGCGCTACGCCATGACCCTGGATGCGCAGGATATGTTAAAAAATAATGTCCTGTACCAGGCCCAACCCATCTTAGATGGGATGGAGGGCGAAAAGTTCCATATTCAACTGGATATGGAATCTGCCACGTTCGAGGTGGAAACTCCTGCTCTAGTAGGGGTTGACTACCGCCAAGTCAAATCGTTTCCATACAGCGCAGCAACGCTGGTGGATTTGCCAAGATGGGCCGAAGAACAGCAGGGACGAATCGAGAAAGAACTTGGAGCGAACTCGGTCCGATACCTCTTAGATAAAATTAAAGAGGTGCTACCAGCGGACGTCCAGGCAAAATATGAGGCAGAAGGTAGCTCTAAACGGGCTGACCTGGACGCCCTCGAGGTATTCTTGGGCAATTATTTGACGCCCGACGTCCTTGAGGATGCATATCTGGAACTGCTCAAGGTCTTGAAACGGATTGCCCAGAAATGTAATCTGAGGATTACTGAAGTCTGCAATGAGTACTTCGACGGGCTTTGCATGCATCAATACTACACCCAGGAATGCATGCATCTGTACGACCTGCGAGGAGTCGATCCGGAGGAACGCTGTGACCGGCTGCAAAACTTAGTCTTCGATTTGGCGCAGGCCTATATTGAGCACGATTATGACCTGACTATGCGTGCTAGTTAATTTCTTCTTTTGTTTTCCATCACCACTTCTACAACCCTGGATCAAATATGGTCGAGGGGCTGTCTTTCATACAGATTATCCCCGGCGAGACTGTTTGGGAGATGTTTGAGGGAAAGAGATGGCGGGGGATTTTTTGGGCTTTTTGAAGAATTTGGCAAGTTTGGAACGGTGGCGCGGGTGATGGCGCAGGTAGATCAGGTAGTAGGCTACGCTGATTTGCACAAGCGTAAAGGCGGCGGAGATGGCTAGGATATGCGGAATGCCGTAATTATACATCCAGCCGGCAAAGAGTAGACCGGTAGCTTCACCGAGGTAAGTGACAACGTTTTTGACGGTGCCGTAGCGGAATTGATGATGATTTGGAATGACGTTGATATAATGACCGTCGCTGACGTCTTCATAAGCAGTAGAACTAAGCAGAGTCCAAGTGATTGCTATGAGCATCATAAAGACGTCGTTTGAAAAAATTGCCGCGATAAAAATCAACAGGCGAATGCCAAATTTGAGAAATATTGTGAGATAGTCATTCTTAGGGGTAAAGAATTTAAGAGCAGCGATACCAATAATATCCGAAAGCAAACCGACAATGAGGAGAAAATCTGTTGAAACGCTGACTGAAAAATGCAGTTGATTAGTCAACATAAGCATTTTAAGACCGAGCGCAGCAGCAAAAGAAGTAGCGGCGAGATAAGCGTAAATCATATAAACGCGCTGGAGACGGTCTTTGAGAATGTAATTTTTAACGTATTTGAAAGTAGAAAGACGGCGTGATGGCTCGCGCTCGGTCATACGAGCATGAAGATTAAACATAAGAATCGTAGCAATAACGAGAAAAGCGATGGAAACCGCGAGACAACCGTTGTAGCTCAAAATTATTAAGCTAAAGCGCTGACTGATGAGGAGGCTGCCGATTAAAACGCCGATGTCACGAAACAGGTATTCAACTAGTTTACGTTGACTATAGACGCGATTATTTTTAATAATCGTCGTAATTAAAGGATAAACACTAATTACGATGAGATTCGTAGTTACCACATCGACAACCAGACAAAATGTAATCCATCCCGGCAGCTCACTACCGTTAAGTACCGCCAAAAGTGCCAGAAATACTACTTTACTAGTCAGAATGCAACCCATAAAGACCCGAAGATGGCGCATACGTAGGAAGTTCCCCGCCAAAATGATACCGATTACACTGACGACTGTACCAAGACTGGTGACATTACTAATCTCAGTGGCGGTAAAACCGTTCTTTTGGAGCCAGAGTTGACGAAAATTCTCCCACAAACCAACTGAAATGCTGAAAAAAGCCAGCATGACCAAAATTTGGATCTGCGCGCGTTTTTGCCAAGACATATGTCGTCTGCGCCGTGACACTTGCTTGTCATGCGCAGATGAACGTGAGAGTTGATGTTTTCTTTTCTGCATAATCCTCCACTGTTTATTTTAACATAAACGTAATATAGTAAAAAGCAAAAGCGGAGAAAATTTTTCTACAGGATATTTTTATTTTGCAAGACAACGTACAGAATTGCCGTGGTTACGATTAGTAGCTGATGAAGGATAGATGGAGTCGTTAGAGAAGGCTAATATTAGGGCGGTATGAATACCGGTATCCGCTGTAGCTGACCAAACATGCTGCGTGTAGCCTAAATAGGTAGCAGAAGCCAGGCTTGGATCGATAAAACCCATACGTGCATCATAGACTGGATCAAAGGCTAGATTTTGATTAGCAATTCTATTATCTTCACCTAAGATGCCATTTAAGATTGCAGTATAGACATTCATTTGATTAAGATAGCTCACATTAACCTGATACCAGCCGCCAATACCGCTTGGATCCTTTGTGATCACAGAGTTATAAGGGTAATTATAAGCCCGGAGTAATTGATAAAAGCTATAGATACGGTCGTACGGTAGGCCAGTAGTGTTATTTTTGCCGGATTGAGGTAATCTCCAGCCCTTCGGGCAGATCGAATCGGGGGCATCTTTCAGTAAATTGGGATTTTCCCCAGCGCCATCGCTGACTAATCCTGTTGCGCTCTCGGCTGTCGCAGTCATCCATTGATAGTAATTTCCAAGGAGATAATGCGCGTCATATGAATTGCCAACCGTAGCAGCTAGCTGATATGCTTCAGTAGCATCACTACCTTGCGCAATAGTCAGGGTATCGCTCGCCGTATAAGGTTCCTCTTTTTTAGTATCGGGATTATAATTTACTCCATTCCAGTTACGTTTTGAAGTACCGTGAATATTAAAAGTTGGTCGCCATATACCTCGTGTCACATTAACAAAATCGGAGCAATTCTCGCTGACGCTTTGACCCAGACGAACCGAGTTAAAGTCAGCCAGACTATCGGAGGCAGCGTTAGGAGCAGAACTACAACTGATTCCCCTTGTTGGCGTAGCCAACACATACTCCCCCAAGTCCCAAGAATAAGTACTATTAACATTAGTAGCATCAGTAGGAATAGTTAATGTTTCAGAAACAATAGTACTGTTCGTTGGTGTCCAACTACTCTTACTATTTAGATCCGTATCACTACTAGTTAATG
>CAOZKB010000023.1 GCA_948571325.1 uncultured Candidatus Saccharibacteria bacterium | reverse complement strand
GATGTTAATGTTTACATTAGTCTCTTGCTCTTGTTTGATAGTTTTACTTATCTCGCCAAACACCGCACCGCATTACCGTTGTATCTTCCTGCACCGTGAGCAGGGTAAAAGATCGCACCGTCAAAAACAAAATAATAAGCTTGTGTAGACCAATCAGCCGCCCCATCAGTATGCAGAGTCGAGGACCAAAAACTTACCGACGAAGCGACACCGCGCAACTCACCACCTCGACCTTCTAAATGACCAGCGCGCGTAAAATATAGCGGCGCATCAAAAACTTCCGCATTAGCATACGAAGTATAGCCATTATTACCATTTTGCGTATATTCGCCCGTTCTCGGATAACCATAAGCATAAAGTAGTGCATAAAAACTATCATCCAAAGCAAACGGTTGTCCAGTCGTCCAGTTACGTCCAGAAACCGGCAATTTCCAACCCTTCGGACAAATCGACTGCTGAGCATTCCTTAGCGCAGCCGGATCAGTTTTTCCCTCATCTGGGCTAAAATTCCCAGCCCCCAACTCCGCCACAGTGGCAGCCGTCCAGGAATAATAATTCCCCAGTAGATAGTGAGCGTCATAGGTTTTCGTGGCAGCGTCTATGGCTGGTTCACCGGAATTATCCATTGCAACCGGTTCAGAACTAGAGGCCCATCCAGCCACATTCTTCAACTTGTTCGGACAGGCAGTTTCAAGATTCGTAGTACCAGCAGCAATGACACAAGGACTGTTAGCATTAGGATAAACCGTCACATATTCACCTAAATCCCAAGAGGTCGCTGACCATGCGTTAATAGCTTGATCAGCAGCCGGGATAGTTTTCGCCGTAGATATTGACGGTATCCAACTTCCCTTATGAACACCGTTAGCCAAAATATCCGTATCCAGACTAGTCAATGCCTTATCATTCGATAAATCTAGGGCTAAATTCTGCACCATCCAACAATTTTCATCCGCCAGCTTACTCACCCAATAAGTTTTTCCATCACGAATATCAATCAACTGCTTTGAAACTTCATTACCAACAGTCACCTCATAAGTGAGCAACTTCGCGCCAGCACTATCCGTAGCACTAACTTGTTTAACACTACCATCCATACCTTTAGTATTAGCGCAAATCCCGCTAGTCATGTCCTGCATATAGACCAATTGACTTAAATTACTAATCACCGCTGGATTAGCCACTGCAGAAATTTGTATATTATTACTGTATTGTCCCGCAGGGAGAGAAGTATCTATATTAGCACCAACATTAAATTCATAAGTATCAGCAGTTGTGGCGCGAGAAGAAGAAGCCACAACTACAGGAGCTAGTGGCACGGGCTGATATTGCCCCGCTCCCCCTTCCCTCTCCAGTCTAACACCCCAAGAATTCACCCCAAAATCACCGATCAGTTGATACTGATCAATAGACTTAATATTGTAAGCTTGATTACCATCAGCGCTAACCATAGCATTAGTATTATCTAAAGTGTTTAGATAAATACTATAACCCGCACCATTAGTAGTGGCCACACTGAGGCGAGCACTGCTCTCTCCAGTTTTACCGCCGCTAGCTGGCGCAATATCCACTGCTACCTCAGTTTGGTCTAAAGCAAGCGAAATCGTCGGCACAACATAATCGCCCACACTATCCTCTACAGCCTCTACTCTATCAATCACCACAGGTAGCAACAATCCCAGACAAATCAAAATCAACCCGCTAGCGCTCACAATACCTACCATATCAGCAAGTGTTTTACCCAGGCCAAAACCACTGCTTTGATTCCTAAGTTGATATTGTTTACAATTGGTGATTGTACGCACAAAAAACCTCCGCGAATTAGTGTTATTTTTAAGCCAATTCGCAGCACCATTTTAATAGAATACAATCTTTCTCCATGTTCAATTATCCCCACAAAGAAACAAATCGTTTTCTTATCTAAAATCTTCTTCCTACAAAAAGGGTGCTACGACTTTTTATACAGCAATACCAATGCGATTAAGATTTGATCTCAACTAGAATTGGCGTCGTAACACCCAGCTTTCCTAGCTGAAAATCAAAATCCACAACACATTGGTGCAGTATTTTACCGTACACCAAACATCGCATCTAATTGTATTGCTGTATGCTATCCATTATAGCACAAGTTTTTTCTTTCCCACCAAATTCCTTACTTTTTCATCCTAATTCCCGCATCCAGACTATCTCCTCTTCCCAACACACTTTTTCACAAAAATCATCTTCAAAAAAGTCGAAGCACGGACTGTAACTTAGGGGATATAATACGGCTGAATTAAATTACTATTTATCATCTCCCCATACGTCTGCACCAACATCGTCTCTAGTTGCAACGTCTTCAACGTCAACAATAATTCCTGCCGCAAAGCATTCACCGGTTCCCCCTCCTGCAACTCTGCCTCAATTTTCACAAACGCCCCGTCCAAACCTTCGACCTCATCCAATTGCACCAAAGTATTCTCATCTAGCCACATCGTTCGCCGCTGTCGACTTATCTCAGCCAATTTTCCAAACCCCAACTGATGTATAATTCCCGTTGCCTCCGTATATTTTTTTACCGGCGTCGAAAACACAAAATCTACCCCACTATCCTCAATATGCCGCTTCAGATATAATATATATTCCGCTGGTTGATTCGCCACTTTCACCTCTGTTCGCAACCCTATTCTCGGCTGATTCATCCCCGACCGAAACCCCCTTGGCACGTAAATCCTTTCGTGTTGCCAAACCACCGGCAAAAATTCCATTCCAATCCGCGCCATCCGCTCCAGCAAAATTTCTGCCGTAGCAATCTGACTCTTCACAATCACCTTCTTCATCCCCTCTATTATAACACACCTCGCGCTTTTACCCCCTACAAAAAACAAAACTCCTATGCTTGCGTTTCGTTTTTAGGTTTGCTAGAATGAGGAGCAACAGAGAGTAAAGGAGTTAATACAAATGTTTCACCTATCAAAATCTACCCACCAAACTTTCCGCTTGTTTTTCGCCTTTTGCTCCATCTTTTTATCATTATTTACCACTATTTCCCCCGCAAGTGCTATCTCAAATTTTCCATCCCCTAGCGATCTCACCACCGCCCGTTATAATATCCAAGCCGTAGGCGACTACGCCAAATACGCTGCTCTCGCCTCCGTTATCACCTCCACCGAATTAGACGATACTAATTCCGGCGTCATCATCTCTGCCATCCTTGACATTGACCCCCTCTACACTTTTAACAGTTCAACCCCTACCGAGCTCATCGCCATTGCCCGCAACTTACCATTCTACAAAGAATATGCCTACCTCCGTACTCTCGTCAATGAAATCAATTACCTCTATAATAATTACGAATACATCGCTAATTCTGAAGAAGCCTGGAAAATCCCCTACATCATCGATCGCGCCGACAATGCCATCGAAGGCTGTAACTTAATCTTTGGCACCCATCGCAAACCAACCACTACCGCCAACCAAGCCACACCTTTAGCCGACACTGACCCTTATACCGCTGCCACGGCCACTATCGTCGCTGAATACGCCGCCAAAACCGACGTTCTCCGCTCCTCCAACTCCGCTCAACCACCGCGCCGTCATTCATCTACCAGCACTCAATCCCAAACCTCTGACTCATCCAACTCTCAATCTAGCGCCACAAACACCAGCGTTCAAGCCACACCTACTAACGATTCAACAGCCACTAGCACCACGGAGTCCACTCCTGGCGCCACCGCAACAGACCAAACCGACGACAATGGCCACGACAACCACAACGCTAATTCCCAAGCCCTCGTCGCCGTAGCTGCTCATACCAGCACCGCAATTACCGCCGCCGGCACCCTCTTCGTCGTCAACCGCCGCCTCCGCAAAAGTCACTAGTCAACTTCCGGCACCTTCGCACCTTTCCGTGCCTTGTTTGCCCATTCATCCGCCAGCTCATTCAGTTCCGTCCCCTCGTGCCCTCGCACCCAAAGTAACTTTACTTTCCCCACCGCTGCCATTGGCTCATATAATCCGTACAGTTCTTTCACTATCTCTAGATTTTTAATCCCCCCGTTACTCTTTTTCCAACCTCGCGCCTTCCAGCCCGACGCCCACTTCGTCAACACGTTTATCCAAAATTCCGAATCACTATGAATCTCACACCCCTCATCTCCAGCATATTCCAAAGCCGCGATCATCGCCCGTCCCTCCATTCGGATATTCGTTGAATCTTTTTCCTTACCTAATGCCACTGGCTTTCCCACGCCATTTTTCGTTTCCTCAATCACCGCAAAACCCCCAGGCCCTGGATTAGGACTTGCACTGCCATCTGTCCACAAAATCTTCATTTTACCTCCTTTTATCAATCCTTCCCCACCAAAATCCTAGCGAGACACACTCGCACTCTACCACCATCTTAGCACAGCATAACCTTTTTGTCAATAGCATTTTATCGATAACATTCCGACAATCATAATCACGCCCCTCCAGCGTCTCATTTCTCTTCGCCAATCACCTCATCCACAATACCATAAGCTTTGGCCTCCTCTGCACTCATCCAATTATCCCGATCCATGTCTTTTTCAACCTGCTTTAAGCTCTTCCCAGTTCGCTCTGCCAAAATCTCAATCAATTTTTTCTTCACCACTAACCCCTCTTTCAAGGCGATTTCCTGATCCGTCACCTTCCCCTCAAAGCCCGAACTTGGCTGATGAATCATCACGCGTGAATTTGGCAACAAAAATCGCTTACCTTTTGCTCCGCAACTTAGCAACATTGCCCCCATCGACGCCTGCAAACCAATACCAATCGTCTGCACGTCCGGCGCAATGTAATTCATCGTATCGATAATCGCCAAACCATCATACACCGACCCCCCTGGCGAATTAATATATAATTTAATATCCTTCTTTGGGTCTTCATTCGCCAAAAATAGCAACTGCGCCACCACCAAATTTGCCGTTTGCGAATTCACCTGCTCCCCCATAAAGATAATCCGATCGTTCAATAGGCGTGAATAGATATCATACGCCCGCTCCCCGCGATTAGTTTCCTCTATTACCGTTGGTACTAAATAATTTTTCATTAGATTTCTCCTTCCTGAGTCTTTTCGATTTTTTCTACATTCGAATTCATTGCGTCGCTCAACTCACCCAAACTTTCTCTAATCTTCTCATATTCCTCAATTCTTGCGTTATTCTCATCAATTCGCGTATTCACTTCATTCCGCAATTTTTCCAAATCTTCTTCCTCCTTCAGCAGCGCATTGCGCTCTCTTTGAAACTCCGCCTCACTCCGAAATCCTCCCGGCACGCTAGCTCGGCTATTAAACACTCGCACTTGCGCACTTAGACTGGTTCCCCGATTCTCATATTCATCACGCTGTCGAATAATCTCTGTCCTTTCACTAACAATCTCCTTTTCCAATCTTTCTAGCTCATCCTGCAACTCTTGAAATGGCGCCTGGTATTCTTCATAAAAATCCACAATCTTCGCTCGATTTGCAAAATATTTCGCGTAATGTTTTTCCAACTCTTCTGGCAAATCTCGCAACTTCGTTCCCGCCCGCGTATACATTTCTTCCAACTTATCGCCCTCAGCATAAGCCTCCAGCTCTTCTTCAAACCACTCTCTATTCTCCACTTCAACTTGCTTTAACCACCCCTCAATCTCTTTTCTCTCGCTCTCGCTCAACCGTTCCCATACCGCATGCAATAATTCATGTGCCGTCGTTACTTTGTTCGACGGCCGCAAACTCTCTGTCTCCACCTCGTAAACGTAAACTTTCCCCTCCGTATAGCAGCCCAATAACGATACTTCCCTATCATAACTCTCACAATGCGCATTAAAATCATCTTTCCCCTCTAGGACTGGTTGCGTCGCAGCGAAAATTCGCTCTCCTTTTCCAGTTAATTCCAAACTATCACGAATCTCCTGCATTCCCACACTCGGCTGATACCATAACCCCTGCCAAATATCCTGTGCCCAACGACTCTCCAATGCCCAACTAATCAGCAACGCTACCAAAACCACCGCTACAGTTATCCCCCACTGCCGCTCTTTATGGTCCTTGCGCTGATTAACTACTTGCTGCTTATCCTCTTCCACGCTCATTCCTTACTACTCGTGTACTACCTTTAATTTTAACTCTTTCTCATCACTATTCTTCGTCTTCTTTAGGCTCACTTCCATTACATCGCCATCTCGCACTTCTCCTGCAATAATCGCTTCCGCCACCAAAGTCTCAACCTTATCTTCAATTACCCGCCTCAGCGGCCGCGCCCCATTCTTCGGGTCATATCCTTCTTCGATCAAATATTCTTTCACTTCCGGCGTTACTTTAATCCCTAATTTCTTCAATGCCAAACGTTTCCGCAGCTCTTCAATCAAATTATCAAAAATCCGCTCCACATTCGCCCGCGTCAAAGCATGGAACACCAAAATCGCGTCCAAACGATTAATCAACTCTGGCTTCATTGTCTTTTTCAGCGCACGCATTGCTGCCACCTTACTTGCTTCATATTCCGCACTCAACTCACGCTTTTCTTTTGCGCTTTTTGCCACAAAACCCATCTCGCTTTCACGATACATCTCGTCCGCCCCTAGGTTTGAGGTCAAAATCACTACAGTATTATTAAACTTCACTTTCGTGCCCTGGCCATCCGTCAATTCACCATCCTCTAGAATCTGTAATAGCATATTAAAGACTTCTGGATGCGCTTTTTCAATCTCATCAAATAATACTACACTATACGGGCGCCTTCGCACTGCTTCCGTCAATTTACCACCGTCATCATAACCAACATAACCTGCCGGCGCTCCTACTAATCGCGATACATTATGCTTTTCACCAAATTCCGACATATCAATCTTAATCAAAGCATTTTCCCCACCAAACACCTCCCGCGCAATCACCCGCGCCAATTCCGTCTTACCTACACCCGTCGGACCCATAAAGAGGAACGAGCCAATCGGCCGCTTCGAATCCGCAATACCGCTACGCCCTCGTCGAATCGCCTTCGCCACCGATTTCACCGCTTCATCTTGCCCCACCACACTCTTTTTCAGATGCCCTTCCAGATCGCCCAGTAACTCCAGTTCACTTCCGTGCACCTTCGACACCGGAATTCCCGTCTTCAAACTAATCGCCTGTGCCAAATCTTCTTCGCTAAGTACTGGCTTATCCACCACCCCCTCTTTTTTCATCTTTTTTAGTTCTTTTTCGATTTTCGCAATTTCCGTCTTTAGGTTCGCCGCTTTTTCAAAATCCTCTTTCTCTGCCGCCTCCTGCATTTCTTCTTCCAAGCTTTCTCTACGCACTGCCAATTTCTTATAATCTGAGCCACCTTTCTTATCCGACGCCACTTTCGCAATCGCCGCCGCTTCATCAATTACATCAATAACCTTATCCGGCATAAAACGATCATTAATATACCGCCCAGACATATTAATCGCCGTTTCCAAAATCTCATCCGCAATTTCTACGTCGTGATGCTTCTCGTAATGTCCCTTAATCCCCTTCAAAATCTTATACACCACCAGATTACTCGGCTCTTCCACCATCACCGTCTGAAACCGCCGGCTCAAAGCCTTATCTTTTTCAATATGCTTACGATATTCATCCAACGTCGTCGCCCCAATCAGCTGCAGCTTCCCCCGTGCCAGCGCCGGCTTCAAAATATTCGCCGCATCCATCGAACCTTCCCCCGAACCAGCACCCGACAACAAATGCAACTCATCAATAAACAAGATAATATCGTCGTTTTCTATCGTCTCATCAATAATCCCCTTAATCCGCTCCTCAAATTCCCCCCGAAACTTCGTCCCCGCCACCAAATTTGACAAATCAATCTGATAAATCCGCTTCCCCACCAGCACACTTGGCACATCATGTTTAATAATCCGCTCCGCTAACCCCTCTACAATCGCCGTTTTTCCTACGCCGGCCTCACCAATCAATACCGGATTCGACTTCGTCCGCCGGCTCAATACCGTCACCACACGCTCGATTTCTCGCTCACGCCCAATTACCGTATCAAGCTTCCCTTCTTTCGCCAACTCCGTCAAATCTTGCCCATACCGCGTTAACCATTTTGGCCGCGTCTTACGGTATTTTTCTTTTTCTTGGTCACGCTTTTCGCCTGCTACTTGATGCTCAACCTCCTGCTCTACCTCATCCATCACCTCTTCTTCATCTACCCCCATCTTTTGCAGTAACAACGCTGCCTTCGAATTCGGCTGACAAAGCAACGCATACAGCAAATATTCCGTGCCAATCGCCATGCTACCTTTTTCTTGCGCATAATGACTCGCCATCCTCAACGTCAAAACCACCGCCTCCGATAACGACATCATAGCCATGGTATTATCCGTTTTTATCTCTACTGCCTTCTGGTCCAAAGCTTTTTCGGCCGTCTTCAAATCCACCCCAAACCGCCGCAAAATCTGCGCCCCCTGCGATGCATCCTGCGCCAAAATCCCCAACAAAATATGCTCCGTCCCCATATAGCCGTGATTATATTTTTTGCTAAACAGATCTGCCTTTTGCAGTGCAAACCTTGCACTCTCTGACAAACGATTCATTAATTCACTAAATTCACTATCCATATATCTACCCATTATACCAGTATTAACATCGCGCCTCCACAATATGCCCCGACAATATCCACGATTTCTACCCCAATTGTAGCAAATTAGCACTCATAAGTCAAGAGTGCTAATTATGATAATCCAGTAAATTAGAGACTACGAAATCTTCCCCACTTTTACCAAAACCGTGTTACAATCATAAATGAAAGACATCATAAATCGAAATACATAGTATTAGCAGCTTATTTTTGTACGTGTAGTTTTTTGTCATTAGCGAAAAACTGGGTGTCACGACACCCTTAAACTCGCTGATGGTAAATTCTACTGTTAATGCTATGTTTATGGTGTCTTTCAACCGTCGTGGCACCCATTTTTCGTTTCTGTAGTAAAAATGTGTGTTTACCGACGTTTGGAAGACAAAATCTAAACAAGGGCATTCATTTTATGAACACTACCATCACACATTACTTTAAATTTTCTCATTACTTCCAATACGTCGGTATAATTAGTGGTTGTTTACTTATATTCCTCATCTTTGCTCTCCTCTTTCCTCTAGACCTTCAAAGCACTTACGCCGATGAACTCGCTACTCAATCTGATACCTCCTCTATCTCTCTTGCCCTCGACCAAGAGCTCACTCTCAATATAACTCCTACTGCTGCTGGCGCTACTAGTACCACCAGCAGCAATTTCACTGTCTCCACTAGCAGTAACGCTGGTTACAAAATCTACCTCGATACCTTAGATCCTACCGCTAATCTTACCAACGTAGATTCTACTAAATCTAATTCTTATGTCTCTGCTCTTCCTACTCCCACTAGCTTAGCTAACCTTCCCGCTAATACCTGGGGCTTCGCCCTTACCTCAGACCCAGTAAATAGTCATACTACTTTCTCTGGCCCTACTGACTCCACTACTCCCATTATCTCCACCGAAGAAAGTGCAGCTAGAGACGTCTATCACTTCACCCTCGCTGCCAACCTCGATACTTCTCTCCCCGCTGGCCAATACGCCAACACTCTCCTGGTTTCTGCTATTGCTAATCCAGAAACCATTACTGGCTTACGTAGCCTGATCTATATGCAAGATATGACCAGCGACATTTGCACCCAAAGTGCCATCCATGACGAAAAACAACTCATCGACTCCCGCGACAATCAATCCTATTGGGTTGCTAAGCTCAAGGACGGGAATTGCTGGATGGTGCAGAATTTGGCGTATGATATAAAAACTAGCGTACCTCTATCTGCAGCCAATAGTGATATTATGAGCGATTGGTATCCTCCTACTAATACGAGCTATGCAATTCCTGCAGCCTCAAGCTCATATAGTCCCACAGATACTTATTCTTGGAATCTTGGTCGATACGTTTTGGCTACACCATCATCGGCAACTTCCTGTGACGCTACCACTGGTGTGCTTACTACTGGTAAAACCCTCAGTAATTGTAGCAATTTCCAGGAGGTGAGCAATTGGCAGCCAACTTTTTCCGCCCAACCCGGCACTTGGAAAGGAACAGAATACGATCTGGTCGCCGCCGACGAAGCCACCGAAACTTACGATGCGCACTACCTAATTGGCAATTATTATCAATGGAATATTGCGACAGCCAGTAGTGACGGCACATCGGTCTCCACAGGTGCAGAGACCGATCCTAGCAAGCTCGTTGATGCCCCTTACTCTCTTTGCCCCAAAAACTGGCAATTGCCAGCTTCTGGACGTAATATTAATACCGACGTGCCCTTCGATCGTGAAAACAGCTTTTATCGCCTAGTTTTGTCTTATAATTATCCCAATGTTGCAAACTCAATCATTAATCAGCGGCTATATTTCGTTCCAGCTGGACTAATTAATGTTCATACTGGCGCACTAAGGTTGGCTGGGCAATATGGTGTTTATTGGGGATCAACTGCCGGCACCACCGCTAGACAAGCTTATGGTCTCCGCATGGGTTACCCAGACGATTTGCTCCCATCCGGTCCGGTCATGAACCGCTTTGACGGTCTCTCTATCCGTTGCCTTGCTCGTTAGCTCTTCTAAACTCCAGATCCAAAGCTCTAGAGTTCTAAAATCTTTACTGTAACTCTGCCAATATCCCTCGAATTTCTCCAAAACTTAACAAATTATGTTATAATATTAAACATGATTTATCTTGACCATGCTGCAGCTACGCCACTACATCCCAAGGCTCTCGAAGCCATGTTGCCGTATTTTACGACCGACTTTTTCAATCCTTCGGCTGCTTATCTGCCTGCTAAGCGTGTTCGCGAAGCATACGAAGCCGCCAAAGACCAAATCGCTCACGCCATCGGTGCTAAAGGTGTCGATTTGGCGATGACTGCCGGTGCCACCGAGTCGATTAACCTCGCCTTCACCGCAATTAAGTATCTCTTGACTCATCAATCGCCTTCATCTACTAAAAGCGCCGCCAATTCTCAGACTATTAGCCAACCATCTTCCAAGCCGTTCAAAGCTCTTGTTCTCGCTACCGAGCATACCTCAGTGCTCGCTGCCGCTGCCTCCTATCCACATAGTTTAATCAAAGTCGATCATACTGGTCTCATTGACCTGGCGGATTTTCGCGCTCAATTAACCGACGATGTAGTTTTCGTCTCGATCGCTCTCGCTAATAACGAGCTCGGCACCATCCAGCCCTTCGCTGAAATCGCCGAAATTATCCGCAAAACTCGCCAAAAGCGCCTCCAGCAGGGAAACACTACGCCACTTTATCTTCATACCGATGCCTCTCAAGCGCTGAGTTTAATCGATATTAATGTTGCCCGCCTCGGTGTTGATTTATTGACACTCAATGCAGCTAAATGCGGTGGCCCCAAAGGGGTCGGCGCACTGTACGTTGGTCACAACGTGAAACTCTCGCCGATTAGTGCAGGTGGCGGTCAGGAACGTGGGCTGCGCGGCGGTACGGAAAATGTCCCCGGCGTGATTGGCTTTGCCGTAGCTATTACTGAGGCTAAAAAACACCTCACTAGTAATCGCAAAAAATATCAAAAAATAGCGAATATTCTCCGCCAAAACTTCAGTCAAATACCGCTAGATCTACCCTCAAACTCCACAAAAACTCCTGCGCCGAACCAGAGCTCCGCACCTCATATCTCCATTATAGCACACCTTGATGAAAAAGTCAATACTTTTTATGCTAAACCAGTATTTTTAGGTAATCCTAAGCATCAATTAGTTAACTTTATTCCTGTTAGCTTTCCCGGTCTCGATGCTGAACGTTTAATATACAAGCTCGAAGCCGAGGGTATTCTCGTCTCCACTGGTGCTGCCTGTGCTGCTAACAAAGGCACTAAATCCCACGTCCTCTCTGCCACCGGCCTCTCCGACGCCGAAATCGCCGGCTCCCTCCGCATCTCCCTCGGCAGCACCAACACCGAAGCCCAAATTAAGACGGCTTCCGGCATTATCACCTCTACTATAGCAGAGGAGTATCGGCGCTGTTTTGCAAGGAAATCCGGAGCTGCGGCGAGGTTGAGCGCGTCAGCCCTGCAACGGCAGGCGCTGACGACGCGCCTCGAGAAAAACAGCGCCGATACTCCCAAGTATGGAGGTGATAATGCCTAAAGTCTTCCTTGGTATGTCCGGCGGTGTCGACTCGTCTGTTTCTGCCGTCTTACTCAAAGAGCAGGGCTACGATGTTACTGGCGTCTATATGAAAAATTGGTCCAAAGACCTTCCCGGCATGAAATGTCCTTGGGCGGAAGATTTAGCTGACGCGAAGCGCGTTGCAGTGGGGCTAGACATTGATTTTGAAGTTTGGGACTTTGAGGAGGAGTATAAGCAAAAAGTTGTCGATTATATGCTTGACGAATTCCAAAAAGGTCGCACGCCCAATCCTGATGTAATATGTAATCAAGAAATCAAATTCAAACTGTTCTATGAAAAAGCCCTCGCTCGTGATGCTGATTATATCGCCACTGGTCATTATGCTCGTGTTGGCATGCTGGAGACGAGATTATCACAATGCGGCAGTCTAAGTTTTGATCGTCATGAACACGAAGTGTGCGGGATGAGAAATATTGTTATTTCTCATCCCGCGTGTCTACTTCGTGCTCGCGACGAAAACAAAGATCAGACTTATTTTCTTTATCGTATGAGCGACGAATCTACTGCCAAAACCATTTTTCCACTTAGTGAAATGACTAAACCCGAAGTTAAGGCTTTTGCCACTGAGCGTGGGCTTGATGTGGCGCACAAAAAAGAATCTATGGGTGTTTGTTTCGTTGGCGAAGTCGGAATGAAGGACTTTTTGCGCGAATATTTGCCGGCCGCCGCTGGAGAAATACGAGAGCTCGAGTCCGACCGCGTTTTGGGCTACCACGACGGCGCGTTCCTTTATACTATCGGGCAGCGTCACGGTCTTTATCTCGGCGGCGGCCTCCCCTTTTACGTCGTCAAAAAAGACCTCGTCCAGAACATCGTTTACGTTTCAAAAAATCTCAATCAAGATTTGCTCTGGTCCGACCAGCTTCAACTCGAAGATTTACATTTGCGTAACCATCTTACGCCCAATGAACTCAGTGAAATTCCTAATCTTGCTGTTCGCCTCCGCCATCGTGCCGAACTCCTTCCCGTCGAGGTTACTGCTTGCTCAACTTTAACGCTTACTTTTACCCAATCTATCAAACGTCCTGCTGTAGGTCAGTCCGCGGTTTTTTATTCAGATAAAATCTGTTTGGGCGGTGGTATTATCACAGAATAACCCATTGGTATATTGGACTTGGCAAGGCAGCCGTTAATTTTAGGCTGCAATCTAATCGCAATACATAGTCTACTAGTTTGTCAAAATTGTATAAAATAACCATTTACATAACGTTAAATGTGCTATAATAAGATTGTCTAAGTCTTTAACCAGCCTATTTTTGGTTAATAAAATTGAATTTTGCATCCTTTTAGAAAACGAGAAGCGGCATCGCTCCGACTAATGTTTTCTAAAAGGCATGGTTCGAAAAGGCTTAGACACCCCGAGCGGTGTCGCTTTTTTGTACCCTAAACATTAATTATTGGAGGTCTATATGCATCACAAAAACATCAAAAATCGTTCTGCTAGATTTAAACTCAATCCTATCTGTCTCAGTTGCTGGTCGGCCTGGGGATGGCTGTCTTGTATCTGTTTGGCGTTGGTAACTTTATTATTGCTATCGCCAACCGTAACTGAATCGTCTTCCGCCCTCTCCCCAGCTGAACTACAAACCAATATGCCTACTAGTGGTAGTATAGCCTTGGCCTTGCCAGGAGAAGCTACCCTGGACGTGGTCCCTACGTCCAGTGGTAGCTTCTCCTCTGCTACAGCAAAGCTCAGTGTGTCTAGTACTAACCCCACTGGCTATTCACTATATATTAATACTAATGATAATACTAATGCCTTAGCCAATGTAGATAGTACTAAGACTGCTACTATCCCAGCCGTCAGTGGGGCACAGCTTGGTAGCCAGTTGGATGCTAACACGTGGGGTTATAACCTCTCTCCCACCAGCAGTGACGCCTTATCCCTTAACTACCAAGCTGTGCCCCTTAAGTCTAGCACTCCTGTGCTTAGTACTAAGGTTAAGTAGTAGCGATAGCTACTACTTAACCTTTGGTACTAAACTAGATACTTCACTACCGGCTGGCCAATATGCTAATACCATTACCATCTCCGCCATTGCTAACCCACTTTACATCACCGGACTCCTTAACCTCACCTATATGCAGGATATGACCTCCAGTGTTTGTGCTAATACTGTAGCTTATGATGGTACTAACATCAAAGGCCAGCCGGGAAGTGAAGTCTCCAAACAACTCATCGACTCCCGTGATGGTAAAGAATACTGGGTAGCTAAGCTTGC
>CAOZKB010000022.1 GCA_948571325.1 uncultured Candidatus Saccharibacteria bacterium | reverse complement strand
ATATTTAATATTATACCCCAAAAACAGCCTCGATTCTCCACCGAGATACTCTAATTGTAGCACAGATTGTGTTTTTGTCAATAGTTTTGGTTTGGGATTTTGAAATTCGGAAGTTATCCCCAGAAACCGCGTTTTTTACCCTTATTACCGCGAAATTCCTCGAGGAGTTCTTTTTGGCGTTTGGTGAGATTCTTTGGCGTTTCAACGATAACTGTGACGATATGCGGGCCGCGGTCGTTGTCGCTACGCATCAGAGGAACACCGTGACCAGAAAGGCGGAAAGGTGTGCCAGATTGAGTGCCAGCGGGGATTTTCATACGGACGGTACCATCAACGGTTTCTACGTCAATAGTAGTGCCGAGCGCAGCATCAACCATCGAAATATGTGCCTCGGAGAGAATAATGACACCTTCGCGCGTGAGAGTTTTGTGTGGTTTGACACGAATGATGACATACAAATCGCCCTTTGTGCCACCTTTGGGAGCATCACCACCTTTACCGGCCAAGCGAATCGACATACCATCGTCGATGCCGGCAGGAATTTTGATTTTGAGATCCTTGCCGCCCAGGCTAATGGTTTTCGTGGTGCCAAAAACAGCCTCCTCAAAGTTGAGGGTAACCGTGGTGCGGTGATCTGCACCACGGGTGGGGCGGCGCCGGCCTCCCCCACCGAAACCGAAAATCGAGCCCAAAATATCGTCCAGGCCACCACCCCCGCCGCCAAAGTCGAAATTGAAACTCTGCCCGTTGAAATTGAAATTACCATCAGCGAACGGGTTGCCGCCGGCGCCGCCCGCACCCCCTACCCCAGCATGACCAAATTGGTCGTAACGAGCACGCTTTTGCTTGTCGGATAAAACTTCATGCGCTTCGGAAACTTCCTTAAATTTTTCCTCGGCCGCCTTATCGCCCGGATTTTTATCTGGATGATATTTAATCGCCAATTTACGATAGGCTTTTTTAATTTCGTCATCGGAAGCGTTCTTAGAAACGCCTAATATCTCATAATAATCTCGTTTTGCCATAAATATTTTCCTCTTGTGGTAGTGGTCATTAGACTATATAAATTATAGTCAGACTTTGAAGAAGTCTTGACGTTATTAAAAAGGTTTGTTAGAATGGGGATAGTTTATAGTTGTTATCGCTTCTTCTTCGAAGAGGCGATTTCTATTTTAATGAACGGTTTGTTCAAAAAATCAATAGATATAACCATAGGCTAGCCCTCCTTCCTCCAGATACTTTAAAAGAACTGTCACCACTACCTATGCCACAGAGATTTCTGCGGCTTTTATTATTTTAGCACACTCGGTGGGAGATTGCTAGATTGAAATAAGCATGCGCTATCTGGATATCTATGAAGAGTTTAGATTGAGGCAATAATTGAGAAAAGGAGAAATAAAAGATAGAAAAACAAAAGACATGGAAGCATATCAATAATAACCGTTATAGTCACTTGGACAAGCTGGGAACCTTTAATTATATTAGCAGGATTAGAACGGTATGCAAGAAATGATTTTAAGAGAAAAACACCAAAAACTAGACCTGTCGCCATAGATGCAAAATATATCATTCCGCCAACCTCAGTGGCTAATTCTGATGGTAAAAAATTTGATACCCGCTGAGTTATATCCCATGAAAACATAAGACATAATAAATACACGCTACCACTAATTACCCCTGCGATAAAACTATACTTGAGTTGTCGGGGGAAAGGTGCTGGGAGTTTTAGTTTGAATTTTTGTTGGCTAGTCATACTATCATGTTATAGCACCGCCCCAGTTCCTGCACTAGTTTTACGTCGTAAAATCGCGAGGCTGTATTTTATCTGGAGGTGATACTTGGGGTTTTGACGCAACCATTCATCCACGGCACGCGAAGACCCAGGCAATTCAGGGTTGTTATAATCATGCACAACCATAATTCCCCGTGGAGCGAGGAGCGGAGTGACAAGCTGAAGGCTGGTTTTGATCGATTCATATAAATCACCATCGAGAAAAGCAAAAGAAATTTCGTTAGGGAGGTCCCGAGGAGTAAGTTGGTCGAACCAAGCCTTCTTAATAATCACCGTGCTCTCCACTAAATGAGGGTGAGCGGCGGTTTTTAGACCGGCACGACGGATTTTGTCAACTACTTCGCGCTTTGTGACAAGTAATTCCCCAGCCTGAAAGTTAGCGCCAGCACCGGAGGAATCTTCGGGAGTTTTCTCGGGCAAGCCCGCAAAAGAATCGTAAATCCAGAGGTGTTTACGCACATTTTGGTAAGGAAACTGAAGAGGTTTTAACACATTTTTCGAAGGAATGCGAAGTGAATTTTGCACAGCGTGCGGTGTTTTTTGCGCAAATTGAGGAGAATTTTCCACATTTTTTCCACAATTAGTTGCAGTTTTATTCACATTTTGCCCATATTTTTCCACAGGTTTTCCACAGGGTGTTTGAAGTTTTCCACAGGAAATAGAGGAATTTACATGGGGATTTGCATGAGAATTCGGGGATTTTTCACAAAAAGTCGGAGATGAGGCAGAGGATTTTTGTAAGATTTTCCCTAATAAAACAGAGGTGTCGCCCCGATAACAGCCCAATTCAACAAAATCACCCGGGATGTCAAGGCATTTTTCAGCGAGTTGAAGTAATTCAGTGGTTTCTTGCGGAGTAACTTGATCGTTCATGCTTAAAATTTGCGATTACTGATTCTTAACTATTAGCGCAGCTGGACTTATTTTTGAGCTTTATTCTTCTGTTCGCCAAGGAGAATTTTGGCACGGCGAATCATGGCATCAGTTTCGTTGGTCTGAATGACGTAAATCGGAAGGGATTTCTTGGTAGCAATATTAACATGAAGGGCATCGCCGAGGCCAGCTTTATTTTTGGCTTCGTCAAGGAACAGATTAAGATAACCGCAACCAGCCACGATGTCGTGACGAATCATAGCGTTACGTTCACCAATAGTGGCAGTAAAGACCAGCGCATCAAGGCCGTGCATGGCCGCTGCCATTTCGCCAATCGCACGCTGAATGCGGTAAATATACATATCATAAGCAAGTTCGGCACGGGGGTCGCTATTATCACGCAGCTCAATTACTTCGCGCATATCGTTGGTTTTACCAGTAACGCCAAGCAGGCCGCATTGACGGTTAAGATATTCCTCGAGACCTTCCTCATTAAAGCCCAGCTCGCGCTGAATGGCCGAAGCCGCCGCAGGGTCAAGGTCACCACAACGCGTAGCCATCATTACGCCTTCGAGCGGAGTATAACCCATGGTAGTATCATAAGAATAACCGTCTTTGATTGCGGTGAGTGAAGCGCCAGAACCAAGATGACAAGCTACCACGCGCGGTACCAAGATTCCCTGGTCGCGCATGTAATTACGCACCGCACCCATTGACAAACCATGATAACCATAGCGTTTAATCTCAGCGCGGTCAGCTAAATCAGTATCGATGGCGTAATATTTGTGCACATCATCGCGCGTATGGTGAAAATGCGAGTCAGAAATTGTAATGACGGGCACGCCAGGAAAAGTTTTGAGACATTCAGAGATCTCTGCCGCGATTACCGGCACGTGAAGCGGCGCACGACGCTTTTCTTCTTCAAGGCGGCGCAGACAATCTTCATCTACGATGTGATCGTCGGAGAAAAATTCTCCTGTGGCGGCCACGCGAGCGAGAATTGCCGCTAGCTCAACGCCGTCGTTTAGATAACCTTCTTTGAGCAAAATATCACGCGTGTAGCGGATTGTATCAGCGATGCGCTTAAAACCGTCGGTAAGCTTAACGCAAGAACCGTCGGCACGCTTCAGGGTACAAATCAGAGCCTTGTTTTCGGTTTCAAAATGCAGCGAACAAATCAAGCGTTCGTCATCGTGATAGAGGGCGTATTTACGCGAGGACGACCCCGGGTTGGTGACAAGAAATAACTTTTCCATAGTGGCTCCTTTTTGTGATTATAGCATAGGTTGAGGTAAGGTAGGTGATTTAGTGCTTGGTGGGGATGACTCACGGGTTCAAAAAACAAGGAATCCCTAGGACCATTATGCGACATTCTCTGATGCGCGGTCCTAGGGTTGTTATCCGATATTCAGTTGTGTGTAGGGCCCCTGGGGCCCAGCGGAGATTAGCGAGCGTTCACAACGAAATACCACTCGCAATGCGCCGCCTCGAATAGGTCAGCATACTCCGGTGTCAACTCAAAGTCGTACCAGAGTTCTGCCATTTCCACTTCAGAGGCGTCTCGATAATACATCCCGTCCTTCGCAGAGAAGGGACGATACGCATCGCCTCTTTCGGTTCCATGAGGCCTACACCGGCTTGGTGCCTTGGCCCAGAACTCGGCCTTGGCCTGCTTGCGTCTCCGCACCATCTCTTTTGCCTCTTCCTCATCGCTGAGAACAAGAATTGGCACAAAGCACTGCTCGAATCCGCCCTGATCCAGGACGTCTCCTTCTTTATAGTAACCCAACACGAACATTTTTTTAATATTTTCCATACTGTCTCCTTCGCCCCACTCTCTGGGGCTTACTCTTTTTATTTTTAGTTTCGCTCCCCTACCAGGCAGCATCGGAACTACAAAATCTTTACCTCGGATTCATGAGCATTTGGCTCACTGAGATAGGTTATAGTCTCAATGCTACCTGCTAGGTTTAGCGGTAAACTAAAACAAAAGCTTTAGGGATAATACAAAGGTTAGTGCAACTTAGGGTATTAGCTAGACGCAGTGTTCCACAACTTCATATTGGATTTTAATGTACTTAAGCTTCTAGCCCTGGAACCTAGTTCTTCGAACTAGGGGTTATATGAATATAACCGATTTTCCATAAGCTTTGAAGGAACCTTCGGTTCCTTGATAAGGTTATTTGCCTTACGGCTTGTGCCTTATCAAGCTTATGGTTCCATTGTATCATTGATTCACCCCTGTTACAATAAGCCCACCATAAGTACTATACAGACCGGTTAAAAGCCGATCTTTTTTGGTTCCATTGAGGCGAGAACTTTATGTGTATGTTGTCACCTCATAAAGCCAAGAACGATCTGAAAAACTGAGGAATGCGCGTAAAGTTAGCGATTCCCGACAGGTCGTTTTTTCGGCAAGAATATCAATTTTATGGAGGCATAGAAATGTCTAAGCGGGTCAATTTTAAGAAGACAGTCAGCTGGATGGTTGGTATACCATCGGCACTCGTAATGTTCTCGGAAGTAGAGGACATGCGATACTGGTTTGTTCCTTTTGTAGCTGCCGGATTGCTAGCTGTAATCCTGTATTGGAATAACGTTTTTGATACGGAGAAGTCAAATGGATGAAGATGTAGACTCAATTCGAGAAATGCGTGAGGAACGCGAACAAGAATTACAAAAGAAAATTCAAAACGATCAGTATTGGCAGCAGCTAGAAAGGAGTTGCGGACATGACGACTAAGAATAGACTTCCAGAGGTTGTCACTCCAGACGACCTACTAATGACAAATAGTCCTTTTACGGCAGAACAGCTTTCCATATTCTACCAGAAAACCCCAGAGGACAAACTGATGAAGCGTCCAGCGAAAGGTGGTGGAACGTGGGATTACGTAAAAACTGGATATGCTATTGACGTACTAAATCGTGTCTTTGGCTATCTCTGGAGCTTTGAGGTTCTCACGAGTCTAGAGGAAGCTGCAAAAATAGCCGGAAGTGGAGTTGTAGTAGTAAAAGGTCGCTTAACCGTCTATGCAAACGGAATACAACTCATTAAAGAGCAATTTGGTCGTTGCGAGGTGAAGTTTAAGACGAAATACGATGACAATCTGAAAAAGAAAGTTCCAGCCAAAGAATTTCTGGATTTCGGTAACGATATGAAAGGTGCTGCGAGCGATGCTCTCAAAAAGTGTGCCAGCGAGTTCGGCTTATTCCGTGACGTTTATCACAAAGACGATTTTCAAGAAGTGAATGTCATTAGTGTTGATGAGAAGCAACAACGAGAGGATGAAGCCATTGAGAAGGCCAAAGAGGATATGCGTAAGGCCGAAAATATGGCAGAACTGCAGAGTGTTTTTGTCCATTTGCCAGTAGAGATCCGTAGCAACCAAAGCGTAATCGCAAGCAAGGATACTCTGAAGCGAAAGTTTTTGAAAAAGAGTAAGAAGGAAGAGAGCAATGAAAGTTCTAAAGATCAAACAAAATAGCGAGGAGTGGCTTGAGTTTCGTAAAGGCAAATCTGGTGGAAGCGAGTTCAAGGATCTATGGATACCGGGCCTCCCACTCAAGAGTAAGATTGTCGATTTTCTTGAGCGTGATGGGCAAGAACTGCCACCAGCAGATAAAAGACTCAAAGTCGAGGATTTAGCTGCAATGCTCGAGCCGGAGGAACTTGCCAAGCTTAAGCTCAACTCCGATCCGAAAAAGAAATATTATGAGTTAATCGCTAGCGAAGTAGCACGACCACTTACACCTAACGATTATGTGGATCGTTTGAATGGCAAGCCGTTTAATGAAATGGAACGTGGTCATTTACTAGAGAACGATGCTATTGACGCTTTTGCTGAAAGAATGGGGCAAAATAATGAACTTATCATCAATAAAGAACCCGGTGTATGGGTAAGAGATGATAACCCAAATATCTACATTTCCCCAGACGGTGCTATCGAGGACGAGAATGGCAATATTCTCGCAGCTATTGAGGTTAAATGCTTAGCCAGCTGGGAAATTATTAAGGCTTATCTGACTAACCAATATCCTCAAGAATATGAGCCTCAAGTTATCAAGTATTTTGTGGTCAATGAGAGGCTAGAACGACTATATTTCCTGCTATACACCGACTTGATACCCGGACTGGAACTGCAAGTTTTTGAGATCAAACGTGAGGACGTGGCTGATAGAATTGCTGACGCAAAAGCCTTTGAGGATGCGATTATGGAGCGTATCTTGGCTGATATAGAAAAGATTAAGGAAATAGGCTTTTAGAAGCCGAGAAGATTGGAGGTAAAAATGGCAAGCAATCTACAAAAAATCGGCCGTCTGATGGTGAAAAATGGCATCTATACAGATAAAGACGGCAAAGAGAAAAATCGCTACCACGAAATCGGCATAGTTCTAGCAACTCCACATCATAGCCAAATGTGCGTCAAATTACACGCAAACGGCTTCGGCGAAGGTCAATTTGCCAGCATATTCTATGACGATGAAAAGAAGCCTAATTTTACCGACAAAAAGCCTCTCGGTGCCACCGAAGCGAAAGATATTGCACCGGAGGACATACCATTTTAGTTTATTAAATTTAATTCATATAAGGAGAAAGTATGAAAGAAGAAATCAAAATTAATGGAAATTTTGCCGTACGAGTTGGGAACATGTGGGCAAAACGTGATTATGAAGGAGCAAAACTTACAGAGCAACCAGATTCCCTTATGAAATTCGCGGATGCCTATAAACTAGCCAAAAAGATTGGTGGTAAAGTCCACATGTTTAAGCCAAAAGAGATTCCGGAGGCAGAAATAGAAAGCCTAATTTTGGCTGCTGGCATCAAGGAAAGCGAAGATGAGGATTAACCAAGATGCTACTCAAAAATAAACAAGACGGCAAGAATTATCGTGTTCGTAGCGAAGAATACGAAGGCGGCATCCGCATCTTTGCCGTAGCCGAGCAGACTGGTGCAAAGGATATGGTGATGCACTATCACACGCTCAAAGAGTTAAATGACGAATGGGAGGACGCAGACTAGAAAAGATCGATGGCTCTCCGACCAATCTGCCATTGCAAAGGAGTTGGGGACATAAGTTCGCGCCATCAAGACCTCCCAATAAAAATTAAGTAAAGGAATGTATGCCAAAAAACAAGCTAAAAGCTACAAGAAAGCACAAAAAAGATATTGCGCAGAGTGCGTTAGATGCTCTTTTACAAAAACAGGATATTAAAGGTGCCGTTGTCATCATAGCTGGAGCTAAAGGTGCCACTATGGCATCATCATATCCTAAAAATACAAAGATAATGATCGGGCTCATGAAGGGATTAGAACTGTGCGCAGAGCGAATATTGGAAGATGCTGAGGGCAAAGATACGCCACACGCACGTCATACGCATGAGAAAAAGCCCAATAAAGGCAAAAACTTTGATGCGTTTGAGAAGCTGCTGAAAGCTATACTGCTCGAAGCACTTCTAGGTGACGATACAGAATAGATGTGATGGCGCTAGTGGGTTTACGATATTTTACCGCTGGCCGATTAGACCGTGCCATCAAAACACCTCCACAAATCTTAAAAGTTACGGTCTCTGTTCGGAGATATATACGTCATTGATTAGGGGCATCAAAAAGGGTTAAGCAGTTTTATGTTGCCTCGCGAGTATGGCTTCAATCAAATACTCGTAGAACAAATATAGCTCTAAATAGGGATCGTAACCAACAAGAAGTGGCGCTATAGACAAGTCAACGTAAGCTTATAGCCGTTAGACCGTGCCACTTCCTAGCAGATTACTAAAATTTTACCCGCTTATTTTAGTAATCTACTAGGGCGTCTGTCCTGGGCTGCGAGGAGGAGAGGCGCTCTTAAATATTTAGGTACTAATAAGGAGGAATACGGGCGTGAGCCAATCAAAGTTAGAAAAGATTCAAAGAGCAATTAGGTCTAAGCATTATTCATATCCACGTATTGCCGAAAAATACGATGTGAGCATTGAAGAAGTTCGTAGGATTGCTAAGCCGTTGCAACAAGAATGGGGCCAACGACGTAAAGCTCGAAAAGAGTTGGATAGAATCACGAATGAAGCCAAATATGATCGTAGGGATTACGAAATTCCTAAAAGCCGCGTGCATAATTTTTGCGTAAGAATTGTCGGTATATTTCTTCTAATTTGCCTCCTTGCCGTAATAGGTAGCGTGGCGGTTGGTATTGCGCGCTGGGCATTAGGGGTTTAGATATGAAAGAGTTTGATTTTGAACATCCAGATTTCATGAGACACCAAGAAAGCGTACGGGAATGGCTAAAATCACATTATCGCCAAACTGTCACAGAGGACGAGTATGTTGCCGCCATGAAAGAATTACGCAAAAATGACAGCGGTAAACGCGTCAGGCGTAGTCGCTGTCCATCCAATTTAAGATACCACTATCGTATGCTAAACGAGAAATTTGGATTTTTCGTAGGGGAGAAATCGTAATGATGAGAATCTTAGAAAGAATAGTGCTAGTGGGCATATTCTTATTAGCTATCGTTATTGGTGTTGGTGTGGCCGTCATAGTTATAGAAGCGGTTGACCACACCCGTCAAACAGCTTGCTTTGATTATAAAACGCCAGAGGCGTGTGAGGGGGTCGAATGAGCAGAAATTGGCTAGAAATTGTTGAGGAGAAAAGACGTAAAAACATTCTTCGCAAGCAGCATGCTGCCGCGCTAAAAAATATTTATGACATGGAGGAATGAATATGATTGATGAAGAAACATATAAGCAACAAATGCGAGCCAAACAGGGCAAACGAAAGATTCGGCAGAAAGGTAGTAATGACGATTTCGCCTTAGCTAAGGCGACCCACATCGGTAATGGCAGATTTATGTACAAGTTCATTGAGGGTGAACGCAAGGAGCAAATACTATGGGAAGAACAGGTAGAAATTAAACCAAAAGGAGTAAAATAAATGACAACATTCTTTATTTCCCAACCTATGAACGGAAAAACTGATGAGGAGATTAAAGCCGATCGTAGAAAATGTGAAGCTTGGCTCGCTAAAGCCTTTGGCTCTGCTACTATTATTGACAGCTTTATTGCAGAGGATGCGCCAAAAGATTGTAAAAATATTCCAGCATGGTATCTAGGTGAATCTATCAAGAAACTTGCGAGAGCAGATGTATTGGTACTATGGGGCGATTGGATAGACGCAAGAGGATGCCTATTGGAACGGGAAGTGGCCATTAAATATGGGATTCCGGTTATCGAGAATGGAGGAGAAAAATGAGAGGACTATTGCCTGAAGATGCCACGATAAAGGCAGCTTTACGGCTCAGGTACAAAACGGAAACTGGGCTAGATTTAGATAAAACTAATCTTCGCTTGCTACCTTACATCCAGTATGTTTTGATGAACGAGCAGATATTTGATCGAGCCAAGTTATCTAGGGAGGAAGCCAAAATTATCAAAGATTTGCGTGATGCTGGGTGCTTAGGTGTTCGTAACGGGAAGTTTCAATGCACTGATAGATTTTGGGCTTGTATGAACGAAATTCTTTACTACACCTATGTAGACAGGGAGGAAAAGTAAAAGTGCCACTACTTAATTACACAACTAAAGTCTCAGCTGATAAAACTGTCGCTGAAGTGCAGAAATTGCTAGCTAAAGCTGGCGCACGAGCTGTGCTGTCAGAATATGACGAACATGGTAATGTGTCGTCGGTATGTTTCAAGATGCTGGTTAATGGCAGGGAGATTGGCTATAGGTTACCAGTCGAACCAGACAAAGTTTTGGGTGTACTCAAATCTCAAAGAGGTGTAGCGCCTGGCTATCGTAATCTAGATCAAGCACGTCGTATTGCTTGGCGTATTGTCAAAGACTGGATTGAAGCGCAGCTTGCGATCATTGAGACGCATATGGTTGAGCCAGACCAAGTATTCTTACCGTATGCTATCACTCCAAGTGGTGAAACACTATATGGTGAAGTGATGAGTCGTGGGTTATTAGATGCAGGGGGACAAAATGACTAAATATACTCATAGAAGTCAAAAATTAGACTTTTACCTTGATAAACAAGTCGAAATTCAATTTAAGGATGGCGCAACAATTAGAGGAGTCCTTAAATGGATTGACGATGCGCAAACAGGGTATATGCCCAATATGTATTTATTGCTTAGATCATTACCAATATCATTCCGTAAATCTCACGTTAAGAATATCAGGGGTGTATCAAATGTTTAATTATGCACAGGACAACAATGTCCTAACCAAAAGTAAGCATTCCAACATCAATGTCGGAATGCTGAACTTCCAGCCTATGCCTAAGCGGTTTATGGTTTGGGATAAGAAGCAAGAGAATTTTATTGTTCCCGAAAACTGTGATACTAGAAAATGGTTATATATAGAAGAACTAGCTATTTTTATGCACCAGTTAGGGATAGGTGGGTTTGGAGATGAAACTAGAAGCCGTTATATCATAGTTCAATCCACCAATCTCTTCGACAAAGACGGCAAGGAGATTTGGGAGGGGAGTATTGTTGACTACAACGATGATGGAGAAGCGCTGGGTATCGTAGTAGGTATTGATGGCCAGTGGCAGCTGAAAGACAAGAATGACAATCTAATGTTCCTTAAAGGTGCGCCACATCAAAAGCTAGTCGGTCACATCTTATCAAACCCAGAGTTGTCAAGGAGGAATAATCATGACGATAACTAGAGACCGGAACAGCGAAAAGTTGGAGCAATTCGACGTGTGCCGTAATATCTACCAAGACGGGAGCATACAGTTCTATTACTACATCGGTTCGACAGAAATGGTAGAGTTCCGTGGCAAAGTGATGGCACTATTCTCTAACGTCAATAGCGGTCGCGTCCACACCTACGAGCGGCGCAATGGCCAGGTGCAGGCAATGGAAAAAATACCAGACTTGAGTGGTCTCACCGCCGAAGCCCAAAAACGAGTCAAGGAAGAAATAGTAAAGTTTGAAGACTAATTATTTGTGCTAAGAGGATGGAGGAAAAGACGATGCCTAAGATTTTAGTAATCCCCGACATCCATCTCAAATACGAGATGTTTGACCGAGCAGAAAAGATTTTAGAGGATGGCAAAGCAGATTTTGCTATACAACTAGGTGATATGTTTGATGACTGGGATATGCAGTTTGCAACTGCATATTATCAGAGAACAGCAGAACGCGCCATAGAGTTCCAGAAGAAGTTCCCGAAGACGCTTTGGTGTATGGGAAATCATGACCTTGGCTACTATAAGCCAGAATATGGCAGGCGAGAAACTGGACATAGTAAGATTATGGAACAGGAGATGGAAAAACTGCTACAAGAAATGCGAGGCAGCGGGATTCACCAAAAGATAGTCCATGCCGTGAATACCGTCGTTTTCAGCCACGCTGGAATAACAGAAAGCTGGATTGATCGACAAAAACGACTTATAACTTATCCCGCTGATGGTTGGGTTGGAGTTGGGGATATGTTGCGACTGGCAAATAATGCTGCGCTCGATGAACTTTGGCTGGAGAATTCCCCTATTTGGGCGCGACCACAAAATGAACAACTCAAACTATGGTGGCCAGAACGGTATATGCAGGTAGTCGGGCATACCCCAGTAAAAGGTATTACTTTTGATAATAATCTATTATCTACTGACGTTTTTTCTACATACTCCTACGGCGCGCCGATCGGAGATTGCAGGTTTGCGGTAGTTGATACGGAGAAGCAAGAATGGAGCTGCATTGATGAAGATGTATAAAGCAAATAGTAAAGAAGCTGCCGACCTATTGATTGATAAACTTTCTACTAAAGACGGCGTTCCATTCGTAATGGGCTTTGATTACTGGATAAAATCCCAGCTTAGTGTTGCCAGGTACTACGGAGGAATGACCTACAATAATGTTCATTATCAAATTGACTGGGATACTGGTGATTTGGTTCGCAGTGATTGCTATGATCTTTATGTGAAATTTTACAAAAATGATAGACCGAAGCTGGAGGAGAAAGATGCGTAAATTTACGGCAAGGACACGACTACGCGGGTTCACGACATACTATCAAGCAGAGTGGATGATTTTCGAAGACGGACAAGGTAGAGTTAAGTTCATAGAAGGCCCTCTTACTGGCAAATATACGCTTGATGAGGTTGTTATTGCCTTAGATGAAGAATGGAAGTTGGAGGGCAAGCAAAATGACTAAGGAAGAAGAAATTCTACAAGAAAGAGTCGCCAATTACTTAGTTCAGAACTATCCAAATGTATTGTTCCACTCAGATTATGGCTCTGGAGCTAAACTAACCAAGGGTCAAGCTGTAAAACAGAAAAGGCTTAATGGAGGGCGTAAGTCATGGCCAGATTTGACCATTGCTATACCAAAAGATATTTACATCAAACCACGAGTTAGAATGACTCTTGGGAAATACAAGCCTAATAAGGTAAAATCAGACGGCTACTGGCGAGTATATGTCTTTGCTGGTCTATATTTGGAGCTTAAAAAGGATGGTGAAAACATCTATGCTCAAAGAAAATTGGATGATCCAAATAAAATCAGTCTAGATGGTAAGGTTTATGCCGATAAGCACCTCAGAGAGCAAGCAGATGTCCTATACAAATTGAGGCAAGCTGGATATTGTGCTGAATTTGCAATCGGATATGACCAGGCAATTAGTATCATTACTAATTATCTAGGTGAGCCGCAAAAACAAAAGATTGAGTTTTAATTTAAGGAGGAAAATGAATGTATCGTCTTTTATTACTGGAATACTAGTTGGAGCTTTCGTTATGCTTGGCATCCTAGTATGGCTGGCTCTAAAATTTGACGGCAAACAGTAGGTAGATTATGGTATAATTTACTTAATATCAATGATGGCTAGATATTTTGACTAGTCATTTTTTCAAGGAGAAACGAAATGGCATTACGGCAGTCTATTACTAACGAAAAAGGTGCTACAACCACATACCATCGCATCGTAAAGGCAAAATTAGACTTTACAACCAAAGAAGCGACTTTGACTGTGTTTTCATACGCCACTGAATCTCTAAGGCAAGCCGAAAAGGAAGATTCGTCTAAGTTGGTAAACCGCGACAAGCTCGTTGAGCGACTAGATGAGCTGATATCTAATCCAACAGAGGAAAATGAGCAAGAGCGCATAGAACTCTCCGATAAGCTCAATTCTCTTGCGCCCACCGCAGAATCTGCTTCTTTGCATCTTTTAGAGATTGAGTACATTTTGCCTCTTCTTAATGGTGATTTTTCAATTAAAGACGCTTACAAATGGCTCAAAGAAAATGTTTTTATTGAAGCTATGGATGTTTAGGCGGTAACATTGACCGTCGAACAAATTCCATCACATAGTCACGGAACATGGGCTTCATACTCGAATACATCTAGTAATAATAAGATAAACCTTGGTAGCACCTATTGGCTAGGGACATCGGATAATACTGCTGCCACTGGTGGAGGAAAATCGCATAGTAACGTTCAGCCATACAAAGTTCTCTATATGTGGCAAAGAACGGTCTAAACGGTACGTTTCCACATATAGAGAACCTGGTACGGTGGCAAGTTATTATGTGCACGCCCATCTCCTGTTGCTGTTGTTTCATTATTATAGGAAGTTGTATCGTTTTGATTTCTAGTTAGGATTGAAAACCACTGATCTCCGCCGCGTTGTCCGCGGGGAGTCGCTACGTGTCCACTTAGGTGTTTATGTGGCGGTATTTGCGCCGTAGTCAATGTTACCGCCTTATCACCGCCAGTCTTATTTACGGCATTAAATTCAGCCTCTAAAGCGCTATACCCTACCGGCACTCTTCCAGCACCCCATGTTACCCATGTACCACCGTAAATTTCTGCAACCT
>CAOZKB010000021.1 GCA_948571325.1 uncultured Candidatus Saccharibacteria bacterium | reverse complement strand
CTTACGCGTCCGGAACTGGCTAAAGCCGTTATCAAAAAATCACCCCTGTAATGGGGTGATTTTGTAAAAGGTTATCAGAATTAGGCGCGAGCAAAGTGTGCAAAAGCACGGTTGGCTTCGGCCATTCGGTGACAATCTTCTTTCTTTTTGAAAGCGGCGCCAGTTTCGTTGTAAGCATCAACGATTTCTAGCTCGAGACGCTTAGCATACGGCATTCCCTGACGAGCGCGAGCCGCCTGCACGAGCCACGAGAAGGCGAAATGCAATTGACGATGCCCCTCGATTGGGAATGGGATTTGGTAGTTTGCACCACCTACGCGGCGAGACTTCACTTCAAAATCTGGGCTGATGTTAGCAATGGCTTTTTCGAATACGGCAACCGGATCCTCAGAATTGAGTTTGCGAGCAGCGCCTTCGAGGGCTTCATAAACAGCCCGTTCGGCGACTTGCTTTTTGCCGTCCAGCATGGATTTATTGATTAAGCGTTGCACTAGCACCGACTGATATTTGCGGTCCGGAGTAACTTTGCGTTGGAGAGATTTAGTAACTTTACGCGGCATAGATTATTCTCCTTTCTTCGCGCCGTATTTGGAGCGACCTTGTTTACGACCTTGAACACCTTGCAAGTCAAGCGTACCGCGCACGATGTGATAGCGTACACCTGGAAGATCCGGCACGCGACCACCGCGTACCAAGACAACGGCGTGTTCCTGCAGGTTATGCCCCTCACCACCGATGTAAGCCCAAACTTCTTGACCGTTGGTCAAGCGAACACGAGCTACCTTACGGAGAGCGGAGTTTGGTTTCTTTGGAGTCTTAGTTGTAACCTTAAGACAAACTCCACGCTTAAGCGGAGCGGCTTGATCATAGCGCTTCGTCTTGAGGGTATTTACGATTGAACCAAGCGCCGGAGCCTTTGACTTTTTTGCGGCTTTCTGGCGTGGTTTACGAATCAACTGATTGATAGTTGGCACGATAAAATTCCTAATTAACTTTTATAATATTGCCAAGAAGTTTACAGCAATAGCTTCTCGACACGAAACTCTAGGTACATTATACGCTGAATGAACGAAAAAAGCAAGATTTTTATGCCGGAATTTAACCTAAAATGGTGATTTTGTCAAAAGTTTATTGACTTTTTAGATAAAGTGTGCTATAATGGAAGGATAAGATAGTTTTAAGCTACTAGTAGATTAACTTGAAAATGTTACGTTTAGTCGACTTGATCTGCGGTGGCTCAGATTCTTGCAAAGAGGAGGAAATGAAAAATGAGCAAAAAGAAGCGAAAGAGTAACGCAAGGAGGATGAGAGAGGTGAGGCCGGTCAATAAAGTCAGAAAAAAGCGACGCCCGACACGCTGGGAAATGATGAATCAACCGTGGCTATATAGTATCCCCTCGTCGCCCGAAAGACGGCAATGCTGGCTAAAGTCGGCGTTGCGGAGGTGTAATATCTGTAGCTGCTTGAGTGTGGCCACCATAACTTTGAGGTTCGTCATCCTGATAGTGGGGCTAGGCGCACTAGAAATAGGCCTGGCGAAAAAACAAATGGTGCCCTGGAGTACAAGCATTACCGTAATGATACCACTAGCCTATGCGATCTTTATAATCAAAGTCCATAGGACTATGCCAGAAAAATTCATACTTAACAGGCATTCTGGCAGTGGCGGAGGATATGTGTCAAAAGGGTTACGACGCAGGACTAGGATTAAGCAGAGAATTATGCATACTTGGTCGATATTATGGCGGAGATTCGTGGCATTAACATATCTCCATCAGATACAAATCTGCGTCATCCTGACCTTGCTAATGATTAAGCTATGTGGTTTTACCTTTTATGAAGCGCTGTTACTGTTTTTTATGGACAAACCCGTAATGCAACCATTAGTGCGTTTTACGATATTCTTGATCCTTGGAATTGCGATTACAGAGCCATTACTTCTGGCCACGCAGACTGCGCTTGAACTGGAGAGCCGAGTGATTAACCATACGGAGAAAATTGAGCAATCCCGCAGTGAGGACTAGGCGGGAGCTTGATGAAAAGGCTTGGGCCGTGCAATTTTGCACGGCCCAGATTTTTTGCTTAAAATCAATGGGATTATTTTGCTTTTTTGGTGGCCTTTGTCTTCGGCTCGACCGGGGCATTCATAATCGCATCACCGCCGTTTGCCTCGACCAAGAAATCAATGGTTTTATCGATAGTGTAACGATTTTTGATATCTTGGCGGACTTCAGGTTTGGTGAGATTCTTTATAGCTTCTTTGGAATTCTTATAAACATCCTTAAGTTCAGCGATTTTAGCCTCGACTTCTTCGTCAGAAGAGGTAATTCCCTGTTCGCGAGCCAGAATTTGCAAAACTAACGAAGCCTTTACGCGTTCAGCGGCGAGCTCACGGGCCTGCTTCTCCCATTCTTCGACGGTTTGGCCAACGCGCTCAAGGTATTGTTCGAAACTCATACCATGGCTAGCAGCATTACGAACGATGTCTTCGCGAATAAATTGCAACTGGTCGCCAATCAAAATCTCTGGGGCGTCAACTTTAGACTTTTTGACCAACTCTTTAACTAAATCGTCTCGGTAACGCTCAACGGCAACGTGGCGATTTTGAGCTTCTAGATTTTGCTTAATATCGGTCTTAAGGTCTTTGAGACTATCAAAGTGAGCCTTTTTGGCCAGCTCGTCATCAAGTTGAGGTTTTTTAACTTCATTAACTTGTTTGACAAGAATTTCAAAAACCGTCGGCTGGCCAGCGAGTGATTTTTCGGGATACTCTTTTGGAAAAGTGATCTCAAGGTCAAATTTATCACCCGCGGCATGACCAACAATACCCTCTTCAAAGCCAGGAATAAATTGGCCAGAGCCGAGCAGGAGATGGTGATCGCTAGCGGTGCCGCCCGGAAAGGCTTCACCGTCTTTTTTACCGACAAAATCAATAATTACTTCGTCACCGAGCGCGGCAGGCTTCTTGGCAACGACTTTTTCAGCATAGGCATTAACGATATTATCGAGTACGTCCTGTATATCAGCTTCAGTGGGTTCAGTTTTGTCCATTTTAGCTTTGAGCTTCTTAAAATCACCAAGTTTGATAGCAGGGAGGATTTCGGCAGTCATCTGATATTCGGCAGTTTCGTCTGGAACGTATTTCATAACATTGACATGCTCGATGGCGATAGGTTCGACTTTTTCCGCTTTGAAGGCGTCACCCATAGTGGAACGTACGGCGTGATCAAGCGCGCGTTCAGAGATAGCGTTTGGATCGAGTTGTTTCTCTGCAATCGAGCGTGGTGCCTTGCCCTGGCGAAAACCCTGTACTTTGAGATTCGCGGTCAGCTGAGTAATAGCAAAATCACGTGCAACTTGCAAATCATTAGCATCAAGAGTGACATTAATTTCTACTTTAGTATCGGATATTTTCTTCATTGTAGTCTTCATAGCTACAATTATAGCACATTTTGGACGGAATCGGAGTATTTAGGGGAGAGTGGGGCCAGCAAGCGGCCTCTGACGCAGATTCTGCAAGAAGGCTTTGCGATCGGTGGCAATTTTGACATCAGGGTTAAGGATATGGTGTGGATCAAAGGCATTTTTAACTTCAGAGTAGACGGCACGTTCGCCGATTGATAGCGGCGTAGCAACGGCGGTCTTTACCCGACCTTCGGGGCCGTTGCCAGTAATTGAGCCTTGACAGATAGCCACAAGTTGAGCATACTTACGAAGAAAAATGAGAAGTTTTTTGCGCTGATCGGGAATGCGCAGGTCAAATTCTGGCCGCACGTGATAATTAGCCGTAGCAAAAGAACCGAAGAATGGTAGAGTATTTTTTAACTCTTCTTCCAGCTCTTTGAGGCCGCGCACAAAATCACTGAATTTGTCATTAGGAATATAAACATCATCAAGTACCGGCTCGCGTTCCGCTAAGACATCATCGTTCAAAAAACTTAGTAAAGCATTATCTAGTGCGTCGAAGCCAGTGCTAGTCTCGGCGGTCTCAATCACCGTAAAGACGTCGTCTGGTAAGGAATCGAGGCATTGGCGAATCTTGCGTGCAGTGCGATAATGCCAACCGCCAAATTTTACCACCACCAGCAAACCGTTGCCGATTTTACGACGGAAAAAGTCAGGTTTATTACCGTGACGAGCAGCGTGCTCAATGATACGTAAATCATAAACTTTAAGACTAAAAGGCTCCAAATCGCGGGCGAAATCGAGGAATTTTTGCGCAGTTTTGAGGTCATGGAAGGAGACGGCGAGCTGCTCCGTGGCAGGCGGAAGTGGTTCAAGACGCAAAATGATATCCGTAATAATTCCCAGCGTGCCTTGCGAGCAAAACATAAGCGGCAACAAGTTGAAAGTATGGTTTTGACGTACGCGGGTAATATTTGCGTAACCCATCGCGTCAAAAGGTTGCATCGAGCGGTCAACAATGACGTCACCGTATTTATCTAGCAGACGATCAACTTCACGATAAAGATCACCTTCGGGGGTCTGGAGCTGTTTTTTAGTTTCCAAGGCACGCTGACCGTATGGGGCGAGTTGAATGATTTCGCCACTCGCCAGCGCGACTTCAGCCCGCTCAACATAATGAAAAATCCCACCGTAATGATCCGAAGCATCGTCGTTTGGGCAATTGGCGATTAAGCCACCGATAGTGGCACGAGGATCGGCATCTACCGGCAAATGAAGCCCCACCAAATTCAAGGCGGCGTTGAGACGCTCAAGCGTGACGCCAGGCTGCACACGCACGAGTCGGCCACGCAAATCTACTTCTTCAATATGGTCGAGTTTTTCAGTAGAGATGATTAGGCCTTTACCCAGGGCGGCACCAGTCTTATCTAGCCCCGTGCCGCGCACGGTAACCGGAAGCTCAAAACCCTTAATAGCAAGCTGATAGGCAAAACCAACCAATTTACGCACGTCATCAGGATTTTCTGGAAAGGCAACGAGACGCGGTGTAATTTTAAGAATGGAACGATCAGTAGAATAAGCTTCAAGAATACTGGGGCGGTCAAAAACATTCCCCACGACGTGCTCATTCAAATACTGTGAAAGTTTACTCAAACCATCCCACCTAATTATTTTACTTACGTTTTATTATAGCAAGTTTTGAGCGCATACGGAAGATTTTTCGGGCTTCTGGGTATAATATCAAAGTTTTTGAGCCTTATGCTGTTGTAAAAATTACAACGTTTTTGATTTGAGGTGGTCTGACTGAGTTAAAAAGGAGTTATATTGTTGTAAAATTTACAACAATATAATGGTCAAAATGCATAATTTGGGTTTTTGATGATGCTTGAGGTTGTATTTGTGAAGAAAATTTTGTTACACTGGCGAAAATATTAAAAATTGGGAGTAAAAATGCAAAAAATAACTAGAAAGTTAGGGCTAATAGTGGTGACATTGGCAACGATTTTCGCCTCGATTAGCACGATAACACCACAAGCGAAGGCTTATGCTTGCGATGATTTGAAAATTATTTTCGCACGTGGTTCAGGCGAGGAATTGAGTGGACCGAGTGAGACGGCTTGGCGAGAGAGCATAATGAAGTATCTTGAAAAATCGACTTTGAAATACGAATTTTACGAACTAGGATCGCAAAAACAGGAAGGCTTTCAATATAGAGCCGTACCAGTATCGGGGTCGGTGGACGGAATTATTAATGCACTGGGAGCATTCGCGAGTGCGGGAGATGCGTTTGAATTTGGCGAAAGCATGATTGAGGGTTCTAGCTCACTAAAAGCGTATGTAAAGAAGGTTAGCTCAATGTGTCCACAGACAAAGTTTATAATTGGCGGATATTCACAAGGAGCAATGCTGATTACACGAATTTTGGCAGATTTGCCAGTAGAAAAAATAATTTACACGGCAACTTTTGGTGATCCCAAGATCTATCTACCGGAAGGTAGAGGTCTAATCCCAGCAGCGTGTTACGGGCAAAATTTATCGGAATATCGCACTTATGTACCGGATTGCCACGCTTATAAAGGCTTATTGGGTAGCAACCAGCCGTATCAGCCCAGCGGATTTAGCGGTAAACTTGGGACTTGGTGCAATGACCGGGATTTTCTTTGTAGTTCGAAGTGGGATGTTGGCAATCACTCAGAATATATAGCCGACGGCCATTACGCGTCAGCAGCAAAAGTAATTGCGAAAAAATTACGTGCAGCATTTCCGAGCAAATTCACTAATAGTCCTGCGCCGGTCACGCGAACGACGCACGACGTGGCGATTCTGATTGATTCGACTTTTTCGATGGATCCGATGATTGAACGTTATAAAAATGAAGCGCGAAAGTTAGCGCGACAGACTTTAGCGGGTGGTGGACGAGTAGCGCTCTACGAATATCGTGATCTAGATGACCCGTTCGAGACGGCGCAGCTATGCGATTTTGGGTGCAGCCTGGAAGATTTTGAAAGAGAATTAAATGCGATTACGACGGGTGGCGGCGGCGATACGAGTGAATCAGTAATGTCGGCCAGTCTGAAAATTATGAATGAACTAAAATGGAAACGCGGAGCAAATAAATCCGTGGTCGTACTGACGGATTCAACTTATCACAATCCTGACCGCGACGGAACAACGCTCGATCAAGTGGTACAAAGAAGCTTAGAAATCGATCCGGTGAACTTTTATATCGTAACCAAGAAGGACATGGTACCCATGTATCGAGAGCTAACTGAGCGCACCAACGGACGCGTATTTGATATCGAACGAGAGTTAGAGCTATCAACGCCGACGATTTTAGGGCGACCTGTGGCGGCGTTAGCGCTAGAAAACTACGAAGGGTTGACGGGGCAAGAATTTAGCTTTGATGCGTCTGAAAGCTATGCGGTGAGTGGGCAGGTAGGCCAGCTAGGTGAAGCCGTAGCAGATGAAATGGCGCGACTAGAATTTGACTGGGACTTAGATGGAGACGGAGTGTTTGAAATCACGAATGGTGGGGCTAAGGTACAAAAAGTTTATCAACAAGAATTTAGTGGTTTTGTGCAGGTGAAAGTAAGGATGGAGACGGGCGCCGAGAGTACAATGTCGGCGAAGGTAAGCGTACGGAACGAGGCGCCGGCACGCACACAAATTTTTGAAGCTAATAGCCGAGCTATTTCCGCGTCGGCAGCGCAGCTCAATTTTACGACCGACGCTACGCGCGTAGTAATAATTGTTAATGACGCGATCCTAGGGTATCTTGATTTACGCGACGGACAGAATACGTCCAATGGACAAACTTCGCTCAATAGTCGGAGCGTAAAATTGAGTCAAAATCTAGTACTAAATAACCTCAAGGGGACTAGCGAAGTAGCATTAGTACCATATGATAATAATGGACGACGAGGCGAAGCGAAAAATTTGACAATTTTGCCAGTGGTGCCTGGAGCGCCAAATACCGGAACACTAAATATTAGCCTAGGTGTGAATCTGCCCGGAAGCCTAACAAGTGGGTGGAGTTTAGCTGTCGGATTTTAATCATTGAGCTTTAGTTATCAAATTTAGAGGTCGGGTTTTTAGCGCGAACTAAGATGCCAATGGTCGCCATATTCACACTTATAAACGCTGAGACTAGGAGCGCCATAATCATGCTGAGCGACGAGTGCGGCGGCTTCGGCTTCAGATTTAGTAGCATAACAAATCTTTTGCTGTTCTCCAACCCAACATTTTTGCGGACTTTGAGTATGATATTTAATTTGATGCATCGTGGTATATTATATATCTACCACGTGATTTCCGCTAGTCCGTGCTCAGCGAGAAACTCGTTAGCCTTGCGAAAATGACCGTTACCAAAGAAACCATAATGTGCGGAAAGTGGTGAGGGGTGGGCCGATTCGAGCACGAGATGTTTACTTGTGTCGATTAAGGTCTTTTTACTGCGAGCGTCGCGACCCCAGAGCAAAAAAACAAGATGTGTGCATTGCTCATTGAGGTAGCGCACGGTAGCTTCGGTAAAGATTTCCCAACCTTTACCACGATGCGAGCCGGCCTTGTGGGCTTCGACCGTGAGAACGTTATTTAACATTAGTACACCTTGGTCTTGCCAAGATTTTAGGTTGCCAGTGATGTTCTGATGTTGGCCATATTCAGCGTCGATTTCTTTATAGATATTAACCAATGATGGCGGAATTGGCTGACTGCTCGGTACCGAAAAGGCCAAGCCATGCGCGGCGCCTGGAGTATGATATGGGTCTTGCCCTAAAATTACTACTTTAACCTGGTTAAGATCGGTCGTAAAAGCGCGGAAAACTTGGCCTTTAGCTGGAAAGACAGTTTGAGTCTCGTAAGCTTGATGGAGGAATTCGCTCAGTTGGCGAAAGTAATCTTTCTGGAATTCGGCGTCAAGGAATTCTCTCCAGCTATCATGCATAGGTTCCTACTTCCCGTTTTTAGTATTAGCCTTGACGCTCGATTTGGCAATTTGCGTAAGTTTTTTATTACTGCGCTCCCCCTCCTCAGTACTATTATTGCCGTCGCTAACATTACGATTATAGCGGACTTGAGAAACCATAAGACCAAGCCCAAGCAGTAAGCCTAGTAGTCCGGTTAATGTACCAACATACGGAATGAGAGCAAGAATACCCAGAATGACAATACCAACTAGGACTTCAACGCAAGCATTGGTTTTACTCTTGCAAAGCTTTTCAACTACGAGATGACCTAGCCATAGGCCGGCGAAGCCCTGCGATAGATAAATCCCAATAATATACAAGCCGATCAAGATAAGTCCGAGTGGAGCGCCGATCAAAGTGCAAAGCAGTAGGACTGCTAAAATTGGCACTAATAGGAGCACCCAGGCGCCGATGGCAAAGTTTGTGACGGTTCTTTTGGCGTCCGATTCGTCTGCAATGCGAGAACGAAGTCTAGGAGAAAGGAAGACAATAACCACCATAACTAAGAATAAGCCGGCAATGCTAAGTAATTTTTCTAGCAGCATATCGAGTACGGTATTTTCGGTTTCGACGATGTGGTAAACTTCACGTTCGTGATAGGTGGCGTTCTCCAGTCCAACCACTGAAGCGGTATCATTATAAGTAAGAGTGCCGGTGATTTGATTGTCGCCCTCAAAGATAATTTTTTCAACATCGAGGTTAACATTGCCGGCGATTTTTACGCCATTTTTAAACTTAACCGTACTAGCAGTAACTGACAAGTCACCTTGCAAATCATTATTAATAACAAATTCGTTACCGGCACCAAAAATATCACCACCAATTTGAGCGGTTTTAGTCAAAGTGATAACATTGCCAGCAACGAAAAGATCTTTTTCAATGGTGCCAGAAATTTCGACGAGATTACCCGCAAGGAAGCCGTATTCAGAAATACCTGAGATACCGAGGGTATTGCCAGCGGAAAACAGCAGGCCTGGCACAGTCTCGGATGCGGCTAAATCATTAGCGAGTAGCAAACGATTATTGCCCATTCGCAGGTTGATGGTTTGATCGTCCGCTAGGCCACCTGATTGCAAGTCAAAAGTGGGTTCAGGGATGACTGAATTAGTGTCACCTGGCGCAGTTTGACTGCGCGGCTCGATGACTTTTGTAGCGTCAGCCTCTTCGGCGACCACCGGTACGGCAAGCGTGCCAACGACGCCCAACGTGAGTGCCACAGTGGCGAGGCTAACTCCTAGCCAGCGAAAAATTTTTTCCATAATAACTCCTTTTTTATTACCTATTTAATATTTTTATCGTAATCAACGTCGGTGATTTCATACTTGCGCTTTTCGGACACATAACGTAAGACTTTTGTTGCTACCCAGCCAATCAAGGCAAGGATGAAAAAGTAAATGAAGCCAAAACTAGTAAAACTTGGCTCGGACTCAGTAAACAAATCAAGAATGGCAGCACCAGCAGACATTGAAGTGACAATAGTGAGACTATTAATACTGCTAGAAGTGATATCTTGTTTGATACCATCAAACAATTTCTGGGCAGAAACGACATAATTTTTAGTCATATCCCAAAGATCTTTAATATATTCCAGCGTATCGCGCAAAGTCTCATAGCGGTAACCAGAGATTGCGAGGAATTCTACTAAATCTTCATCACTCTTAGCAATGCGCTCACGAGTAGGCAGATAGGTAGACATTTGGCGAATGCGGCCGTCGATTAAAGTGACCGTTTTGGCATAACTTTCGAGCTTTGAAGAAAACATAATTACATCGTTGCCCTTAACTTTAGCGCGATCTTTAACATTATCAATTTTTTCCCAGATAATGCGGTGTAAATTTAGATAGCGATGTAGCTGCCCCTTAAACTCGCGAATAAACACTTGTTCTTCAATATAGCGCTCGATGTTGCCGAGAGATTTTTTCTTGTTATTGACAAAGTAATATTTATCACCTCGTACTACGCTATAATCCTTGTTGTCAAACTCGAAGTATTTTTGGCGTTCGGTTTTTGCTAAGAGTTCACTAATTTCATCACGCGAAGCATTATCGCATACCACGAAGTATGGATAGATGTTTTCGATATGAGCGAGCTCTTTTGGTACGGGCGCACCAAGACTAAAGAGATAGTTAATTGCAGCGGAAAGTTTATTCTCATAGTAGTCTTTGAGTTTTTCGACATCAGTAAAAAGAGTCTCTTCGCTCACATTATCACTGCTGACAATAATTAGACCGTCTTCAAAAATCTTTATTCTAAGATGCTCACTAGTGACGAAAGAAACATATTCTTCGCCCTGCACGCCATAATCAACGCTACCAATGTCGAGATTTTTGTGAAGTTCAGATAGTTTCTTTTTGCTAAGTTTGAGCTGTGACTCCTCATTGCGAATAAAGTCGTAAACCTCCGACAGCTGTAGCATCGTGCGCTGGAACCAACCACCGATATAAACACTCTGAATTTTCATAATAATACCTCCCTTTTATATTCCAAGAAACTAATTACAGATCTACTGGGCGCGAGAAGAACTTAGCGTCCACCACTTCGAAACCGTATTTTTTATACATTGCATGAGCAGCTTCGCGGAAATTTTTTGACCAGAGTTCGATTACCTTAACGTTACGCTCTTTACAAATGCGAAAAACTTCATCAAGCAATTTAGTGCCAAGATGATGCCGACGAGCGCTAGGCTTTACGCAAACGTGATTAAGGATAGCAAAAGTATTCATATCTTCATAAATCGTTGGAATAATAGTGATTTTAGCGTGTGCCACCAACTCACCATCAAGATAACCATTAACGTAAATTTGATTTTGGTCGTTTTCGGTTTCTGCCCAAACCCGCTCGGCATACTCGACTGGTGTTTGCTCATCGAAACATTCATTCGTTAGAGCAATGACATCCGCAACATCGTCTTTAGTTGCTTCTTTAAAAGTTATTACCTCCACTTTTTCTCTCCTATCTTATTTTAAATAATTACCATTAGCATCAAAGGTAATATTTTCAGTATTGCCATAAGCTGAACCATAAGCTTTGACTATTGAGATAATCCAGTCAATAAGTATCCAGACACCACCAGCCATACCACCGATAACTGTTAGCCAACCAATAGTATTAAGACAGATTTTTAAAATACCTAAACCAACTTGTCCGCGCAAGAAGCGATCCACGCCAAATAGAAAATTTCCTACCCAAACAAAAACATGCTTATTAACTGCACGCTCACCGTCTTCAGTATTGATCTTATCGTCTTGGTGACAATCCTTAGCATTATCAGCTTTTTTAACAATGAAATCATCCCCGTCGCGAAAAACTTCTACCTTATCCCCAACTTGTGGATTAGCAAATTGCAAAGAGGCAATTGGCACAGTGGCAACTTTACTACTATCTTCGCCGATTTTAACTTTGGCTCCATCAATTTTTAAAATCTCCGCCATATAACTCCCTATTTTTACTCTATTTTATTTTATTATACTATACTTTGAAAGAGTTGCGGAAAGAAAACTTTTAATCTGGAATATTGATTAGTTTTTGGCGACTTTTGCCGCCGCGTTGAATAGTGATTGAAGTTTTTGGTACATGAAAATGCTTGGCGAGAATTTTAATAAGCGCAGAATTAGCTTCGCCATCGACTGGTTTTTCGCATAGATAGACCGTTAGGTTGGCGCCATCGGCAATGACGAGTGGACCTTTTTTGGAATTGGGCTTAACGGTGACGGAGTAGAGCATAGCGATACTTAAGCCTTAATAGAAGTTTTAAGTAAACTGAGAGCTTCGTGACAATGATTGCTGGTTTTGGATAGTTGCGTAGTAAAATCTTGCAACATAGAAATTTCGCTTGCCAATGCGGTAATAGGACCGTTACGTAGAGTATTATTCAATAGATTTGGTGCTAAACGTAGGCCGGAATGAAGTATGTTATGAAAGTCCTGCGCAGTGCGACGCAAATAATATTCGGTAACTTGCCGGGCTAATAATGATTCGGTATCGCGCAAATTTTCGGTGAAATTGTTAATGCCATAAAGCGCCATGAAGGCTTTGGCCATTTTGAACATAGCTGGAGGCGGAGAAATATTATATCCCGTAAAAACATTGATCATTTCAACAAAAAAATGAGTCACTGGCATAGAATGAAACTTCTGAGCAGCGGCTAAAACATCAGCTGTGAGTTTATCGCGGTCATATTCGGCGGTTTTACTATAGTTAAGCAACAGTTCAACTATCCCAGCAGCATCAGTGCGATAGGCCTTGAGAAAAAGTTCACGGACTAGAGTCGCTTCGTCCGTCGAGAGTGCGAAGATTAAGCCGAAATCCAAAAAACCTAAGTTCCCTGTCTCGTCGAGATATAAATTACCCGCATGAGGATCACCATGAAAGACGACTGGTAAACCATGCAGCAAGGCATAAAAGGATAACTGTAAATAGTCATTAATGCTACTAGCGATACGCTGGTGATTTGCCTCAGTATGGGTAAGCCGATTAATCGTGGGGGTCGCAATATATTCCATCACAATAACCTCTGAATTACACAATTCTGAATAAAGCCGAGGGGCTTTTAGCTGTTTAGTATGGCGAACTTTACCATTGATACTATCAATAAATTCCTGATAGCGTACGAGATTGCGCTGCTCGGCGGTAAAATCAGTTTCAGATTCAATCCATTCCGCCCAAAGTTCTAGAGCCTGATCGCTACCAAGTAAATTACGTAGCTTAGTGAAACGACTAAAGTGATGAATCAGGCGGCGGAGTTGACGGACATCATGCTGTACGCGACGTGCAACATCCTGGCGTTTAACCTTAATAACGACTTCCTCACCGCTCAGCAAAATGGCGCGATGAACTTGCGAAATAGACGCCGAGCCGAGCGGTTCTGAATTAACTGAACAAAATTTTTGTGCGAGCGGGCAACCATAAGAGCGTTCAATTTGACGACGAACTTGCCGAAAGGCGACAGGCGAACAATGGTCGCAAATTGAAGCGAGATGCTGACGGTCAGATTCAGTAAAAATTTGGCCGTAATTTTGCATAGCGAGAATCTGCGCCATTTTTACATAGACCACACCCATATGTTCCGCAAACCAGCAAATTACCACTCCGGTGTTTTGCCGTAGAATAAATTTCCGTATTAACGTCAGAAAACCGTACCAATATAAGCGCATTCTCCTCCTTTATTTTAGTTTAGCATATTTGAGGCAGGGTGGGAGAATTTGAAGAGAATACGAGGGTGACTATGATGTAGAATAATATAGCTAGTAGCTACTTCAAAACACCTTTGAGCAAGATATAGTCAACGTGACGATTACGCATAGTAACACGACATTCGATGTCGTGCAGAGTGCTAATAGATGCTGGTTTATTAGTAATGGTTTCCCAATCTGCAGCTAGCTCTTCATCCGTGAGTTTACTATTATAAACCCGCATAAAATCATTAAAGAGCTGCTGAATAGCGGTATTATCTTGGCGATCGGGATTACTAAAGAAAATGCTTGCAGTGCTCGTCGCATCATCGCCGGAGAGGATCACTTCTGAATCTTGAAAGAAAAACTCCACTTGGTCGGGATCTTCAACGCCATCATTCTCCACGGGCTTAAGCATGCCGGTTGTCAGGCGATTATTTGGATGCAGTGAATTATAAGTTTTGGCGAAATTATTAATCGTGTCATTGTCGACATAAATAATTGCAGCGGGACGAGGGCCGCTAGAATCAGGGATTTGCGTAGTAGAATCGTCTGGAGTGGTGGTAGCAGGGCGTGTCATAAACACAATAGTAATAATCGTGCCAGCAACTAAAAGTAACGCGGCAAAAATCAGCGCAACGATAGTTTTGGGGGTAAAAAACTGCTTAGTTTGAGATACGGGCATATTTGCCGGTGCTACAACCTGAGGCTCGGGTTGAGGGGCGGCGGCTTGAGGACGCTCCGGAAAGCGAGGAGCTGGACCAAACACCAGATCGTCTTGCGATGGATTCTTTTCGGGATGGATATTAGGATTAAAGTTAAGGTTATAGTTTGGTGCTGGAGGCTGGTCGGGCTGATTGGGAGGAGTTTGAGAATTGGTTTTTGAATCGGGTTGAGTTTTATTAGGATCCATGTTTTTACTCGTTTTGTGAAAGTTATGATGTATTGATATATATTATAT
>CAOZKB010000020.1 GCA_948571325.1 uncultured Candidatus Saccharibacteria bacterium | reverse complement strand
GCGGACGGAGAAACCGTGGGCGCGGTTACTGTTATCGGAGGGGTAGACAGTAGCGCTACCAAAATTCTGAAGGTAGGCGTAAGAAGCAGTAGGGTATGCAGTAGTAGACCAATAGAAGCTATTGTAGCCTAGATATCGCGTAGAACCGTACCAGGGGTAGATGTAACCCCCACGGACAAAACTACAAAGGTGTATCTATACCCCAGCTTGTGATTTGTTTATCGGTATTGGAGTAGTAGGGAAAACATTTTCAGGAAGAAAGGCAAGAAAAAATATCTTGAAAAAAGAAATAATGAATAGTCGAGATAGTCAGGTTTCTTTACGAAAGATTATCATCACTTCAAGACGGACACAAACAGGGGTTATTCGGCAGACAAGACAGTTGAATATCTGCATCATGTAATCTATGCATAAGTTGCAATCAACAAGAGAAAATAACCCACCGCTAAAGTGAGTTACTTTCCTTGGCTGGATCGGCAGGATTCGAACCTGCGAATGCTGGGACCAAAACCCAGTGCCTTACCACTTGGCGACGATCCACCAATATTTATAATTATAGCACATTTTCCTCAAAATTTACCAATAATCTTACTTTTATTGACTTTGGCAATACACTACTTCTTTACCGTAAAGTTCCCGCGCCGTAGTACGACGTGGTACAAAAGTCTCCTCTTGTTGAAAAATATTAAATGGTGTCTGCCAACGCTGCGTGACGCGCGTCAAATCAATACAGATCTCGTCCGCCTCAGAATCTTTTACTTCCTGCAGGATTACTCCAACTCTTTCGTGAAAATCCCATGCCAAGAATCCCCGCACTCCAATTACTATCATCATTAATATTGCCATTATGCCTCCCGCCGCTAGTAGTTCTCGTTTGCTCGGCTTACCCCACCAATTCCTCAGTAGTATCCAAGCCACTACCGTCAAACCCAAATATGCTGGCAAACATAATCTAATCGGCATAGTAATCTGCGTCCCTGCCAGGGTGCAAAATAAGCAAAAAATCAAAATTACTAACAATGTGTTTTTCTCTCCATCGCCATTCGGTAAAAAATTCAGCTTTTCTTTTCTCATTTTCTTGCGCACCCACGCTAGTACGTATCCTATTGCTAAGATGATCATCACCGGCGCTAACGTTCTACCAAAATTCACCACTAAATGCTTCAGAATCCTCATCATCGAGCCACCAAAATCCCGCACAATCTCTCCCAGCGCCAAATAATCATATGACACCGTATAAACCGAATCCTGCGCATAGCCCGATACGCCTGGACCTAAAGTATAACCAATCACCATGCTTACTAGCATCCCGCCAATCATTAGCCATTCCCAAGTTTCCAGCTTGAGTTTGGCGTAATCTTGACTATTTTTTCGGATTCTCCACCATTGCCAAAGCTTTACGATTACGTAAGTTGCCAAAAATGCTAACGGCGGAAAATTCGCCGATAAACCAAAAACCAGCCCCATTGGCACCGCTATCCACCATTTTTTATATAACTTCGGGATTTCTTTACCTCTCAGCTTCCATAAAAACGGCAGAGTAAAGCCTAGCAACGCCAAGGCGATAATTAAATAATTATGAATCATTGAAAAGCCTCGGTATAAAGTATAGCCGAATGGCGTCAAAAAAATCATTAAGAATATCCCGGCAAAAATCAATGCATCTTTCATCCTCCACTCTACTTTTCTCCCCAGTACAACACTTGTCAGCAGTACTAACATTCCCATCGCCGCCGCGACGTCAATTAATCGAAAAATTGTATCCACTCCAAAACTATATTGATAATCAAAGAAATTGATTACTGCCCACGCATACATATCAGCCAGCCGGGCGTTATTTTTAAATGCTGCCAATAAATCACCCCACACGTCTGGTGTCGTACCAGCCCCTTGCGCAATATCTTCTTCTGTTGCCGTGAGTAGGAAATAGCATACCACGAAAAATACCATCGGTAGTATATATAATGCGCCTGTTAAAAACTTTTTCAACTTAGTATTTTGCATTTATTTACCCTCGCGCAAGTTTGGTAGCTCCTCGAATACTACTCTAATGCAACCAGCAATGGGGATCGCAATAATTGCTCCCAGTAGGCCAAAAGTATAAATCCCAATCGTAATCGCCACCAAAATCATGGCCGCAGGTAAATTTAATGCATCTCCTTGAATCTTTGGTGCGATAAAATTATTTTCAATTTGCGCATAAATAATATAGCAAACAAAGAAAATAATTGCCGCCACCGGTGAACTAAAGAGCAAAATTAGCGAAATCAGTCCACAGCCAATCACTTGCCCAAACATTGGCATTAAGTATAGTACTAAAGCAATCAACCCCATCGGTAACACTAAACCGCGAGAAAGGTCGAAAACCATAGTCAACAACAATATCATACCGGTCACCACGCAACCGTCTAATACCGCCACTAAAACTTGTCGCGAAACGTAGGTGCTAATCACATTCGCCATTCGCTGTACTAATCTCTGGTATTGTTGAGTATTTTTGGTAGTATAGCGCCGTTCCATAATCGACCAAAAAGACTTCATAATCCCCGACCCTTCAATGGCAAAAAGCAGCGTCAGTACTAATGTTAAGACTACCGCAGCTGTAATCTGCGACACTGCTCCAACCCCTGTCATTACAGTATTACCCAAGTCACGTAGGAAATTATCCGAAAATGCTTCGAGTGCTCCTGAAATTTCACCCTGCAAATCGTGAATGCCAATGCTATCGCCAAAGTCATTAATGCCGTCCCATCCGCCAAGCGAGTGCTCAAAAGTACCTGGTAGCTGACCTACAAATTGGGCGGTTTCTCCCACTACTACCGGCCCCACTACTGAGATAATTACCACCACTACGCCAATAATTAATACATATGCCAAAACCGACGAAAGGGAAGATTGGTCTTTCTTGGTGAGACGATTAATTTTTTGCGCTAACGGCTGAATCGCAACGGCAAGAAATGCCGCAATACCCACAATAATCAAACCAGTCAAGGCTCGATAAATAAATAATCCCGCCAGCACGAAACCCAATAATACTAGCCAGAACCGCACCAAAGTTTTTGTGTCCACCTCTATTGTTCTGCTCATTTGGCCTCCTTAATTAACCTTATTTTAGCAAATCCGAGGAGAGCCGACAAGATGTTCCTTTAAAAAACACGTTATTGCTATTGACAAAATCAACAATCTATGCTAGAATGGAAGTATAAGCTCGACAAGGAGCTAGCTTTGCATGAGCTTAAGTATTATTAAACTGGCATCTATAACCTTTTCGAGCCGAATTCTACTGTCGACACGGTAGAATTGTCACTTTTTTCAATAATTTATGGAGGGTAAAAAATGGAAAAAAGAGAAACACGAGAAACAAGGGAAAGAAGAAAAGCGTTCGCCGCACTTATCGCAGTATCATGTTGCATGATTTTCATTGCCGCGATAAGCTTCGGCATAGGTATGGCAACCGCAACCTTGGGTCAGGGATCTATAAGTTCAGACCAGGGGTCCGCCTCGTCGTCCGTTCAGGCGGACAAGAGTAGTGATCAGTCAGATGAGAATAGTGTTCAGATTAATCTACATTTTACCGATGACTATATCTATGACTGTTGGGGGCGGATTCATGATGTCGTACCAATCGCTGGCTGCGATTACAGCGTCATGGCGGTCGAGCCTGTCAAACAAGGTGGCGAGTATTATGAGGAATACGGCTGGCGGACCTATTTCATTTCCAATGAAGTGCTCGAAGGAATGGGCGAAATCGTCTATGGCGATGAGGCTAAAATCTGGAAAATCACAGCCAAAAGTTGTGATGAGGGTGGCGGTTATGTCCACTTGCCAGAGTTCATCATTTCGGCCGAGCCTGTCACGTCACTCGAAGCCATTCCGGTGGGATACGGCGCTTAATGAAACCCGCACTTTATCGACTGCTGAACTTTTTGGTTCAGCAGTTTTTTATGCATTTTTTGTTGTTATAATATCTTGTTAAGAATTCTCGCCGAAACTCTTCAAAATACCCCTCCAGCATGCTTCGGCGAATTTCTTCCGTCAGACGAATAATAAAACGTAAATTATGTGCCGAAGCTAAATTATAATATTTCTGTTTTTTCTCAATTTCGCCCGATCGCCACAAGGCGCGTAAGCCACCACGCGTCCAGCCGGCCTGGCAAGTCGGACAGTCGCAACCGCGCTCTAACGGTTCGCCTGAATCAGCCATTTTGCGTAAATTATAATTCCCATCACATGTATAGATTTTTCCATGACGTGCCTCACGCATTGGCGCTACGCAGTCAAAAGTATCCGCGCCCATTTCCGCCCCCACGAAAATATCATCTGGGTGCGAGAGCCCAAGCAAATGCCGGGGCTTTTCTGCTGGCAATTCCTCATCGCACCAACGTAGGATCTTGCCCAAATCTTCTTTTAGAAATGCTCCGCCTAGTCCAAATCCATCAAATCCTATGCCGTCTACGCGCATTTTAGCTAAATTCTGCGCAGTCTTGCGTCGTAAATCTTCCCAGCGCCCACCTTGCAGCACACCGTATAAATTTTGCCGATAGCCTAAGTCATCCCGATGCCTTAAATGTTCGCACAGACTCCTCTCCGCCCAACGCTCCGTCCGTTCCATTGCTTCAATATTATATTCATAGCTATCCGCTAGTGAAGTTAGCTCATCAAAGGCCATATGAATATCTGCGCCAATTTGGCACTGAATTTGCATTGATTCTTCTGGTCCAATAAAATCCGGTTCGCCGTCAAAAGGATCAATAAAATCCACCCCACGCTCAGTAATCTGTGCTAGACGCTCCTTGTGTGGTGTATTGCGTGCTTCCTCTACGCGCTCCATCGCCACTACTTTACCTAGTCCCGAGCCTAATGACATTACTTGGAACCCGCCGCTATCCGTCAAAGTCGGCCCGTTCCACGACTGGGTGTCTGGCGAGCGTACTGGTACTTTTTGGGAGGTTGCTACCAAGGATGTCGTGCGCGAGCCCCGTGAAGACGAGCACGAGTGGCACGTCTCCCAAAAAGAAGGTTGAACTTTTGCTAAACCCCCAAGCTTAGCAATGTCCGTCGCTTGTCGGCGCAGGTGATACCCATTCGACAGCATTGCCTGTGCTCCCACGTTTCGCAAATCTTCACTCGACAAAAACTTCACGAACCCGTGCGTCCCTACCGCCATAAAAGCCGGCGTTTTGATTTCGCCGTGTGCCGTCCGAATCGCACCGACCCGTCCAAGACCGTTTGGCAAAACTTTTTCAATCTCAAATTCCATTCCTTGTATTATAATAGAAAGATGAAGATTTTACAACTTAACGTCTGGATGGGGAAGATTGAAGGCAATTTACGTCGCTTTCTCGCTCAAAATGATTTTGATATTATTTGTATGCAAGAAGTATTTGCCTCAGATAACTGCGCCGAGCATCTCGCGCGCCTTTGCTTTGATCGTGAACAAATCATTCGGGCTAGTCGTCTGCCTTACAGCTTTTTCTCGCCCAATTGGAGTTTTGATTTAGTGGATGGCAGTTGCGAATTAGGTAATTTAATTCTTAGTCGTATTCCTTTTACTCAAACTAGTGCAGAATTTATTAGCGGCGAATACCGCGAGCATATTAAATTGGTTGGGCAGCCCAGCAATTGTCTTAATCTGCAAATCGCCCAGCTTGAAAACGGTCTTACTATCGCGAATCATCACGGGTACTGGCAGCCTAATCCGATTGGTAATACCGACACGGTTACCGCCTTCACTAAAGTGGCTGCGGCGCTACAAAAAGTCAATGGCCCCCTGGCAGTGTGCGGCGATTTTAATATTATTCATGATTCGCCGGCGATGCGCCCGCTCGATTTTCTCCGTGATCTGACTGACGAAAATCACATTCCTACTACCCTGTCTGGTCTCAAGTTTGACGGCGCGGTGCCTTGCGATCATATTCTCGTCAATGATCAAGTTTTGGTGAATGATTTTGCAGTTTTGCCAGATTTAGTTTCGGACCACTGTGCACTGACGGCAGATATTGAGCTAAAGCCTTAAAACTCTAAGATTTGTCACCGGCTCTATGCTATACGTAGTGCGATCTAAAATAAGCCTCAAAGAAGCAAAAATCTCCAGCCTTTCGACCAGAGATTTTTAACGAACCAGGTGTCAAGCATTAACATTATAATACTTATGGTTCAGCGCCATTTGTTGGGCTAAGCGTTGTTTCTTCTGTATCGCGCAGGGAAATTCGCTCACCGTGCTGAAAATCCAACTTCCGCACCAGCTTTGGGGCCAGCCAACGTGTCAATAGCGCAACCATCGCAAATTCGACCAATACACCCATTGCGTATGCCAGAACCGCCTGTTTGAAGAATTCTCCTAAACTCAGCATACCTAAGAATGCCATTGGCTCAAACACTAAGACATCTGCAACGTGCGCCAAAGCTGAGGAAATTAATGCGCGTCGCCAAAAACTATCCTGCTCGTGTTTTTGGCTCACTTGTTCGAAGATGAAATTATTAAGCAGTTGACTGGCTAAAAATCCAGCCACGCTTGCTGTAAAAATTCTTCCAAGTGCAGCGTTCGTTACAACGAACGCCGAGATATCTGCACCCGGATATCTCGGCAGTAGCCCTACTAAATGTAGAATCGCTACCAGACCTAGGCAACAACCAGTACTGAACCATGCCACCCAGTCGGAAATTTTTCGACCATAGATTTCCATCAGTAAATCACCGATGATGTAGCTAAACGGAAAAATCCAAAACCCGCCATCTACCGGCCAACCTGCCAAGCTCCAAATCTTGAGCGCGGCTAAATTTCCAATCAGTACTATGCCGACCATGGCCGCCGTCATGAAGATTAACGCCTGTATCGCGCGTAAATTTGGCAAACGTCGTAAGATATGATATGATTCCTTCAAACTTGTGGGTTGATCAGGGCTATATAGCCCGTCACCAAAAATTGCACAATTGCAATGCGGCTTATGTTTAAATAGCTGCAATCCAAACACCTCCTATTTTTAAAGATCAAACATCATTCACTGTCACATAGTTCCTAAAAATTTTTCCATTTTTGCCCCTCCTAAATGATTTTTAGTTGAATCCTAGTCTAATAAGTAGCTTAGACATTTATTAATGTTTACACCACTATTCTACCACAGATAATATAAAAGTCAAATTATTATTAAAAATAACCTAAAACACCAAAATTAACTGGCAAATCTGACTTACCGAGGCTTGACCGAGCTAAAAAAATGCGTTATCATAATCTAATGCTTAAGTTATTCAAATATCTCAAACCTTATCTTTGGCAAGTGATTTTACTCTTTGCGGCTGTAGCCTTACAGGTTTGGACTTCACTCCAACTTCCAGCTCTTATGGCCGATATCGTTAATTATGGTATTGCAGGTGGTGATTTAGATTACATCTGGCGTACTGGTCTAGTAATGATTGGTTACACTGCGCTAGCCTCTGTAGGAGCTTTGGTGTCCAATTTTTTGTCGGCGCGCGTTGGTGCGGCATTTGCGCGCGACGTGCGTAATGATTTATTTCAGCATATTTTACAATTTAGCATTACAGAGATTGACAACTTCTCCACCGCTTCGCTGATTACGCGTACTACGAACGATATTACTCAGGTGCAACAGGCTGTGACGATGTGTCTTTCGATGGCAATCCGGGCGCCGATGACCTGTACCCTTGCTATTGTTCAGGCTATCATCACGGCGCCCGACATGACTTGGATTATCGCGCTAGCGGTCGGCGTAATCGTACTAGTGACGGTCATCTTGATGTCGATTGTTATGCCAAAATTCAAGCTCATTCAGCAACTTGCCGACAAAATTACGCTTCTTGCGCGCGAAAATCTCACTGGTCTGCGCGTCATCCGTGCCTTCAACAACGAAAAACTCGAGCAACGTAAATTCGACCGTACTAACAACGAATTTGCTAAGCTGAATGTCTGGGTAGATGTCATTATGTCACTTGATAACCCACTTGTAAGTCTAGTTTTTAATGGCGTGACTTTGCTATGTATTTGGACTGGTATCTCGCTCCTGCACCAGGACTTAAATTACCTTGGTAATATGATGGCTTTCATGCAATACGCTATTCAAGTCGTCATGTCCTTCCTCTTCTTAACTATGCTCTTTGTAATCCTGCCACGCGCCAATGTTTCCGCCAAGCGCATTAACGAAGTTATGGATACTAAATCCAAAATTCGCTGGCAAGAACACACACTCGGTAAGCCGGATCTTGCGCCAAGTGTAGAATTTAAGCACGTTGATTTTAGTTATGCTGGTGCCGAGGAAAAAGTGCTTCGCGACATCTCTTTCGTTGCTAAAGCTGGCGAAACCACTGCCTTTATCGGCTCAACTGGTTCTGGCAAATCTACTTTGATTAATCTTGTGCCGCGCTTCTATGACGCTACGAGTGGCGAAATTAAAATTAACGGCATTAAATTACAAGATTATAATCAAGACGATTTAATGCGTCGTATCGGTTACGTTCCTCAGCGTGGTGTATTATTCTCTGGTACGATCCGCAGCAATATTCTATTTGGTGTGCCCGAGGCTGACGATAAGGTAATGAAAAAAGCTGCCAAAGTTGCTCAAGCCACGGAATTTATTAATCAACTTGATAAGAAATATGATTCACACATTGCTCAGGGTGGCACCAATGTTTCCGGTGGCCAACGCCAGCGTCTTTCGATCGCCCGCGCCATCGCTAAAGACCCTGATATTTATATTTTTGACGATTCATTCTCCGCTCTTGATATGAAAACTGACGCCAAATTGCGCCACGAACTTAAACCGGTTACTCAGAACGCTGTGACACTCATTGTTGCACAGCGCATTAGCACGATTAAAGATGCCGAACAAATCGTCGTGCTCGACAAAGGGAAAGTTGTCGGCAAGGGGAATCATTATGAATTACTGCAAAAATGCCAGATTTATCGCGAAATTGCTAAATCTCAACTTTCAGAAGCGGAGTTTACTGCAGAAATGAAACACAAGGAGGTAAAAAATGCCTAGACCAATGGGTGCTGTTGCCAAACCAAAAAATCTCACACGCGCTTTTAAACTCTTTATGCGCTCACTCCGACCATGGCTTTTCCCGATTATTGCCCCAATGCTGCTCGCCGTCGGTGCAACGGTTTGCGGAATTTTTGGGCCTAAAATCCTCGGCCAAATGACCAATAATGCCTTTGGTGGCATTGAAGAGGCTGCTCGGACTGTTCAGCAAAATCCGTCCGCTGAGGCTCTTAGCGAGGCGATTAACAATGCTATTGACTGGGGCGAAATCGGTCGGTTGGCGATTATTCTAATTATCCTCTATATCTCGGCGGCAATTTTAAATTATATCCAGGGCGTAATTCTCTCAGTCGTTTCTGCGCATTATGCTAAGAAAATGCGCCTAGAGATTATTGAAAAGATTTCTCGTTTGCCAATTTCTTATTTCGATCAACATCAGTTTGGTGATACGCTTTCGCGCATTAGTAACGATATTAGCACTGTGGCAAATACTTTGGCTAACGTCTTAACTCAGATTATCACCAGCGTGACGATGATCGTGGGAATCTTGATTATGATGATGACGATTTCGCTCTGGCTTGCTGTGATTGCGCTAATTAGTGTACCATTGTCGTTCATTTTGGTAAGTTTTACTGCGAAAAAAGCCCAAAGATACTTCCACGGTCAGCAAAATACACTCGGCACGCTCAACAACTCGATTGAAGAAGACTATGCTGGGCAATTAATCATTAAAGCCAACTCTTACGAATCTCGTGCCGAAGCCAAATTTGGCCAGACTAATCAGCATCTCTATGACGTATCTTGGAAAGCGCAGTTTTACTCCTCGCTCGCCTTCCCAATTGTGAATATCTTCTCAAATTTAAGTTACGTAGGGATCTGTGTGTTGGGTGGGCGTATGGCGCTCGACGGGGCATTGTCGGTAGGTGACGTGCAGGCATTTTTGCAATATACTAGCCAGTTTAATCGCCCCATTACCGAAATCTCTCAAATCACGTCCAATATCCAACTAACTCTTGCGGCAGCGGAACGTATCTTTGACTTTTTGCATGAACCAGAAGAAACTCCGGATTACGTCCCAGCGCAGGCTATTGAAGATGTGAAGGGTGCAGTCGAATTTCATCACGTTAACTTCTCTTATGATAAAACTAAGCCAATTATCCAAGACTTTTCCGTCAAAATCAAACCTGGAATGCAGGTAGCGATCGTGGGGCCAACCGGTGCTGGTAAAACAACTATTATTAACTTATTGATGCGCTTCTATGACCCGGATACCGGTTATATTACCATTGACGGTGTGCCAACGGCCGAAATGAAACGGGCTGATGTACGCAAGTTGTTTGGTATGGTTCTGCAGGATACTTGGCTCTTCTCGGGTACGATTGAAGAAAATCTCAAATATGGCAAAACTTCTGCTACGCACGATGAGATTGTTCAGGCTGCAGAAGCCAGTCATACACATCATTTCATAGAATCATTGTCGCACGGTTATCGCACGCAAATTTCAGAAGATGCTGATAATATCTCTGCTGGTGAAAAACAGCTCTTAACTATCGCCCGCGCGATGGTAGCAAATCCGCCCATGATGATTCTTGATGAGGCAACCTCTAATGTTGACACGCGAACCGAACAATTAATCCAAGACGCCTTTATTAAATTGACGCACGGTCGTACCTCATTCGTGATCGCTCATCGTCTTTCTACGATTCGTAATTCCGATCTCATCTTGGTAATGCGCGAGGGGAATATCGTTGAACAGGGTACGCACGATGAGCTGCTCGCTGCCGACGGCTTCTATGCAGAACTTTATAATTCTCAATTTGCCGATGCCGACTAGTTTTTGCTAACGCTAAAAGCTTCCCCCGATGCCAACTACTCTCCGCCGGCATAGTTCAGAGTCCGACTAGCTGTGCTAGCAGGACTATGTAATCTTTTGCCTAGTCCTTAAACAAAAAGTGGGGCGCACGGAGTGCGCCCCAGACGTAATATTACGTCGTACTAATGGGAGATTCTACGTTTTCGGCCTGTAGTCGCCAAACACGATCGTACCTCCACTCCCGGGAAAAACTCTATATTATCATAGAGCTGGTTGCTGTAGGCAATTCTCAAGGCTTCCTGCGCTAAGTCTGGCGGTAGGCATTTTTTAAAATTGTAATCAATGATTAGATTAATGTCCAATCCCATTTGTTGCATGACTTTACCAACAAGCGGATGTAGAATGACGTCAAAATCATACGCAATAACCAATTTCCGCCAGTCATCGCGGCTAAAAGCCCGTAGAATCTCTAAGGGAATTCTGAACCCATACATTCATCTCTCCTCCTTTCAAAAGTGCTCCCATCACCATTCTCATTATTGCATATTTCCCGATTTATCTCAATTCAAGTTTTTCGCTCCGTTCTATGTTAAAATAAAAGCAAGATTTAGGTATGGAGGAAAAAATGTCAGCACAGACCTATAAAAAGTCTAGCTTGCCTACGGCGCAACATATAACGAAGGTGCGCGGCTTTGAGATTGCGCAAGGTTGGGAGAATCAACAAATCGAACTTCCTGCTCGTAGCACATCTGGCTCGGCTGGTTATGATATTGCCGCCGCCGCTGACACGATAATCCCAAAGTTTACGCTCGGTACGCCTCCTACCCTCGTACCCACCGGCCTCAAAGTTTATTGCCAACCTGATGAGTGTTTGTTACTATATAATCGTAGTTCTAACCCTGGTCGGAGTTTGATTTTGGCTAATGGCGTAGGCGTGGTGGACGCGGATTTTTATAATAATTCTGCCAATGACGGGCATTTTCAAATTTTACTTTTTAACCTGGGTAGCAAAGACATTATGATCAAAAAAGGCGAGCGCGTTGCGCAGGCAATTTTCCAGAAGTTTCTCTTGGTGGATCGGGATCAAACTAAAAATACTCGCCAGGGTGGCATCGGCTCTACTGGTATAGGAGGCAATAATGAGTAGCACTTCAATGCAAGAAAAAGCTATAATACTTAAAATTCTTTACGATATGGATGATGTTCTTTGGCCGTGTACGCAACACGTTTTTGGCAAACTTAATATCCCAATAGAAAGAGAGACTGATTTTCGGATTGAAAATAACCCAGAACTCACCCCTACTGAGCGCGATGCTATCATTCATGAATTTCAGAACGCTGATAATTTTGCCGAGATGAATTTTTATGCCAGTGCGCGCGACATTTTACGCCCTGAGGAACTGGGGGCTATGGTTGGTATTCATTCTAACGCTTACTCCGAAGCAATTGCTCAGCATAAGTTGCGCCAAATCCCTGAGTTACTCCCTAAAATTAGGCCAGAACAACTTATTGTCAATGTCGTCACACCACAGACTAATCGTAAGCAAATTTCTTCCGATATTCTAGCCTTCGTTGACGATAGCCCCTATAATATTCGTGGTTCGCGGGCGAAGTTCAACTTCGTTCCGCGCCGCCCGTGGAACGATAATTCACTTATGCGAAAAGTGATGCTAAAAAATGGTGGTGAAATTATCCAAGATTCCGCTACGGCTCCGCTCGACGATATCTGGACTTCGGACGATTACAAATATATAATTATTGTTGATGATTTAGTAACTATCAACGAAATGATTTATCAATTGGTCTTAAAACTTACTAACAAGGAGGAACAAAATGGTAAAATCTAAAGTTTATTTCACTAAAGAGATTACTCCGGCAAGCCTAGTGCGCATTTTTGAAAAACTTGGCGTAGATTTACCCGGCAAAGTTGGCGTTAAAATCTCTACTGGTGAACCAGGCGGGCATAATTATCTCAAGCCCGAACTTATCAAAGAACTTGTTCAAAAAGTTAATGGCACAATCGTCGAATGTAATACCGCCTACGAAGGCGGGCGTAATGGTACTGAGCAACACTTGCAGGCCGCCAGGGACCACGGCTTTACCGCGATTGCCGAAGTAGATATTATCGACGCTGATGGCGATATCGAGATTCCTATAAAAGACGGTCGTTTACTCGAAGTAGATATTGTTGGTAAGCATATGAATGATTACGATTCATTTATTAACCTTGCTCACTTCAAAGGTCATCAAATGGGTGGTTTTGGTGGTGTACTAAAGAACCAATCGATTGGTTTCGCCTCCTCGGTAGGCAAAACTTACATCCATACTGCCGGCAAATCACGCGACCTTGAGCAGTTCTATCGCTGTTTTGATAGTGCTGAGAATATGGCGGCAATGCTTCCTGAACAAGACGATTTTCTTGAGGCTATGGCCGAATCTGCCAAGGCGGTGGCAGACTATATGGCAGAAAAGTCAACCAATGGCGAACCGCGCATTGCTTATATTGACGTAATGAATAATCTTTCTATCGATTGTGATTGTTCCGCTCATCCCGAAGACCCATGTATGAAAGATATCGGCATTCTTGCCTCGCTCGACCCTGTAGCACTCGATCAAGCCGCTATCGACTTGATTTGGCAATCCGACGATCCTGGGCGCGACCATTTTGTCGAACGAGTTGAGCGACAACATGGACGCTATATCCTCGAATGCGCCGAACACCTCGGTCTAGGCTCGCGCGAGTACGATTTGGAAGAAATTTAGCAGGTATTTTTCACAACATTTTCTTAAGCACTTTCCATTGTTCCGTGTTATAATCATAACAGAAATCAACGGGTGGTATAAAAGGGTAAAACGCTCTTGGGCAAGGCGCAAAAAGATAACGGAGAGTGGAGGCCCCGATGAGTAAAAAACACCAGTCCGGTCTGGATACTCAGTCAACCAACCTGGAAGAAAAAGTTGATGCACAGGTTTTGGTGGCTGGGCGCGATTCAGAGTCGGCAAAACTAAACAAGAATCTCGGCAGTCATAGTAATCCCGATACGGAAACTATTTTCTTGCAGAATGATGCGATTATTAGCGTCAAAAGTCTTTCGCGAGAGCGCCGATTGAGTGATGTGGAGCGTCGCTTAGAGCGTGTTGAGCGTAAGGTGAACAGTAATGAGCGTTTTGCACGGACACTGTCAAAATGCCTCAGCACGCAAGTACTAGCCACTGACGCGGTTGTGGAGGTGGTACGCAAATGCTTGCGTGAAGATGCTGAATTGCGTGATGAACTCACGGCTGCTATTAAAGAATACGATAAACGTAAATTTACTCGTTGGCTCACTGGCTTTGGTGGTGTTGTTTTGAAAATCGTCGCTCTAGCTGCCGCAGCCTTTGCCGGTGCGTTTATTTATTGGGTTTTTTACGGAATGTAACTAAGGAGTTAAAGTTATGGAAGATAAGTTCGAAATTAAAACCAAAGAATCACGCCTCTTTGGTGCACTACCGGTCTGGAAAACTACCAGTGAAAAACATTTGATGCGTCGCTTACCTGGGGATAATCAAGATTGTAAATGCGACAAGGCTTGTGATTGTAGTAAAGCCACGGTAGCTTGCCAGGGAACTAAAGGTGATCAATATACTAAAGAAATTATCACCCGTATTCTAGAGGAGGGGACTCTAAATAAATGGCCTAGTTCAACTTATGATGATGGCGCTCCAGCTCATACAATTGGCGTTAATCACGCTATGACGACCTACGATTTAACCAAGGGCGAGATGCCACTAATTACACTGCGTCCGATTGCAATTAAATATGCCATTGGCGAACTGCTATGGATTTATCAAGACCAGAGTAATGATCTGAATTTGTTGAAAGATAAGTATGGTATTACTTGGTGGGATGAGTGGGATATTGGTGATCGGACGATTGGTGCGGTTTACGGTGAGACCGTTCGCCGTCACAATATGGTAAGAGAACTTATTGATGGTATTAAGAATGATCCAGACGGCCGTCGCCATATTATTAATATGTGGCAAGTCGACGACTTTAAGGATAAGCACGGTCATAAACCCTGCGCTTATCAGACTGCCTGGAATGTGCGCCACGGCAAAGACGGGGTGGATTATCTTGATATGTGTCTCTATCAGCGTTCCAGCGATTTTATGGCGGCTGGCTGCATTAATCAAGTACAGTACCTCGTTTTTCTGCATCTCATTGCCCGCCATTGTGGTTATACCCCAGGTCGTTTCAGCTGGTTCGTACAGAATATTCATATTTATGACCGCCACCTTGAACTCGCTAAAGAACTAGC
>CAOZKB010000019.1 GCA_948571325.1 uncultured Candidatus Saccharibacteria bacterium | reverse complement strand
ACTACGGTCCTAACGGACCCTAGTTGTCGCCAAAACAAAAAGCGACACCGCAAGGGTGCCTTAATACCATTCATAACCTAGCAACTTGCGTCGTAAGTTATTCATGCGATGTCGCTTGATACTTACGACTGGCATAAGATGCGGTAGATTTGAAAAAATTTACCAAAAATTAGTTATGAATTAGTATTAAGGCAATTTAATTGTATCACGCTAAAGACTAGCCGGCAAGTTAGCGAAACAAAAAAGTGTTGTAAATTTTACAACACTTCTCTGTTTTTTGCTGGCTACTGCTTTTCTATAGCTCTGTAATATTATTCCGTAGCTTTTTGCGCAATACGTTGTGGCACAGCAACTTTTTTGAAACTTCCGCCAGCTTTTTTGATAGCTTCGATGGCGGTTTTGCTAGCAAATTGCGTTTCGAGCTCGATTTTGGCGGTTAGTTCACCGCGAGTGATAACTTTAACCTTAGCATAAGGATTCTCGATAAGCCCTTTGTCGGCGAGAGTGAAGTTATCGACTTTGCCACTTAAATCATTGAGACGGTCAGTATATACATTTTGGGCTTTATCGTGTAAGCTCTTGAAGCCTTTGAGCTTCGGAATGGCTTGCATAATAGCGCGTTGACCGCCCATAAAGCCAGCTGGCATTTTGCGGTGACCAGTACGAGATTTTTGGCCTTTGGTGCCGCGACCGGCGGTTTTACCCTTGCCGGCGGCAATACCGCGACCTGCACGAGTAGGACGAGTATTGCGGTTTACTTGTAAATCATTGTACTTCATTATTTACTCTCCTTTTTCTCGACCTTTGTGGTGGATTCTTTGGCAGCTTTTTTATTAGCTTTACCGGTGTTGCCAACCCATTCGTCACGTGGAACTTGTTCTCGAAGACCGTCGATGACAGCGTAGGCGATGTTGACTTTGTTGGTGCTACCTAGGGATTTAGAAATAAGATTTTTAATACCAGTGAGACCGATAATGCTACGAACTACGCCACCAGCGATAATTCCAGTACCAGGAGCGGCTGGTTTCATCAAGACGTCGGCGCCGGTGGCGCGAGTTTCGACTTCGTGGCAAATGGTTTCGCCGTCCATATGGAACTCGATCATCGATTTTTTGGCTTTAGCGGTGGCTTTTTGGATGGCGCTAGTGACGTCTCCACCCTTGGCTACGCCGATACCGATTTTGTTCTTGTGGTTACCCATGGCAACAAGTGCCTTAAAGCGCATACGGCGACCACCTTTGACGGTGCGTGAAACACGGTCGATATTAATGGTAATTGTGTCAAATTCTTTTGGCGCGCCATTGTCGTCATTGCGACGATTGCGACGAGGGTTACGACGACTCATATTGCGCCCGTTGATGTCTTGGCGAGTTTTGGTGGCAGCGACGCTGTCGTCCATTTTGAGAGTGCCAGACTTGTTGATAACTTTGGCTTGCTTGTCTGCTTCGGCCATAATTAGAACTCCAATCCTTCCTTGCGGGCAGCTTCTGCTAAGGCAGACATACGGCCGGCATAAATTTTTGCGCCTCGGTCGAAGACTACGGTTGTAATTTTAGCTTTTTTAGCTTTTTCGGCGATTTCTTTGCCAATGGCAGTAGCCTTTTCGGTTTTAGTACCGTTAATTTTGCTGCCAACGGTGGTAGCGTAAGCTAAAGTTTTACCACTCTCGTCATCGATGATTTGGGCGATGATGTGTATATTGCTGATATGGACGCTGAGGCGTGGGCGCTCGGCGGTGCCATTGATTTTAGCGCGGGTGCGCTTTGCGCGAAATACTTTATTCATTATTTCTTACCTGCCTTCCCTGCTTTGCGGATAATAACTTCATCAACATATTTAATACCTTTACCCTTGTATGGTTCAGGTTTCTTTAAGGCACGGATTTCGGCGGCGACTTGACCAACTTGCTGTTTATCAATGCCGCTAACGGTGATGGTCATTTTGTCAGTTTTGAGTTCGACGCCATCTGGAGCTTGGTATTTGACTGGGTGTGAAAAACCGAGGGCCATTTCGATTTCTCTCGGCCCGCCACTGAGGCGAAAACCGACACCGTTGATTTCAAGCTTTTTCTCGAAGCCCTTGGTGACGCCTTCGACAGCATTATTGAGTAATGCGCGCTGGAGACCGTGCCAGGCACGAGATTTTGGTTCGTCATTGTCACGAGTGACTACGATTTGATTATCGTCAACGCTAACTTTGACGTTCTGTTGCAGTGGAACGATGAGTGAACCTTTCGGTCCAGCGACTGTAATATCTTTGTCGCCGACCGTGATTGTCACTCCCGTCGGAACTGCGATGGGTTGTTTTCCGATACGACTCATATTTTCCCTTCTTAATATTATTCTATGCTATTTTATCACGTCTGGTGAATAAATTCAAGGGGCATTAGGGGATTTTTTGCGAAAAACATCAAAATGACGTTGAAGATATTGACTTTTTTAATAAAGTGTGATACAATGGTAGTAAGGAGGTCGAAATACTGTAAAAACAGGTTGCACATTTACAAAAAGGAGGATGAAAATATGTCAGAAACTATGGAGATTAAGAGGGATATTGAAGAATTGAGGTTGCTGAAGGAGGAATGTGGACTGTCGTTTGAAGAGATAGTTTATGTAATTGTCTTTGACTTGGAAAGTGAATTGCGTCAGAGTGGTAAAAAGGCGGTTTTTAGTGAATTGCCATGTCGGGAAAAGATGACGGAATATGTAAGTGAACTGTTAGAAGATGAGCGCGATTATAATTGTGTATTGCGACATATGCTGGGCTTCAATTCTGATGAAGACGCGGTGCTTAAAGGTGGATGGAGTTCTAGGGAATCTTGCTTTAAGTATGCATTGGATTATCTGAAAGATAATCAGCGTTATCATCATCAGTATCCTCGTTATATTTTGATGGGAGGAGGTCGGTTATGGTCGGCTAGTAGGAATTGCGACGACATTGGGGGACGCAGTAGATAAAGCCCAAAATTCTTCCTCGGGTGAGGAAGAATTTTTTGTGGGGTCCAGTAGCAACTAATTAGTAGACTTTGACTAGAATTTCGCCACCAAGATGTTGTTTCTTGGCTTCTTTGCCGGTCATAATTCCCTTGCTGGTACTGATAAGTACGATACCGCGACCACTTTTGATAACGGGGATTTCTTCGGCGCCAGCATAGATGCGGCGGCCTGGCTTAGAAACCTTGGTAATCTCAGTGATGCGAGCTGGAGTACCCTCTTCGCAAATGGTAACGTGAAGTGTACCGCGCGGCTTTCCATCTTCGACTTCGTAGTCGGCTACGTAGCCAGCTTTCTTGAGACCTTCGGTGACAGCGACTTTAAGTTTGCTCGTAGGGACGCGAATTTCAGTTTTGCCAACCATAATGGCGTTACGAATACGAGTGATGAGGTCGGCGATTTGGTCAGTTGATTGTAATGACATATTCTATATCTCCTTTCCTATTCCTACCAGCTACTCTTGGTTACGCCGGGGATTTCACCTTTGGAGGCTTTTTCGCGGAAGTTAATGCGACTTAAACCGAAGTAACGCATATAACCACGTGGTCGACCATCCAACATATCGCGATTTTTAAGACGAGTAGGGCTAGCGTTGCGAGGCAATTTTTGTAGACCCTCGAGATCGCCGGCAGCCTTTAGTTCGGCGCGCTTAGCCTTGTACTTTTCGTTCATTTTGCGCCGTTTTTCGTCGCGGAGAACTGCTGATTTTTTCGCCATATTATTTATTCTCCTTTTCAAACGGCATGCCAAAGGCTTCTAACAACTTAGTGCTCCCTTCTTTTGAACCATTTTTAATAATAAATGTAATTTCTAGGCCGTGTAGGACGCTGGCGTCTTCGAAAGTAATTTCGGGGAAGACGGTCTGTTCTTTAAGGCCAACGCTGTAATTTCCTTGTTTGTCGAAAGCTTTACGAGGGACACCGTGAAAATCGCGGACGTGTGGTAAAGCGATATTAATGAAGCGGTCAACAAATTCGTACATTTTATCGTTGCGAAGTGTAGTAAGGTAGCCAACTGGTGCGCCCATACCCTTGCGGATTTTGAATCCAGCGATAGATTTCTTAGCTAGACGACTGGTGGTGGCTTGGCCAGAAATCTTAGTTAAAGTAAGTTCGACGGTCTCGGTGAAACGTTTGTCTTCACGTTTTTTGCCAACGCCACTGGAAATTACGACTTTTTCAAGTTTTGGTACTTGATTGATGTTTTTAAGACCAAGCTCTTTTTGCAGATTTTTTGCAATTTCATCATTGTAGAGCTTTTTGAGTCTTGGTGTAGCTTTGGTTGCCATTACTTATCCTCCTTTTTGAGGTTAGAAAAGTCAATACCCATATGGATAGCTTTCTTACCGCCTTTAGGATTATATTGCGTAGCGCGCAAATGTCGTTCGCGGACTTCAATGTCTTTGAGGAACGCTTTGCCAGCTTTTTTATCTACTCTAACGATACTAGCTAATTCGCCTTTGTGATCGCCAGCGATAACTCTGACGCGATCGCCAACTTTGAGACATTTACTCATTATAGTACCTCCGGCGCAAGGCTAATAATTTTGTTGAAGCCAAGGTCACGCAGTTCGCGGGGGACTGGCCCGAAAACGCGGGTGCCTTTTGGTGTTTTGTCGTCGTTAACTAGGACGGCAGCGTTGTCGTCGAATTTGATGGTAGAACCATCGGGACGACGAATTTGTTGTCGAGTACGAACAATGACGGCACGGACGACGGCCTTCTTCTTAACGCCACCAGTAGGGCTAGCGTCTTTGACGCTGCAGGTAACAATATCACCTACACGAGCATACCTTGCTCTAGTGCCACCGAGGACCCGGATTACACCAAGTTCTTTGGCGCCGCTATTGTCCGCGACTTTTAATCTAGTTTCCTGTTGAATCATTTATGCTTCCTCTCCAGCTTCAGCTTGTGGACCGAGCACGTCATCTTTGAGCTCCACGGTGCCGTGAGATTTCTCAAGTACTTTGACAAGCTTATAGCTTTTAGTCTTTGAGTATGGACGGCAGGCGGCGATTTCGACCTTGTCGCCGAGTCCGGCTTCGTTATTCTCGTCGTGAGCAGTGTACTTACGAGTTTTAGTATATTGCTTGCGATAGAGTGGATGAGTTTCACGACTGGCGATCGAGACGGTGATGGTCTTATCGCGTTTCGTGGAGGTTACGATACCTTGTAATTCTCCTGCCATTTAGAACTCCTCTTTCTTAATAATTTTTACACGTACTGGAAGTTTGTGACCAGCAAGACGGAAAGCCTCTTTGGCTTGCTCCTCAGTAACGTCGGCGATTTCGAACATGACGGTGCCAGCCTTGACTTTGGCAACGTAGAACTGTGGTTCACCTTTACCGCTACCCATTTTAACGTCAAGTGGTTTCTTGGTAACTGGAGTATGCGGGAAAATGCGAATCCAGATTTTACCGCCACGTTTAACGTAACGAGTAATGGCTTGACGAGCAGCCTCAATCTGGCGGCTGGTGATGCGTTCGTTGTCGAGCGACATTAGACCCCATTCGCCGAACGCTACGGTATTGCAGCGGCTGGCAGTGCCACGGTTTTTACCCTTACGAACCTTGCGGTGTGCATCTCTTCTTGGTGTTAGAATAGCCATATTATTTCTCCCCCTTATAAATCCAAACTTTAACGCCAACGATACCTGCTACGGTTGGAGCGTGGCAGACATAGAAGTCTACATCAGCACGCAAAGTATGTAGAGGTACGGAACCTTCGATGAACTTTTCGCGACGGCTCATTTCGGCGCCGTTAAGACGACCGCTGACTTCGACGCGAATACCTTTGGCGCCGGCGTTCATGGTTGATTGACAAGCCATTTTGACAGCGCGACGGAAGTTCATACGTTTGCCAAGTTGAAAGCCGATGTTTTCAGCAACAAGTTTGGCGCTAAGCTCTGGTTTGCGAACTTCTTCGACGTTAATGCGGATTGGACCTTTGACAAATTTTTCGAGTTCTTTTTTGAGCTCATTGATGCCGGACCCTTGTTTACCAATCACGGCACCTGCCTTAGCGGTCAGGATGGTGATAGTAGTGAGATTGGCACTGCGCTCGATATCGATGTGTGCAATCGTTGGGCGGCTACTGTAACGTTTCTCAATAGTCTCGCGGATTTTGGTATCCTCAATTAGCCAGTGACGAAAGTCAGCCTTGCGAGTAAACCACTTGGATGACCAGTCTTTGCTAATCTGGAGACGATAAGAAACTGGGTTGACCTTTTGTCCCATTACTTACCTTCCTTTTCTGCAGCCTTAGGGGCTGCTTTCTTTACTTTTTCTTCGCCGGCAACTTCTACAAAGATGTTGCTAGAAATCTTTTCAAAAGGCAGGGCGCGACCACGAGATGCCGGTACATAGCGACGCATGCGGGTACCAGCAGTAACGCTGATGCGAGCAATGCGAATACTTTTCGGATCGATACTGACGTCACTATTATTGATAAGGTTGGCAGCAGCACTTTCGACGGCTTTGCGTACAGCGCGAGCGGCGCGGCGTGGAGTATTTTCAAGAATAACTACGGCGTCGGCGACGTAACGATCGCGTACTAAGTCGGCGACTATACGAGTTTTGCGCGGTTGGTTGTCGATACCTTTGATGACTGCGCGGGCAAAAATGGTATTTTGATTATCAGCCATTATTTACCTCCCTTGGCAGCTTCGGCGGCTTTTTTACCACCATGGCGCCTAAATTTACGAGTTGGGGCAAATTCGCCAAGCTTGTGACCAACCATATTTTCACTGATGAAAACTGGAACGTGGACGCGGCCGTTATGTACGGCGATGGTCCGGCCTACCATTTCTGGTGAAATGGTAGATTGGCGCGCCCAAGTCTTAATTACGGTGCGATCATCGGCAGAGAGCGCGGCGACTTTTTTGGCCAGCTTGTAGTCTACGAATGGCCCTTTTTTCAGACTCCGAGACATTATTTCCTCTTTCCTTCGTGGCGACTGCGCACGATCATTTTATTAGTTTTCTTATTATGACGAGTACGGTAACCAAGCGTTAATTGCCCCCATGGTGTACGTGGTGCTTTGCCCGTACCGTGACGGCCACCGTCACCACCACCGTGTGGGTGGTCTGCAGCGTTCATGACGACACCGCGGACGGTTGGGCGAATGCCCTTGCGACGACGACGACCGGCGGCACCGATCTTGATGTTTTGGTGTTGTTCGTTGCCGACGGTACCAATAGAAGCTTCACAGCTTACTAGGACTTTGCGCATTTCGCCAGATGGCATTTTGATGGTAGCGTAGCCATCTTCTTTAGCCATAAGTTGAGCTTTAGTGCCGGCTGAGCGCACAACTTGAGCGCCGCGACCCGGGGTAAGCTCGATAGCGTAGATGAAAGTACCGACTGGGATATTTTCAATAGGCATACGGTTGCTGGTCTCGACGGCGGCAGTTTTGCCAGTCTCGAAAGTAGCACCTTTTTGCATATTGCTATCAGCGATAACGTAATAATATGCATTGTTTTGATCCTTAACGCGGGCGATTCGAGCGCTACGATTTGGATCGTACTCAATTTCCATAATAGTGAATTTACTACCAGTTGGAAGTTTGTAAGTCAGAATACGGTAATGACGTTTAACGCCGCCGCCGCGATGACGTACGGTAATGCGACCAGCGTTGTTGCGACCAGCGCGTTGCTTTTTGCTGGCAAGCAGTGACTTCATTGGCTTGCGGGTCGTAACTTGGTCAAAATCTTGAGTGGTTTTTTGACGCTGAGCTGGAGTAGTTGGGCGATAAGCTTTAATACTCATTACTTATCCTCCTTCTCTGTGGTTTTAGCCGCTGATTCGACCTTTTTTGCTGTTTTGGCGGCCTTCTTTTCTTCTTTCTTAGCTTCTTTTTCGGCTTTTTTATCTACCTTAGTTTCCTCTTTGGTGGTTTTTTCGGCGGCCTCTTCGAAGACTGGAATCTTATCACCATCCTTGAGGGTCACGTAGGCAACTTTCTTGTCTTGGCGATTTGTAACACCAGGGTAAGCGTGCTTGCCGCGCGAGAAACGGGTAGGTTTACCTTTGCGTACTGCGGTGCGGACATCGATAACACTGACCTTGAAGGCTTCAGAGATTTGTTTAGCAATTTCTTGTTTGCTAGCCTTGAGTGGTACGTAGAACATGTAGACGTTTTGAGTCTGCGCAACGTAGGCTTTTTCGGTAGCGCGAGGAATATATTGTACAGTTCTCATTATGCCTCCTCCTTTCCGATGAGCCAGGCTTCGATCAATGGTAAGGATTTTTCTGTAATAACGATTTTGTCGGCGTTTAGGATATCGAAGACGTTGAGGTAAGTTGGGCGAACAACTTTAACGTTATTAATGTTGTTGGTTGCGCGGTTGACTAGCTCGTCTTTTTCGGAAACAACGAGTAATACTCGCTCATCGTTATTGATCTTATTGTCTTTTAACATCTTGACGGTTTCTTTGGTCTTGCCGGCTGGGCAGGCGAAAGTGCTGATGATGGCAATTGCGCCATCTTCATTCTGTAAGCTTAAAGCCTGGCGTACAGCAAGTCTTTTAGAATTCTTGCTGATTTTCTTGGTGAAATTCTCTTCGCCAGTGCGACCAAAAGCTACGCCACCATGACGCCAGATTGGGTTGCGGGTAGAACCAAAACGAGCGCGTCCAGTTCCCTTTTGTTTCCAAGGTTTTTTGCCGCCACCGCGAACTTCGCCACGCTTCAAAGTCTTGGCGTGGGAGCTGCGCGAATTGGCAAGGTAAGCGTCGTAAGCGGTCTTGAGGAGTTCGTGATTTTTGACATCTAGGCCAAAGATTTCTTGATTCAAATCTGCCATATTACTCCTTTCCCTCGACGGTTACAATGCCTTTTTTTGGACCGGGGACTGCACCTTTGACGCCGATGAGATTATTCTCGGCATCAATAAAGGCAACTACCAAATTCTTGACAGTCACCTGATCGTGGCCCATGCGTCCTGGCATTTTTTGACCCTTAAAAACTTTTTGTGGGTACATCGAGCCGATTGAGCCGACGCGACGAATATTACCCTTAAAACCGTGTGTATTGCGGGACTCGTTGAAGTTCCAGCGCTTAACGGTGCCAGCGAAACCTTTGCCTTTTGAGACGCCAGTAACTTGGACTTTGTCGCCGATTTTGAAACTATCGACGGTGATCTTGTCTCCGATTTTGAGTTCGGGGAGTTCCTCAACGCGGAATTCCTTGAGAACTTTCGGAGCAACTCCGGCGGACTTGACGTGGCCGGAAACCGACTTGCTCAGATTCTTACCCTGACCATACCCCAGTTGCACAGCGTTATAACCATCGGTGTCGACAGTTTTAATCTGAGTCACTGTGGAGGGGTCGGCTTGCAAAATCGTCACAGGAGTAACGATACCATCTTCGCCGATGATCTGGGTCATACCAATTTTGGTGCCGATGATGACTTGCATCCTATTCCTTTCCCTTAACTTGACAACGCGAAATCTAGACTGATAGATAGTTCCTATTCCGTGAGAAAATAGGCTTGTCTTTACGTCTAGCTCGCACGTCTGTTTAATATTAGACTATACAGGAGTCATTGTAGCATACTTGCTCTAAGAAATCAAGAGTTTTTAGGGTATTTTTAAGTTTTTTTGGTGGGATTTTTAGTGATTATGGTTAAAAATGGAGTAGTAATATTGACTTTTTAGGTGCGGTGTGCTATAATGGGAGTATAGGCTAGTTTATTTCTTGAAAAATGCGAAATTTGGTGTTTGGGGAGTATAAATTGGGTCTAGAATCTTTTAACAAGGAGGTGAGTTTTATTGGTGACAAAAATATTTTCTGGATTCTTGCTATTGCTATTGGTGTTAGGGCTTGGAGTGTATGTGTGGTCAAATCGAATCAGAAATGACGATACTGATGATGTAGAGTAATTTGGTCTGCATTCAAAAAAGTCTGACTTTGTGGAGCCTGGAGGTGATGATTATGACGATGAAGGAGGGGAAATATGAAGTCAAAATGTGCAGTAAGGTCAGTGGTGACGCTAGCGTCATTAGTAATGTTTGTCTGTGTAATGGCTGTGCTAGCTGTGATTTGTATGTTGATCGGATATGATGAAGCATGGCGCGAGGCTGGTCGTTCGGGTTTTGATGATATTAGTTCAGAAGACTTTTGGCAAGAATGATTGCTAATGGTGCTTGGATTATATCAAAAGCTAATGAAGAAATCTGGTTTGTTTTTCTGAAGGAGGTATAAAATGAAGAGTAAGGAAATTATGAAAATATTTATGAAACAGGTGACTATTAGTGCAATTGCCTATTTGACATGGGAAGGCCTAAAGACCGTGGTTAAAAAGGCGGATAAGGCTGTGACGGATTGGCTTTATGATGATCCTAATTACGAGGATGACGCTCAGGCTGGTTGTCAATGTGTGTGTCATGGCAGATGTGCTGATGAATCGGTGGACTGTGATGGCTGTCATGGTTGCACGGATGATGAAGACGGTTATATTGTAACAGATGATTATGAAGATAGTTTTTATGCTGGAGCTAAGTTTGGCCAAGAGCTGACGATTCAGGTAATGGAAAAACTGGCAGATAGTATGGCTTGGCTACTAGGTTTGTTTGATAAAAACCATGAATAAAACTTGCTGACATAAATATTGACCGCTGGCGGAATGACGTCGGCGGTTTTTTAAAGTTCTTAGATAAAAGTGTAATATAATGGTAGGATGGATCGTGTTTGTCCTCAGATTAGGCATTTTGTAGTGTTTCTGGGATATTGGGGTCTAGAATTTTAAAAAGGAGGTGAGTTTCTTGGTGTTAAAGGTGCTTTCTGGTCTTTTTTGGCTGGTGACCATCTCAATTTTTGCAACTTATGTCTGGTCTAATCGCATCCGAAGTGATGATCGTGATAATGACGCAGATGTAGGGCAGGTTGATTTTGGCTTGCATGTGGATTTAGGTAAGTTAGCGGAATCTGAGGATGATGAAGGAGAGAGAGTATATGATTAAGTATGTTTGTGTCGTAGATGATGATACTTATAAGCGCAAACGGGTAGTCGACAGCGCTAAGATATTGTTCCTGGAGGCAAAAATTTACACTACGCCTTATGCAAACGAACTTTTAATGTTTGTGCATATGGATTGCTTAGGTCGAATTCTGGAATGTCCGGATGAGTGGCTGATGCTAGTTGATATGCAAATGCCGTTTGAAAAAGGTGGTAGAGTTGAGATTGATTGCGGGGTGTCAGTGTTAAAGGAGATGGATCGTAAAAGATTAAAATGCCCAGCGGTAATCGTTTCAGCTGAAGGCTTAAGTAAGGAAATGTCTCAAGAAGTGCAGTGTTATAGTGGATATAAGGGCTTTGTGAGATATGGCGTGTGTCGAGATTTGGAGGAGCCGCTTAGGGGTTTGTTGGCGGATTATCTGAATGATTCTGTAGAAAAATAGGGGATGAAAAAAGTGAAGAATGTAACTCACTGAATTTAAAACCGCTGGGCTGAATGGCCTGGCGGATTTTTTGAGGCAAAATTTATTGTTTTTATTAGATATTACATGGGATATTCATGGATGATTATCGGTAAAAATAGAACGGTTTAAACTCCCGGGGAGAACATTTTGAGTTTTTTGCGGTGCTCTTTGTAACGTGGATCATGCTGGGCAACTTCTTGCCAAAAAGCGGCGGAATGGTCCATATGATTGAGGTGAGCAAGTTCGTGAATAATTACGTAGTCACGCAGAATTTCTGGCACTTGCATAAGACCGATATTGAGCGAAATTGTACCAGTAGAGGAACAACTGCCCCAACGAGTAGCGGCGTGGCTGAGGCGACAGCGTTCGTAATGATAACCGTAGAGTTTGGCGAAATATTCTAGACGATATGGTAGATATTCGCGGGCATGTTTCATGAGGATTTTTTTCTTAGCGTCGCGGGCGCGTTGAGTGGCGGGGTCACTGAGGGGGATTTGTTCGCGGATGAGCTTACGGTTAGTATTGAGGTAAAGCTTGACTTTGAAATCACTGAGATGCTGTGGCACGGACATTTGTAGGCGACCAGATGGTGACACGGAAAAACGTACGCTGCGCGAGAGCGGATTTTTGCGCACGATAACTTCACCAAATTCTTGGTCTTTGATAATCACCGTTGTTGCCTTCGGGTGCTATAGCTGAGTTAGGACCTGCTTTAGTTGAGTGTGATAGGTGTGTTTGCCGGAGAGTACGATCGGCATTTCGGCGTCGGATGGGCCTTCAAGGCTTTTAATGCCAGCATCGTACACGGCTTTGGCACGTTCGACGGATTTGAGACGATTTTTCAGACGGGAGCGAATGGTATTGACATCGGTCTGAATCCAAATCAAAGTAGGTGAATAGCCAGCAGCGCGGAGTACTTCGGTGAGTTCACGGCGGTCGCGCTCAGTGCCGTTACCTCCTTCGATTACGAGCGTGGATCCGGTTTTGGCAATTTGCTCGACGAGAATCAGGATAAATTGACGCGATAGATTATGCTCTTGCTTTAACGTGTCAAGATCATAGAATGTAGCGTTGAATTGATTAGCAAATTGCTTGCTAAAAGTAGTTTTGCCACTGCAGGGTGCGCCAAAAACGAGAATTGCGCGCTGGCCGCTGCTAGGTGAGTGTGATTTAATGCCTTCCATATACCTCCATTATTGCACAATTTTCTTCTTTGGATTCATTATAGCATACTTTGAACTGTTTGAGAGGAAAATCTGCGAAGGATAGTAGAAAAACCAGGCGAAAAAGTTAGCGGGAGTATAAAGAAAGGTGGGAAAGGCTTGATTGAGGACGAGATAAGAAATGCCTGTACAGAGGTCGCAGAGGAGGAATAAAGAAAAACCCAGAAATGCTCCCCAAGCTTGGGGATTTTGAGGCTCGGTTAGCTGCCATTGCCAGCTAACCAGAATATTGGTAATTAATAGAATAATATAAAATAGGCAGATGAGATAGATTGGCGGCATGATGAGTAGGAGGGCATTTAGCGACATGACGGCGATGACTACTCCGGTGAAGATTGCAAGTGGGAGCTGGGCGGCGTGACCATTGAGCCGTAGAGTATGAATGGCTTGAGCGACGAGAAAAGTGAGGATACCGAGCTCGGAAGTATTATTAAGGGCAAGAATAATGTCGGCAGCGAAGGTAGTGAGGAGGGCGAGCTGAAGTAGGCGGTCTTTGGGGAAAGTTAACCAAGTATAAATGAAACACAGAAAAATACTACCAACTTTGAAGCAGGTGAGGATTGGGCTATTGGGCGTGAGCAAGCCAAAGATAATCATAATGAGGTAAATTACGCTCCAGACAATTAGCCAGTAGCGAAATGTGGAGTTTTTGACGTCTTTGAGTTGCATAATTAATAGTATTTTAACATAAAAATGGTTTTAGAAAGAATTTAAGAGTGAATTATGAAAAAGAGCCCGGATAAACCGGACCTAATTCGTAAAAGGATAAAATAGTTAATAAGTGCTGATTTGGGCACCTTGCACGATGAATCCTTGCTCGTCGCAAAAGAAATCTGTAACGATAGGGATGGCGGCTTCGGCGCAGGATTTGTTTTCTGCGTCATCAGTGCCAACAACGCTGATGTAAACGTCTGCCCAAGGTTCTTCGTCATACAGAATACGTAGACAGATTGCTCCGGGAATGGGGCGATAGCCGAGATTGGCGGCTCGATTCCCTGTTGACGGCAAAATTTCTGCCGAATCTTCTGAACAGAAGCCCAAATATTGTTGTACGGCTACACGACAGGCGGCAGTCTGCATGGTTGCTAAAGCAGCATAATCTGCGGACAATACGCTAGTTTGCGCTTGCGTAGCTTCTAGTGCATAACGACTATTGAATATTTTGGTGAATTGATAATTGTCGGTAATTAGGCTGCTGTCACTGCGTTCGTACACCCAGAGTTGACTTACAAGTAAGGGTAAATCGATTTCAAGATGAATGCAGCTGGTTTGATCCGTGAGCTGGTATTGTTTGCCTTGTTGCAATATTCCCTCTAGGAGTTTTTTGTGGAATTCTTTGAAGTTCTTCTTTGGCGTGAAGCTCATCAAAATTCCCCCTTTCAATGTATTTTAGTAAAGAGCTTTATCCTTTATCTTTCTATTATATCACAGTTGTGGGGTGTTTTCAAGATACATGACGTTAAGGTCAACGTCGCTAGCAATGCCGGGAACTTGTCCGGTGTCGCTGAGTTGCCAGAGCCAATATTGACCATTATAGGTGACGTGATCGTTGTACTGTGCGAGCCAGACGGGATGGTTAAGATCGCCCCAGATTTTTTCGAGGTAGTTTTTGCTGCCATAAACTGTGCCAAGGTAGCCACTGTTTTGAGCGCTGCGGATAAAAGTGTCAGTAATGCGATGAAGAGTACGAAAACTAATGCCGGCGGCGTTGAAACTAGACCAGTTTTCCCAGTCAAAGACGATGCCAAGTTCGACTTGGTGGCCATTGAGCTGTGCCTTAACCCAGTCGGCTTGATTCTCGGCCTGTTTGACATTATTGGCGTAAGAATAAAAGTAAACACCAACTGGTAAGTTTAGTTGATTAGCGGCGGTAATGTTGGCTTCAAAATAGTGGTCAAGGATATATTCTCCGTCGTAGTGATTTTGGTAGCCAACACGAATTAAGGCGAATTCTACGCCAGAAGCTTTAACAATGGGCCAATCGATATTGCCTTGCCATTTGGAAACGTCAATGCCGATTTTAGTCTGGGCGGTTTTGTGCGTGGCGATAAGTTCGGCAAGAGGTAATTTATCATGCTTAGTAGTGGGCGTGGTAATGGCATCTGGTTCGTTAATGTAAAGAACGAAGGGATGTGATGATTGGTTGCCACTAGCATCGGTAACGACATATTCAAGTTGATAGCGACCAACTTGATTGAGGTTATATTCGCCCTTAACCTCACGCGCGGGGTGATCGTCAATTTCGTCGCCACTGAGGATGAGATTAGTGAGTTCGCCTTCGTAGCCACGCGGCAAGGTATAGGATTTATTACCATAAATAAGAGGGGGAGTTTTGTCGACGATATTGATGGTGAGATGGCTGAGGCGTTCACGATTTTTGACGTTAATGTAGCGAAAATCGATAGTCCGTTCGCCTAACTCAGATGTGTCGATGGTGAAATCATCAACTAGGGTCCCGTTGAGTTGTTCAATAAAATCTGAGACTTTAGCGATCTCGCCGTAACCAATTTCAAGGTCTTTTTTTAGGGTAACCGATTCGGCATCGAGGCGGCGATTTTCGGCGTTTTCATGTAAAATGGCGGATGTGATAATAAGGCTAATGAGTAAAACGACAGTAATGATGGCTGAGATGGCCAGCTTTTTATGGTTTTTGAAAAAACTGGGAGCTTGGTAATTAGGATTAACGTATGGCATCATAATGTCTATATTATATATT
>CAOZKB010000018.1 GCA_948571325.1 uncultured Candidatus Saccharibacteria bacterium | reverse complement strand
AGTATTCGGATGTACATTTAGAAGTTCGCTTACTTCCGTCAAAGTCAAATACTTTTCTACCTCATCTTGCTCACATTTCATAACATTATTATATAATAGATATAAGATTTAGAGTATAAGAAAGTGGAGCTAAAATTGTGAATAATGATTACTCTCGTTCTCTGTATAACCTCTATAAAGAAGGGCAAACTTTTTGCAATACTTATAAAAAGACCATCGATTATTTAGTAGAGGACGAAAGCGGACTAGAACCACCAGCGCAGATTCGCACGTTCTCATCCGGCGCTATTTCGCTGCCAGCATCTTATTTACGCACCAATATTCGCACGCTCGATACAGATAAAGCCCTTAGGGATGCCTATACTCATCTACAAGAGTTCAAAGAAAATTGGAATAAGAAAGTATTTCAAATCCTGGATCAATTACCACATATTAGCTTTCGGATGCAATTTGAGGAGCCAGGTAGCGGAACTAATCTACCCACTTTTAATTATCCGTTTATTAGCCTGACGGAAGATGTAGAGGAAGTGGTCGAATGTTTTTGCGATTTAGAAGACAGGGTAGATACGCTCTATAGTATTATCAGCGATTACGAAGATCTTACCTCTAGGGCAGTTATCCAAACAAATAATCTCAACTCACCTATACGACAAGAGCCAGAAGCGGTTTACCGCCTTACTTATGACGCTATGTCCGGCAACCTTTACCTTAATGATACCGAAATATACCATTGCAACCTCGATAGTAAGCTCGAACAAGCCATCATAAGCGCGTTAGAGCATCCTCGTCAAAGCGTCGAAGTTCAAGGCGATCTCGCATCTGCTATTGGCAATATTAAGATTCCGCAAGAGTTGCGTAGATTGCTATTCCGAACCGGTAAAGGCAGTTTTATGATCAACCCAATTATTACCGCTGACGATCTCGTTAAGCGCAAGCTCAACCAAGACGTTATCGACGCCAAACTTCAAAAGCCTTCAAAATAGTTCAGAAATCTTAAATATCTTTCAATAACCCAGCCTATTTTTTATATCTTCCGATAATGGAAGTATGAATACTAAACCCCTAAAAGCGACTGAAAACTACTCGCCGGATGATATCCAAAAGCTGGTAAAGTTTTTCGCGCTTTTATGGGAAACCGACAAGGAGCTGAAACAAGGTTATGAAAATTAAAGATGTAATTATCAAGCCAGCTACATCCAGCAAAGGACTAATTGGCTTCGCCAGCCTGATCCTCGACGATCAGATCGCGCTAAATTCGATTGCGATTTATCGTAAACTAAGTGGCGGTTATCGCTTACTATATCCATCCAAAAAGAGCGCGACTCTTGAACGGACAATATTCCACCCAATAGATTCCGCAACTAGCAAGGCGATCGAAGACGCGATCTTTGCGGAATGTAAAAATGTGTTTGAACAAGGTTGTGAAAATGATAGATACGATTCGGCTAGCGTTCGACGTTAAAAAGCCGCCCCAGAGCTTCAACTTCATAACTTCTAAAAACGGCGTCATTAAAGGCTTCATCAACCCAACCAAAGAGATGAAAGCTTCCGGCAAATACTATCCGCGAATAACCTATCTTAAACGCCCTACACCTAACGGTAACCAACAACAAATTTTAGTTGAGTTTTCTATACCGAAACTGCTTTACGGTAATAATTTTGATGAAGTTACTGACACGGATTTCGACGCTATTCTAGATACACTATGCCGAGCACTGCACGAAATGGGTATATTATTTCGCTTTCCAGCAACAGTCGCAGGCTATAAGGTCGTCAAAATTGACTACTCCAAAAACATTATCTTCGAAGATGGCACGACCGTTTCGCAAATTTTACGTTTGCTTAACCTCGCCAATATCAAACGCGCAATGGATATTTCTACTAGCGAGTTTCGCAACGGCGGGCAAATTTGCCATCTACATACTAATCAGCGCGATATCGCGTTTTACGACAAGATTGCCGATCTCAAACAATCCAAAACGAGCGAAAAACGTTCTGAAGAAAAGGATAATCGTTGCCAACTTAGCTTATTAGATTGGCTACAAAGCAAGCGGAACTTGGCGGTTTTGCGTTTTGAAATCCGCTTAAACGGTGTTAAAGAAATTCGCGCTAATCTCGCTAGAACTGGGATAGAAACCGATAATCTCACCTTTCGACAAATGTTCTCATCGGAAATCTCGCAAAAGATTTTGTTATATTGGTGGAATCAAATTTTGTCAGCTATTCCTAAAGCTCCGCTTGATGATAGGACTATAGAACAAGTATTCTTGGGATTACTACGCAACAAAGACGCTACACCCCAAAGAGTACTTGCGACGCTTGGTATGTATGCCTTGAGTAATAGCCCAAATTTTGATGCACGCTTTGCCAAAGAAGTTTTTGACCATCGCTTTGCTAACGGCTCCTGGGCTAGAAGTAATAAGCTTGTACTTACGCCTGAAATACCACATAATTTACGCCATCTACTGCAAATTCAAGAAGCGATCCAAAGAATGCAACCGACTAAGCTCAAAGATTATCAAGATCTTCTCTAGATATGTTATATAATAGTATCAAATGGTAAGTAAAAAGGAGGTGTTATGACTTTTGATAAAGATTATACTGGCACAAAAGCCTTTCTCATTGCACGGGTTTCTGATCCCAGCCAAAGAGAGGCTCTACCGGCGCAAATTATCCGCTTGAATGATTATGCTCAAAAGCTTAATTTAGATAGCGAGTTATTCAGCTTTGACGAAACTGCTTATAAAGATGATCGTAAGAAGTTTCAAGAAATCGTCGATAAAATTGCGCACTATCGCGGAAAGCGTATTGCCGTCTTTGACAAGATCGACCGCTTCACTAGAGATTCATCTTCTGAAGTAGTGCGTATTCTCAAAGATAAAGTCCGCGAAGGTAATTTGGAACTGCACTTTCCATCTGACGGTCTAATCTTTCATAAGAACTCACCCGCCTGCGATAAAACCCGCCTTGGGATGGGGATGGTGTTCGGTGAATATTATTCCGCTGCGATATCTGATAACGTAAAGCGACGTATCGAGCAGAAACTGCACGATGGCGAATTTCCAGGCTTCGCTCCGATTGGCTATCGTAACGCCGAGATTAACGGCAAAAACGAGATTATTATCGATACGATGCGCAAACCGCTAATCAATCGCGCTTTTGAAATGCGTCGCGCTGGTGTATCTACCAGAAATATTACTAACGAAATGCGTCGGCTCGGGCTAACTAGTAATACTAAAAATCCAAAACCGGTCGCCCATTCTACTATCTGCAATCTGTTCAAAAATAAGTTTTATTATGGCGTGATGACTTATCGAGACAAAGATTATCCCCACAAATATCAGACCTATATCACTAAAAGTATTTACGATGAGATCCAGCGAATCAGCGAAAATAACTGCACGCAAAAGATCCAAAAGAAAACTCAATATGAATTCACTTTTAAGGGTATTCTCAAATGTGCTATTTGCGGTTGCAGTATGAGTTCATATACACACAAAGGACGCGTTTATTTACGCTGTTCTAACGCCAAAGGCAAATGTCCTAATAACGCCACGGAAACCGGCATTCTGAGCCAAATAGAGCCGATTCTGGACGGTTTTACGATCGATGAGAACCTTGCTCGCGCCATTTGCGACGAGCTGAATAAGGACGCGATCAGGGCTAAAGAACTTCGCGAAGCTCAAAAGATCGCACTCCGAGCAGAATACCAAAAGCTAAACGCGCGCAAAAGCATAATGTATGAAGATAAACTTGATGGGCGTATTACTGCGACCCAATACGACGAATTAGTCACGAAAGACGCTAAACGCCTATGCGAAATTGATGATGAGTTAGTTCAACTAGAACAGGACACTGGAGCAGCCGAAATCACTACTTCTCATCTGTTAGATCTCGCTTCGCGCGCTAGCGAACTATTCAAAAGTTCTAAACCTGCCGTCAAAAATCAAATTCTCCGACTTTTAGTTTCGAACTTAAAAATCCAACAAAAAAGACTCCAATTCAATCTGTTAGAGCCTTTTGCTATGTTATCAAATTTTAACGATTGTACAACTTGGCTCCCCGGACTGGACTCGAACCAGTAACCTCGAAGTTAACAGCTTCTTGCTCCACCATTGAGCTACCGGGGATTATTTCCTACAAGTAAAAAACTCACATTTATCCCCCTCAACCAAGTTTCTTACTTGCGTATCCTCATTATATCACACTTTTTCTAAAAATATAAAAAATCCCCAAGATTTCATAATATTTACCTACCCCATTACGATAACCGCACCTACGGTTTCTCTATCCGCTATTCCATGATATAATAACGACAGTAACATTTAACTACACAAAAGTCTTTATTTTATGCAAACTCGCCCCGCCGCACGCACAGTTTTGATTAACACCGATAATCAAGTCGCCATCATTCATGTCGCCAAGGATAACTATTACAAAATCCCCGGTGGCGGCATCGAAACCGACGAATCTCCCATAACCGCCGCCCAACGCGAAGCTCTCGAAGAATCTGGCTGCCAATGCCGAATTCTCGCCGATCTAGGTCAAATTACCATCAATTTACCAGGCTGGGACATGCGAGATGCCTCTTACGGTTTTCTCGCCCAAACAATCGGCGATCACAATACTCCAAATTTTGAAGATCACGAAAAATCCCGCGGCTTCCAACTCAAATGGTTCTCTAGTCTGGCCAAAGCTATTCATACCATTTCTACTCACACGCCAGATTCATCCGCCAGTCCCGAAATCCTCGCCATTCAAGCCCGCGACCTCGCCTTCCTCCAGCGCGCCGCAGATTACCTCAGCAAAAAGCCCCCAGTTTCCCAGGGGCTCTAACCTTACAACCGACAAAACCGCAAGCATAATCCAAAAACACAAACTCAAGCCACATCCAAATTCACTCGCCTGGACTCTAGGCTTGCTTATCTAAATCCTAAACTTACGATCAACAATCACCTCCTAAACGTCCCAAAAGTCTCCGGATCGCAAGTAATCGCATCCATCCGCTTCTTGAAATACTCATCCAGACGCGGCATAATTTCTTCCGCATTCTTAGATACCAGCGTAAAATCATCCAAAATCCAGAAATCATCATCCGTCGGACAATTCCGCCACGTGCCGTAAAACCGACAATTCGCCGGCCGCTTTTCCGGAACCAGCGATACGGCATAACATAAATGCTTCTGTATCACCGCTTCTTGCAGCGCCCAGTACTGGATTCGTACCAAGCACTCAAAAATCTCCACTTTCATCTCTTCCGGAATCAACTCATACCATCCTTCACTGTTCAGTGCTGCCCAAAAATCCTGACAACTCCGCACCACTCGTTTGTTCAAACATTTAATCCGCGTCGTGCGGTCTTTATAACTTTTGTAGCTTTCACTATCCCGGCCAAGAAAATCATCATCTTTATCACGATTTGCTGCCAAGACATCCACCGCATCTGTTATCGAGCGCACCCAATCGCACATTGCAAAACGCGCATCAAGAATGATGTAATCCTTAGCCCATGCCATAGTCGCTCGGTCACGCAAGCGACTCAGTTCCACATTCGGACCCTTACTTCGTGGTATATCTAACAATACAGCCTCCCGCAACCGAAATTTTTGACCATATTCCGTTCCTCTACATACACTTACTTCCTTCAACATAGTTCTCCTCCGCGTTTTTCTCGCTCGCCAGCTTGTATTTCCGCTTTGACCAAGTTCGCCCAAGCGGTTTGCCATAGCTCGATGTTCTATTTATCGCAATAGCCAACCCCTCCAAAAGATCCAATCTTATTTCGAATCTCGCTAGTGCTAATTCCTCACAACCATCATCCAGCCATCACAAACCGCTTCAACTCCTCAACATAAGCCGAAAAATTCACCCCCTAAAGAAAAACCTGCAATATATAAGATATATTGCAATTACGGTAGCGTAATGTTTTATCGGTTACATTTTTAAACTACTTAAGCCGTTTTCAACCCCTAGCCTCAGCCGTCAAACTCCTGCGTCTCACCCCAACCCTTCGACCCGTTTCAGTCTGTCTCAATCTATTTTAGACGCCAACAAAAACCCGACAAACCTAGCCAAAACTAGCCTATAATTTCATTTTATCACACATTCTAATTTTTGTCAATACTATTTATGTCTGTCATCCAATTTTTCCAACATTTTACCCTATTTTTACATTTTTTCCATTGAATTTTAATAATATCTGTGATATAATAGACAATGTAAGACAACTTCTTACCACTTGATTTTGTAAAATATTTATTATGGACAATTTTCTCATTAGTATTGCTGGACTTGCCGCCTTTGGGTTTTTGATTGTATCGATTCTAGTTGGCATTACCACTACTCGCCGGCGCCAAGATGCTATGGATCGCTATCGCTACCGCCCCAAGAAACAACTTATGGTCGGCCCAGAGAAACGTTGCTTCCAGCTCCTGAATGAAATCTTCGGGCAAACTTTCTACATCATTCCTCAAGTCAGTGTTTCTTCCCTACTGAGCCATAAGGTCGGCACCCAAAATCGCTATGAAGCCTATAGTTTTATCAAAGACAAATACGTTGACTTCGTTTTCTGCAATAAAGCCACTATGCGCCCCGTCTGCGCCGTTAAGATCGACGACGGCCCCCACAGTAATACCAACAAAACCCCCGGCAGCGACCCCAAAGATATGCAAAAATTCTTCCGCAGCGCCCACCTTCCCTTCGTCCGCATTACCAATCCTCGTTCCATTGACCGCCAAGACATCATCGACGAATTCTCTCGCGTCATCTACGAAACCAGCAAACTCCAAAACAAAAAATAACCCCTCATCGGGGTTATTTTTAGTTCGCTCAAATAGCGAGTTTTACGCCACCGTTAACGATATCTTCCGCCCCTCTTTATCCACATCCAACACCCGGAAATTCTTCCGCTCGTTCAATGTGAATACCTTTTCTGGGTCAGCATCGTTGCCAGTACCAAGTTCCGACACGTGCACCAACGCCTCTACTGCTGGAGAAATTTGCACAAATGCTCCAAACGGCGTAATTCGTGTAATCGTACCTTCTACTTCATCACCGCGCTTCAAATTCTCTACCTCTGAAAGCCACGGATCCTCAGTCAATTGCTTCATCGAAAGCGACAAACGCTCCTTATCAATCGTGATGATCTTTGCCTCTACTTGGTCACCAACTTTTACGTAATCTGACGGATTATTCACGCGCTCCCAAGAAATCTCTGAGATATGAATCAACCCCTCTACGCCATCTACGTTCACGAAAGCACCAAAATCTACCACACCGGTTACTACACCCTTCACCGTGTCGCCTACGTGTAATTCCGCAAAACGTTCCGCTAAACCATCTTTAATAGCTTCTTTTTCTGAGAAAATCAGCTTATTATCTTTACGATTAGCGTCTAAAATCCGCACCTTCATCGGTTGGCCAACCAATGCGTTCAAACGCTGCAAAATTTCATCTTTATCAGCCGAACCAACCCGAGGATAATGCTCCGCCGAAAGTTGAGAAACTGGCAAGAAACCACGAATCCCCTCATATTCCGCCAGCAAACCGCCACGATTTGCGTCAAACGGCGTGATTTCAATCACCTCAGAACCGTCAATCCGAGCCTGGATTTCGTCCCAGCCCTTTTCTTTCGCGGCCTTACGTAGCGACAACAATACACTACCGTCCGCCATCTCTGATTCGATGACCGAAGCCGAAACTTCATCACCAATATTCAAATTCCGCGCAAACGAAACTTCGCGTCGTGGCACCACGCCCACACCCCGTGCGCCAAGATCAATCAAAATCTCATGTTTACGCATCGACAGTACCTTACCAGTCACCGTCTCACCTGTAACTGCCCGCCTTGTGCCTTCCTCAGCACCAGCCAGCAATTCATCCATTGTTAGTTTGGCCTTTGTTGTATTTGCCATTATTTAATATATAATCCTTTCTTCAGGCCCGTTCAGGAAGCCCCCATCCAATATTCTGGATCATCAACGCCGCTCAAAACTCAACACTCCTGAACGAACCCGAAATCTAACACCATTATATCAAATTCCCCCCTAATCGTCCAGGGGTAAAATACCTCATTTTTCATCAAGTTTCCATTAGTCCTACCATTTTTCTTCATTTTTGCTTGAAATCCCCTTCCTCGTCTGCTACCATATTTATATACTGATAATTATAATCTTCGTCCAAACGCAAGATTAATTTTGAGTACTAAAACTCAACACAACTTTTCCACAACCTCACCCGAACTTAAATTCCGCGCCACACATTTTTTCAACCACCAAAAAACCGAACTTAACTTTCATACAAATTTTATTCGTTCAGCGCACCCGAACTTAATTATATGCTCCACTTCATCCATCCAACACCCAAATCTACACTTCGCAACCTGGACAATGGTACACGCCGTCGCGACCCTGATACCGTGTCAATCCACACTCCGGACAAACCGATCGCTGATGCAGCCAGTCTCGATAGCTATCCAACGCCTCCTCCACTAAATCCTCATCGTAATATATATTATAGCGTTCACATAACAATCGCGCCTGCTCCCAAGCCGCTCGCTCCATTTTTAGTCGCTCCACATCCGTCCGAAAGTCCTTATGTCGCAAGATTGCGTGGCCCACTTCGTGCAGTAACTGCAAAGCCTCACCGTTCACTCTGCACTCCGCATTCTTACTCATCCCACCCGCATTTTTTTGCTCAGACGATATTTTTTGCCCGTGTTCATCCGCAAATTCTTTATTCAAAAGCAATTTTTCCGTATTCACCCACAGTTCTTTCGGTATTCGCACCATTTTTGGCCCCCGAAACGCAAATTTCCGCCCCGCTTTAAACACCAAGTCCGGATAATCCACCCTTAATCTCGCCAAAATCTCGCCAAAATTCCCCTCCACCTCTATCAAACCTCCTCTATACCCCTATTATACCCCTCATCCCCTCTTTTCCCTAGCATAACTACTTTCTCATAAAAAAATAGCATCCATATGCCCTTTTAAAACAAAAATGTCTTTGCTGAAGTACGAGGCGAAAGTAAGTATCGCAAAAAACAAAGCTAGTTGAGATGAAAAGCAAGAGAATTTCGCTTCTAGTATCGTTAGAGTGCAAGGCAAAAACGAGCAACGCAAAGGAGACGTATTACCCATACGTCTCCTGCGTAGCACAGTTTTTAACGCAGTAATCTACGATAATAGTGCGAAATTACGCTTTCTTAGCTGGTCCACGACGTGAGATGCGTCCCCCCTTCGCCCCTGCAATCCGCGCTAACGCTGGATTGGCCGCAAAGCCACCAGTATGACCATTTTGACCGCCCTTGCGACCAATCTGAGAGTAAAACTCTTTACCATACTTAGCTTTGTTAGTTGCCGCCGCCTTAAGACCGCCTGCTTTTGTTCCTGCCATAGAAACTCCTTTTCTGCCCACCGTTTAATTATTTCCTTTACAAACACCACCCTTTCACGATACCGTGATCCCCGCTTCTAGCTCCTTCTGCAAAATTTCCTCACGATTCCGCTTGTGCTAGACATCACGATTTCCGGATGTTGCTACCATTGTAGCATACCGCTTCAGTTTTGTCAATACGTTTTTGCTAAAATTGTGTTATAATCCTCACTCCACCCCTGTTATTTTCACAAAAAAATCGCTCTTGTTTTTCTCAAAAATCCTGTTTTTACTCAAATTTTTTCCCGAACAAAGTCTTTTCTTTCGTTTGCAAAAATCACAAAATTTTGCAAACTTTAGCACATTTTTCATTTGATTTCTACCCGAACATTCCCCACCCAAGTTTTTCACAATTGGTGGAAAAACTCCATTGACTTTATTCGTTCTGTGATATAAAATAGAGATAGTTTTAAGCAAAACCACTGCGAGGTTGCTTAAAATTATGTGTATCTCCAAAAATACCCACTTTAGCGGGTATTTTTATTGGCTTTAATGCCCCACCTTAACCCCTTCCTAGCTATCGACGTTACCCAAACGGTATGCTAAACATACTTCAATCACTATTTTTCAGCCTTTCCGTAAGCATTTTAAGCCATTTCTAGCCGTTTTCCAGCGTTTTTTCACAAAAACGCCTACATACACGTCTTTCATACTTTTTACGCTAAAAACCGCCCCTCCGTGCCTCACAAAGGCATTTCTGCAGCCAATTACATCCAAAAAATCAACCAAAAGCTTTATCCGATAAAAACCAATGGTTACGCTTCGATGTTCTATCTATCTATCTAGCTCCATTCCCCGTCCGGGGAAAGCAATCCATCTACTTGCTCCCATTGCCGTTATATCATACTCACCATTCGCAACCGACAACGCATTGGCAAACGTCGCGTCATCCACATACGTCGAGCTCGCCCAAAGCCCCACCTCGCCTATCCGCCAGAAATTACCCCACCGCAAGCTCACATATCCACTACGCACAAAGTAGAGGGGAGGGGTAAGATATATTATTCTTCAATAAAACGCTAAGCTACAGAAGTAAAAACCGTCGTGTTATAATACACTTATGACCCAATCTGACGATTTAATTAACGATTTTCTCAGTGGCGAAATTATTGACCCCTGCGAACATGATCAGTATGAACTCGAAAAACTTGCCGAATTCCTTGGCTTCGATCAAGATGACGAATGAGCTAATTCGATTCTAAAATCATCCAAAACGCCCAACCCCATACATTTTTTCAAAAAACTCCTCACAGAAAAGATAAAACCTGCACATCAGTACAGGTTTTATCTTGGTGGAGACAACGGGACACTTATTAAATCGACCATCAGAGGTAGCCAAAATACTATATGAACGCTGCTGGAATACCAGATATGCCCTCCCTGTTATGAACGAACGCGAGAAAGCGGAACTTATAGGGAGCATAGACTACATTATGTAGCTATGGTAATGGCTAACCACCCCTATCTCATCATCACTTTATCATATAGTAGTATAACTTCAAACTGATAACCACAATACGGAGAGGGCGAACTCGGCGACCCGTAGGGCGTCGAGCGAGCAGCGGAGGGGCGTAGCCCCGACGCATAGCCCTCTAGCCCGCAAAAAAACGAAAACTCAAAACTAATACGGGGTGCGCATCGTGTTCTTCCCCTTACACGGTTCACAATCTGCACCAAGCGTGAACGCCACCGCATTGCCCTGCCACCCTACGCTAGTAAGCCAACCCAATAACAGAGGTGATGACGGTAGTGTATAATTTTTGTGTTCACTTTTTACAGGGGTGAAACCGCTCATCTTTTTGCGAGGTTTTAGGTGGAGTTTTGCGGGTTTTGCAGTAGAAGTGGGGTCTCTGTGCTGGTTTTCGATTTTTGCCCGCCGCCATTTAGAGGTGGATGAGTAGGGGCTAGGATGGAAAATAGTTGTGGAGGGATAGCAGTAGAATATGAGTATGGGTAGACCGACAAAATACAACCAAGAAGTGGCGGACAGACTTATTCTTTTTATTGAGCAGGGGTTGACGGTGAAGGATGCCTGCTACGGTGTCAACATCTCCCCCGATACCTGTTCTCGTTGGCGGCAGAAATACCCAGAGTTTGCGGAGCGGTTTATGGAGGCATCGAGAAAGCAGTTGTGGGGGTCGGCGAACGCTCTCGCAAAATATCACCACTACCGCCCTTACAAGCGAAGGGTGGGTGTTTGCCTACCCGCACGCCAAAAGCCCCATAGCGAGGCTCTACGGGGCTTACAAGGCTATTTTACGGGTGGAGTTGGTGGTGGAGTAGCTGATGACTTTATTTGTGAAGTAATCTAAAACGGGGCGTTCCAGATTTATTCCAAATATGGTATAATTAGGTTGTCTACATTTCAAAATCAGATAAGATAACACGCACATTATGTGGTGTTGTGCTTATGAATGGGCAGTTCGCCTGGTGAGCACAACGCTTATCTGATGGAATGTAGACAGTTCTTGCGGACTGTCCATTTTTGTGGGTGGTTAGCAAAAGATCAGCTAAACGAAAGGAATACGAGCGTTGCAAAACCATGGTAATAAAAACACTAATAAGGTAGTTAATGTGGTAATTTTTATTGGTATAGTATCTGTTTGGGCAATAGGGATGTTTGTGGTGCCTAAAATGTGGTCTAAGCACCAACTCACGGAAACTTGCAAAGCAAAAAATGGCACAGTCGAAACTGGCGCCATCGGCAACTATAGATATGGCAACGAAAAGGGTTATCAGATTGAAGTAACTGGTTTTTCAAGCGAACCTCAATCAACTATCTTTGTAGATAATAACGATGTAGGAATATCTGAAAACTCCGTTGATCCAACTTGCGTCAATAGTGGAGTGGAGGTCTATCAAATTAAATATAATGCGAAGATACCAAGTTGTGGAGGAGAAAAGGTTGGATTTTACATGGATGGCAAGAAAATCGAAACTAACTTAAATGGAATGCCCTGCACGGAGGAACCTTGGTTATCGCGAGACGAAAATGATGCAAACCAATCGACACCAGAATCAAAACCATCCCCTAAGCCTACCACACAAAAGGCTTACGGCTCCGACCCCAATGACCCCGATACCTATACGGGGGCAGGCGCAAGCCTCGAAGATAAGCAGATACGCGCTCATATACTTTGTAAAAAGTATGCCGAGGACTATTTCTACCCGTCAAAGGTCAAGTTTCATAGCGTAGCGGGCGTCGTGACAGATGAGGAGCAGTATTACGGATGGCGATACGATGTGATGCTGGATGTAAAATCTGCCGCTGGTGGTAAGCAATCCTATATTATGCATTGTATTGCGGGAAGTTTCGATAATGATTATTCTAACGGTAAAGTCACTTGGTTTGAAGCGCTAAAAAGATAACATAAAGGGAGTATAAAAATGTTTGATGAAACCAGCAAATATATTGACCGAGCCAATAAGCGTGATACCGCGCTCAACACTAAGCGCTTGGTGGCGATGAAGGAATTGGAGCTAGCACGCCAAAGCGGAGATAAGAGTGCGGAAAACGCTGCTATACAAGAATTACGGGGGCTAGACAGAGAAGGGCGCATCAACGACAAGCTGGACACATTTTATTTCATTGTTGTTCTGATAGTGCTCGGGCTCTTAATATGGTTATTCTCCCCGCTGATTGGCGGGCTTATAGGTATATTTTTCGGTGATTAAAATCGAAAATAATAAGTGTTGACACAAAAACATCCATGTGCCATAACAGGGGTAAAGAATTAAAACTTCTACCCCTGTTTTTGCTGTTCCAAAGCACTCCATATTATGATATAATTAAGACATCATAACGAGAGGAACAAATTTATGAAAAAGGCAAGCTACTCAAGCAAAGGTGGGCGCGTGCTAGCTGATATAGTTAGAGAGACTAGTAAGAAACCCACTAGCAAAAGCACCTCATTGAACCTCACCGAAGTTCAGCAGGGCGAGATGTTGAAGTTAAATGACCCCATAGACTAGAGGTGAGCATGGAGACACAGGATGAATGGCTCGCCCGCAGCACACTCAAATATGTGTTGTATGCCCGCAAATCGACCGTTTCCGACGAACGCCAAGATCACTCGATTAGCGACCAGATAAAAGACTGTCAAAAATTAGCAGAGCAGCTTGGCAATATCCATATCGTAGAAATAATTAAGGAGCAGCAGTCGGCGAGATATGCGGGCGGACGACCAGAGTTTTCAAGAATGTTAGACGGCATCAAAAAGGGTAAATATGATGGCATTATCTCATATCATCCCGACCGATTAGCACGAAATATGCTAGATGCAGGAATACTAATGGATATGCTTAAACCAGATAAAGGCAAAGATGAAGCGGTGCTAAAAGACTTGTTGTTCGCAAATCACACCTTTCACAACGACGATAGTGGAGCATTGACGCTCGCCATCAGTTTCGCTATGGCGACAAACTATTCCGATAACCTTAAAACAGTTATCAAAAGAGGAGTTAAGAGCCACTTTGGTGAGGGTAAATCATCTGGTGAGCATAAGTGGGGTTATATTCGCTCCACGCAAGGTTATTATGTGCCTAACAGGGGCAGCGGTGATAATTTCGACGACATTCGAGAAATGTTTTTGATGCTACTCGACGGCAAAACGCAGGCAGAGATTGTAGACTATTGTAAACGCAAGAATATCCACTATATGACTAAAGGCACGCCCAAAAATCCACCACACCCTAAATACCTAGGAAGTTCTTCGAGCGTATCACGCCTTCTGCACGACCCGTTCTATCATGGTATTTTAGTGCAGGCAAATCAAGAAATTGACCTCAAGACCCTGCCAGAAGCCCATTTTGTTCCGATGCTATCCGAGGACGAGTGGGAGGCTGTTCAGGCACAACTACACTTAAACAATATGAAGAAAAGTCGCACCAAACGCCTAAAAGCGGGCAAACACGAGTTCTACTACCCATTCCGCAAACTTATTCATTGCGGCAGCTGTGGCAACACCATTACACCTTTTTCGGTTCAGAAAACCACCAAAAACGGCGAAAAGTATAGGCTAGTCTATTACAAGTGCTCAAATCCCGACTGTCCTCGCAAAAACACCATACGCGGGCAAGACATCGTGCGGCAACTCTGCAATTTTACCGACCATCTACAACTCACAAGTGATGCATATAAAGAGTATAAGGATGCGATTATAGAGCATACAGATGTCGAATTGGTGCAACTACGCAAGCAACGCGCTAGCCTAGTAGCCGTCAAGAGCAACGCAGAGAAGCGCCAAAAAGAAGAAAACGAGTGCCTCAAACACCTAATCATGAACAAAGCGAGCGTGCCCCAAAGCACCATAGATGCAAGTGTGGCAAAAGTGGAAGAACAACAAGACATCATAGTCGACGCCGATGCCGAAATACGAGAAATCACAGCCAAACTCAATCGACCCGAGGATATACTGCAATCAGAGGAAGAGTTCCTCAATTTGGTTCAAACCGCCGCTCAACAGATGAGAAACGGCAATTTTGTCACCAAAGACATACTAGCCCGAAAACTGTTTTCAAACCTAATTTTGGACGAAAAAAATAAGCTCTCCGTATCTGTTAACCCAGACCTCGAAGGGCTTATTTTGGTTGATAATTCCCTAATGGTGGAGTAACAGGGATTCAAACCCTGGACCTCTGCCTTGCAAAGGCAGCGCTCTAATCAGCTGAGCTATTACCCCAATATATTTCTAAGGCAAAGTTAGAACGTAGATATTTTGAATTTTGAGGAGGCGAAACGCATCTTTACCGATGAGTGAACCTCCGAAAAAACAAAATAGCACGTTATAACGAGCCGACTGGTGGGGATATGTGGACTTGAACCACAGACCTCTAAATTATCAGTTTAGCGCTCTAACCAGCTGAGCTATATCCCCAAAATAAAACATACGCCCCACATCCCCATTCTATCGCATTCCTCGTTCAAAATCAACCCCAAGATTTGTCTTTTTTATTTTTTCACATAGTCTCGCATTTTCCAAATCCCCCCTATAAAATCTTACATAACTATTTGAACACATTTTTTACTCAACCCCTCTCACCCCTATTAAATCCCATCAAAAATAGCGAAAAGGAAGCCCCCGGCTTCCACTTCTCAAAGAACTTCTAAAAGCTCCTGGAAGTTTCCACCGAGGGTCAGTTAAGCGAGAGATCAATACCCAACAGACGTATCCGGGAGTTCGTAATCCTCCCGGATCAGCCCTTCTTCAAGCGCACGGTTGAACAGCTCTAACGGAGTCGGACCTACGCCCGCTCCATCCAGTGCCTCAGTTAACCATTCGGCCAACTTCCGCAATTCTTCTGTCGACCAAACATAGTAGCCGATTGGCACAGATCCAGGATCCAGGACCCTCAGCCCGACCACCCCCACATGCTCAACATCCTTCCAGACCATCTGAACGGATGTTAGCCAGTTCGGAGTGACGAGAACGTCCTCCGCCACTTGACAGAAAACGTTCCTT
>CAOZKB010000017.1 GCA_948571325.1 uncultured Candidatus Saccharibacteria bacterium | reverse complement strand
AAATATCCACTACGCACAAAGTAGAGGGGAGGGGAAGTTAATATATATATATATATATACTATTTGTGGGGAGGTGATTTTGGGAACGCGGGGCGGAGTTTGTAGAAGTTTAAGCTTGTATGAGGGAGTGTGTGGTATAATTGTAAGTGAGTAAAACTACAATTTGGACACGAATTTTTTGGTATTTTGAGTTATCGAATGCCGAACGAATCGTAAGTTTATATAGATTGACTGGGTGTCACGACATGCCCACAAATTTGTATATACTTATGTCAAGTTCGTGTTGGTAGTTTTACTCAATCGTCGTGGCACCCATTTTGGTTGGGTGTCGTGACGTGAAGATAATAACTAACATGGAAGGCATCACGCTAATGTGGCAAATATTTAAACTTGGCATTATAATTAAAGTAATTCTGCGGGCTAGTTTTGGCTTGCTGGTGGTTTTAGTGTTTTTATTTTTATGCCCAATGACAATCACCTCTTCCTATGCTGATGATTTTGCTACACGTGCTATTATTACTCCAAGTATTTCTTTAGCAGCTGATCAAGGTGTTGATATTACTATTATGCCAACGGGTGATGGTCAATTTGGTCAGGCGTCAGTAAATGTGGCAATTGGCACGACTAATTATGCGGGTTATAGCCTTTATACTCAGACTAATGATGCGACAACTGCTATGTTTAATACTAATGGTGTTAGTTCCGGAGAAATTAAAGCTTTAAGTTCTCCTCGATTGCCAGCGGATTTTGAGAATAATACTTGGGGGTTAGCCTTGGCGAAAGAGCAGGATAGCGTTGGTGTTTATGACGGGATTAGCTTGACTGCACAGAAGTTGGTTGAGAGTTCGCGGGCTACTGAGATTGATAATTACACATTGAATATTGGCGCCAGAATTGATACTAGGCTTCCTGCCGGACAATACGAAAATACTATCCTATTCTCAGTCGTGGCAAATCCCCAAACAATTCGTACTTTGGGCGATCTCACGTATATGCAGGAAATGTCTACGCTTTCTTGTGAGAATTCTAGCCTACACGAGACTAAGCAACTCATAGATCTGAGAGACAACAAAGACTATTGGGTAGCTAAGCTTGCAGATGGGAATTGTTGGATGACGCAGAATTTGGCGTTAGATTTAAACTCCAATAAAGCATTAACCAGTAGTGATACGGATCTAAATAGTAAGAGTAGTTGGACACCAGATACGAGCACGGAAACTACTGTGCCAGTAAAAGAAGAAACGCCAAATCAGTATGCTACGCGTTCGTGGAATTTGGGTGATTATTTTATAGTGAATCCGAAGTTGTATTTGCCATGCAATCAGGGCCCGGGACTAGATAAATGGGCTTCGGTATTACCTGGACAAACTTTGGGACGATGTGAAAACTTTCAAAATATTGCCTTCGTTGAATCGTATAATGCACATTTGTTAGTGGGGAATTATTATCAGTTTGGGGCAGCGACGGCAGGGAGTGGGAATGTGAAAATTTCAGAAGTGAGTGATGCGGGGCGAAACGTGGCGGATTCGATTTGTCCGAAAGGTTGGAAGATGCCGGTGAGCAATATTGATGCGGAGCCACCGATTAATGGAACTTATGATAATTTGTTTAATCAATACATGGATGAAGAGGCTGGGGTTGAACAGATTGCAGATGCGCCACTATATTTAATTAAGGGTGGATTGATTTATCTTCATCTTGGCATGTTAAGATTTGCAGGGGCGGAGGGTTCGTATACGACGGCGACGATGGAAGATGATGAAATGCGTTATACTGCTGGTATTAATGGCGACAGAGTGTCGATGGGAAGCTATTCACACAATAATCGGCACGTGGGAATGTTTGTGCGGTGTTTGGCACGATAGTTGGCCTGGCAGATGTGGTAGTTGGGAAAATAGAGTATAATGGAGGTATGAAGGATTTTGATTATTTGGATGAAAAATCGGTTTATTTGGATGCGGCGTGTCAGAGTTTGCGGCCGGAGTCGGTAGTACAGGCGTTGGACGATTATTATCATAAGCATAATTCTTGTGGGGAACGGGTGAAATATCAGTGGGGGATGAAGACAGATGAATTAGTGGAAGAGACGCGGAAGAAAGTTTTAAAACTTTTGAAATTGAAAGGGAAGGAATATTTCGTTTCGTTTACGCTAAACACGACTTATGGGATTAATTTGATTTTGAATAATTTGAAGCCGGAGTTGGTGAAAAAAGTGGTGACTTCGGAGATTGAGCATAATTCGCCGTTTTTGGCGACGATGGCGCTGAGTGAAAGATTGGGTGTGCCGAGGATTGTATTGAAACGCGAAGAGAATGGCAATTTGGTAGTAGATAAGCAGATGGACTTTGCGGGGGCGGTGGTCGTAATGAACTGCGCAGCGAATTTTGATGGGCGGCAATTAGGAAATTTAAAAGAAATCGTGAAACGGGTGCATAAAGACGGGGGGATAATAATTATTGATGCGGCGCAGGCGATGGCGCATTATTACGAAATGTTGGAAAAAACGGAGGCGGATGCGATTTGTTTTTCGGCACACAAAATGTATGCGCCGTCGCTGGGAGTGATTGTGGCGCGGCAGGATTTAGTGCCTAGATTAAAGTTGAGCTTCATAGGTGGGGGGATGGTGGATGATGTGTTTGAGGGCCATTATGAATTGAGCGCGTTGGGAAATAAAGAACATGTGCATACGATTTTTGAGCCGGGGCTGCAGGCTTGGGGTGAGATTATTAGTCTAGGGGCAGCGATTGATTGGTTGAATGCGAGAACTAAGGCTGATAGGCAGCGGTTGGAGAACTGTACGAAGGAATTGGATGAGTTTTTGCGGAGTAAGGCGAAGGTGAAGATGGTTGGCAGTGTAGCGAATCCGACGATGAGTTTTTATGTAGGGGGAATGGATTCACATCTTTTGGGAAGTGCTTTGGCGAGTGAGGGAATTATGGCGCGGACGGGGTATTTTTGCGCACATTATTATTTGGATAAAGTTTGCAAGTATCCGCCACTAGTAAGATTTTCTTTGAGTTATGCGACGCGTGAGACGGATATTGAAAAAGTGAAAAAGGTAATGGAGAAGATTTAGGTGATGGAGCGAGAGAGGAAGTTTGAGCGAGTAGGGGCGGCCGAGGCGGAGCGGCCGGCGGACAAGTATCGGGTGAATGCGGAGGATTACCCAATATTTCGGGAGCAGTTTGAGATAAATGAACAGGATAACGGGCGGGAGACTTGGAATATTGATAAGACAGCGAGTCGCTATGTGACGGAGACGGCGAATTTGATTGCGGAATTTGATGGGACGGCGGAAATGTATCGAGAAAATGCGGAACTTACGCCACCGGATCACGTGATATATCTAGATAAATCGGCGCGGCCGGTAAGTTGGTTGGTGAATACGTTTTGGAAAGACTTTTCGGAGGCAGAGTGCCCCGGGCACTCCTATCTAAATATAGATAGGATGCCACTCTTTCATCGGACGGGCGTAAATATTATGCCTAATGGCTATATTAAGAATCCGGATGGTTCGAGTCGAGTGGCGATGGGGCGAGATTTTAAAGTGGAGAATTTGCCGAAGGGGGATATTGAGCGGATTCGGGCGCTATATTTAGAGGATGGCTTGGAGAGCGATGAGGTGTCGGCAGAAAATTTGCAGAAAATTCGGGAGACACCGGCGAAATTGGATGGGAAAAATATCTTGATTGTAGATGAAGTGAAACGTTCGGGGTCGACGTTGGAGATTGCGGAGAAGATGATTAGAGCAGCGTTTCCGGAAGCGGCGAGTGTGCGGGGGACGTATTTTTGGCACGGTGGGTCAAAGGTGACTGGAGAGGGTGAGCATCAGATGTTAAGTATTCCAGTATGGTATGATTCGAAGACGTCGTTAGGGCGGGGAATAGGTGAGCTTGACCCAGTACACTATAAAGAGCGATATGAAAAATATCCGAATCCAAAAACGCGAGCGCAGAAGTTTGGAGCGTTTGTACTAAGCGCGACGATGGATTTAGGGCAAGAAAAAGGACAAAAGTCGCGGGAATTAATGAGAGAAATTCAGCAGATGCGTGATGATTATGAAGCGGGGAAGATTTTGTTAAGGTGGCCGAAGAACTATGACGCAGATAGATTTATTGATTTGATGGAGAGTAAAGGTGTACGATTTGCACCGGAGAGCGATAAATCGCCGGATACTTTTATGAATTTAGCAAGAGAAATTGATTATAGAAGAGCGGAGTAAGTGGGGGTTAGTTTTGGGGCTGAAAAAGGGGCGCTGTTTAGAGCGTCCCGGTGAGTAAGTTGCGAGCAGCCAATTATTTTTTGGTTGCTTTTTAGAGTGGCTGGTCAAGATATAGCTTAATGTAATCCGCGTGAGGATTATCTTGGCTGATCATGACCTCTACTCTGTAAATGCCGCCTTGATAGATGGCGGCACCGAAGAGTTGTAGATTTTTGCAATTCGAACTCCGGATTTCTGGAAAGATGTAGTGAATATGGAGTTCAAGCTCTACGATTTCTTCGGGTTTATCTTGACGCTGAACCTTGAATGGGCGGTTGGCGTCGGTAGCTTCCTTGATTTGATTATCGCCAGCTTTGGATTGACAGTCGTTTGTTTTTGGGCGATGGTCATCAAGAAAGCTAAAATATAATATTCCGGGCAAAATCTCGCTGTTTTTACCCAAAAAATCACCCCCTATACTTCTATTGTAGCACAGATTGCTAAAAAAGTCAATAGTCTTCTATGAATTTGATGGTTTTTGGTTAATTTTTGAGATTTTTGTGATAGAATGAGGTGTTCTACAGGAACAAGTCCGCTGGACAATAAAGATTATAATATTGCCTCTCCTCCCCTCTACTTTGTGCGTAGTGGACACATATCATTGCTTTTTAATTATCACGGCTTTATCACAATTGGCCTTATAGGCGGATTACTCAGTAGCTATGGCACTAATGAAACGAATCGTAGTTATGGACTCTACTATAACGATAAAATAACACGTGGTATTTATGCTTATGAACGTCAATATGCTTTCCCCGTCCGTTGTCTAGTACTGTAGGGGAGCAGTTTTATTGCAACGACTTGGAAAAATGGAAAAAGGTATTGCTTTTTTGGAAAAAGTGTGCTAAGATGGAAGCATAGAAGGGTGTGCATAGACAGTACTACCTAATAATGGAAAATAAAAATGCAAGAAAATAATTCACCAAAGAGTACAAAACCAGTGGATAATGGCGCTGTGGCGGGGAAAGCTGATGCGGATGCCTTGAAGGCATCGACGGTAGCTTCGAAGGCGAAAGTGGATGGAGTAAAAAACGAGATTGCGGCGTTAGTGAATAAGGCAGAAAAAGACTCTTCGAGTTCGAAGTTGAATATTGTGACGCGGAGTGACTTTGTGCGCAAGATTGGTGAAAAGATTAAAGATTCGGAGAATATTTTGGTGGCGTTGTCGCGGAATCCATCGGTGGATGAGATTGCAGCGGCGATTGCGTTGACGATTTATTTGGACGGAATTCAGAAGCATACCACGGCGATTTATTCAGGGAAGACACCGGATACTTTGGCATTTTTAAGGCCGGAGGATACTTTTGAGACGAACACGGCGAGTTTGCAGGATTTTATTATTGCCTTGAACAAGGAAAAAGCTGATCATTTGCGGTATCGGCTAGAGGGGGATTTTGTGAAGGTTTATATTACGCCGTACAAGACGATGATTACGGAGAAAGATTTGGAGTTTATGCGGGGGGACTTCAATGTGGATTTGGTGTTGGCGTTGAATGTGCCGACGGCGGCGGATTTGGATGAGGCGTTGAGCGAGCACGGGCGGATTATGCATGATGCGTCGGCGGTAGATATTACGGTGGGGGCACCGGGGCGGTTTGGCGAGATTGAGTGGAGCGATCCGAATGAGAGTTCAGTGTCGGAGATGGTGGCGAATTTGATTTTCTTCTTGCAACCGAATGATATGCCGCTGGAAAAAGATGTGGCGACGGCGCTCTTGACGGGAATCGTGGCGGCGACGGACAGGTTTTCTAATGCGCAGACGACGTCGGAGACGTTGCAGTTGGCATCGAAGTTGATGTCGATGGGGGCGGACCAGCAGTTGATTTCTTCGCACGTGATTACGAATGATGCAACAGTACCAGAGGAAGAGAAGAAGTTGGATATGACGGTGCCAGAGGATGATTCGAGTTTGACGGTGGGGCACGAGCCGGGGGTGAATGCAGAAGTGTCGGTACCAGCAGCACCGAGTGTGACAGAGCCGGTGAGTCCGGTGGTGGTGCCAGAGGTTAATAATGCGGGTGTGGCTTCGCAAGGGGTGGGTGCGCAGAATACGGCACCAGAGGCGCCAGGGGTTCCAGTAGTACCGACAGCGCCTGCTGGGCTGGAAGTATCAGTAGCTCCGGTAGTGTCGGAAACGCCGGCGGTGCCAGAGGGGCCAAAAGATTACGGGCAGATGATGGCGGATGCGTTGGCCGAGGCGGACGCGCAGGCAGCGGCACAACAGGCAGCGATGCAGGCGCAAATGCAGCAACAGCAAGCAATGCAGATGGGGGTGCCGAATGTTGAGCAGCCAGGAACACCAGCGCCCGTGATGCCAGAGATGGCACAAGCGATGCCAATGCCGGAAGTGCCACAAGAAGTGGCGCCAGAAGCGGTGGAGGGGGGAGCAAGTTATATTGTTGGAAATGATGCGCCGACGGAGCCAGTGGTGGAGATGCCTCCAGCGGGTGTGCCAGGGAACGTAGAATTGCCGGCTGCGGATGGCTTGGCGCAACCGGCAGGTAGCACAGGTATGCCGGGAATGCCGATGGAACCGGTTCAGGCACCGGTGATTGATGCTCAGATGGTGCCGGAAGGACAACCGGTAATGCAGGAGGGCGAAGTGGTTTTGCCGCCAGCTCCCGAGCCGCCAGTGCCGGGAGCAGCAATGCCTGGAGCGGAGAATTCTGAAATGAAAATGGCGACTGGTCCAGAGCTAGTGCCACCGGTTTTGCCTGAGGTACAAGTGCCGGTAGATTTGCCGACGGAGCCGATTGATAATCCAGGAGCTTATCGGATTCCGGGTATGTAGGAGAGTGGGGGGGTATTGATTTAAAGTTTGGTGGGCAGAAGGGATAGATATGTCAGAGCAACTTAATCATCATGGGGTATTACAGGAGCAAGATAATAAATCTAATCCTTGGAATGATTTAGCTGAGCATCAAGAAGACCAGGCCACGGCCGAGGAGGCTCGTAGAAAAACGGAGAGAAAGCTAGGAGCTAAGATTCTTTCTGAAGTGGGGTTTCAGGATCGGCAACGGGAGATTGTCGATTCTTCTTTGGTAAAGGAACGGAAACGGGGAGAGAAGTTTGAAGGGAAGAATCAAGTACGGAAGAACGAAGCATATTTGGAGCGCCTGGAACGTGTTGTTGAGAAAGATGGTAATGCTTTAGAAAAGAAACTCTGGGAAAAATCCGTCGACAAATTAGTTATCGAACCGGAAAATATTGAAGAGAGCTATTGGAAAGCGCAAGAGCAGGTTTTGCGAGATAACGGTCAAGGTCGAGAACTAGGTGACTACGAGAAGCAGATATTGACGGAGGATATTCAGAAACGTCAGCGAGAGTCTCTACGCTCTTGGGCGAACTATCTAGGCAATGAAGATGCGCCGTATCCGATGTGGTTTAAGGTATATGCTTGGGATGGTATGAGCAAGATGGGGGTGTTCGATAAGCAAAAAGAAGAATTTAAGATTCGTAATAAACATACTGTGGCGCCATATCCTAAGCTGAACCCGGCGGTACTAGCAAAAGTTCATGGGTCGATTAGTGATTTTTATGGTCATAAGAACGGGGAACGTTATCAAGAGGGTGAAGAGCGCAATGAAGAACTAGAGGCTTTGGTGAAGTCGGGAAACTTTAACCGGTTGTATTCGAAGTTTCTTTTGGAGCAAAAGGCAATTCCGTCGACACCAGAGCGAACGGAAGATGTGCGTGGTGCGTGGATAGAATATTTACCCGGTCAGGAAGAAGAATTGGCCAATGCCGCCGAAGGCACGCCGTGGTGTATTGCGGATCCGGGGACGGCGAGGAGCTATTTGGAGTATGGAGAATATGGGCATGATGAAGGGCAGGGGGAGTATAGTAGCGATGCTAAATTTATATTATTCCATTTAGAAGATCCGGAGACTGGCAATTTAGCTGAGAACGGTTGTGCTTCGATACGTTTAGACGCAGACGGACAAGTGGCGGAGATTTCTGGACTTAAAGGTGGCTCGCAGCAGATTTTGGAAGATGCTTTAGTACCAATTGTGGAGGAGAAAGTTAAAACTTTGCCGGGTGGGGAGAGGTTCTTGGAGGCTTTTGCGGATAAACAGAAATTAATCGAATTAGACCGGAAGATGCAGAGAGGTGAGAAGTTGACGGGGGAAGAAGTGGGTTTTATCTTTGAGCGGGATAGGAAGATTAAGACGCTTAATGAGTATAGTGATGATGATCCGAGAGTGAAGGAGCTGAGGGGGTATGTGTTGGCGCATTTAGGTAATAGTGATAATCTAGATTTAGGTTTTATAGTAGAGATGGTGACTGGAGAAGAGGTGGCGTCGCATTTTGAGTCATTAGTGAAAAGTGGCATAGATATCAATAAGTTAGTGGATAAACTGCGTTATTATCCTAAGACAATTATGCGGAATTTTGAACGGTTAGTGGAACTTGGTGCGGATGCAAATGTTTTGATGCGGTATCTGGACGAGGATGCCGTGAGTGAGTATTTTGAACGGTTAGTGAAGGTTGGGGTGAGTGTAAATGATTTAGTGAAGTTACTTCCACGATGTAGTCTTTCTGGGCACTTTGATCGCCTTGTGGAACTTGGCGTGGATGCAAATGTTTTGATGAAAAATGCGCTTTCTGATGTAATTGGTGAGCATCTCGATTGGTTTGTTAGTCATGGTGTAGATGTGAATGAAATAGTGCAAAGGAAGGGTATTGATGTTGAGAAGTATTTTAATCGGTTATTGGAATTGGGTGCCGATGTTGATAAATTGGAGGAGATTCTAAAAACCAGTAAGGGTATGGCTGAGATTTACCGTGAGGAGCAGATAAAGCATGGTGTAGAAACGGTGGATGTAGATAAGCGGATCGGCCGTATCGATGAGCAGCTGAATCGTTTAGAACAAATGGGATCTGCTGGGGGGCGGAAAAAGCTAAGGCAGACCGTAGAACAAATGACAAGTCGTGATGTGGTGGCGCAATTTGAGCAATTGCTTGAGGCCGGGGTGGATGCGGATGTAGTTTTGGAACGTTTTAACAATATATATGATATAGGGACGGTTAGTAAATTTGTAAGAGCGGGGGCTAATCCAGAAAAACTAATGAGAAAGATTGGAAATGTAGATCGGCTTTTTGACGGGTTATTGGAATTGGGATTGAGTCCAGATGTTGTGGCGGAGCGGCTGTCTGCTAAAGAAATTGAAAAACGTTTTGATCAGCTGGTAGAGTTAGGGGTAAATCCAAATGTGTTTATACACCGTATGTATGGTGAAGATGTGAAGAAGCGATTTGATCAATTGTTGGAGTTGGGGGCTGTGCCTGAAGACTTAGCGTCGGCGGCTGGTGGTTTATATGTCGCTAAGCATATTGATAAACTATTTGGTTTGGGGATAGACGTGTATTATTTGGCGGAGGAGATGTTCCTGGATGAGCTTCTTGATAATTTTGATCACTTAGTGGAGTTAGGTGCTGATCCGGAAAAATTAAAGCAGATTATACGTAAAAAATAAAGTGCTTATTTGGATTGTTGTGTGATTAGGTATGTATTGACAAGAAAATTGTTGATTGTAAAATTAAGAGGATGAAAGACAGTAAGGTGAATCTGGAGCAGGGTGAAGTTTGGCTGGTGGATAAGCCGGCGGGGATAACGTCGTTTGGGGTGGTGGCGCAGGTACGGAGAATGTTGTCGGATCAGGCGGAGATGGTTGAGGTAGTGGGGAAAGATGGTATAGTGCGCAAGAAGCGAAAGAAAGTGAAGGTGGGGCACGCGGGGACTTTGGATCCGTTTGCGACGGGGTTGCTTTTGGTTTTGGTGGGGAAGGCGACGAAACGGGCGACGGAGTTTTTGAAGCTGGATAAGGAATATGTTGCGACGGTAAGGCTGGGGGCGGTATCAAGTACAGGAGATCTTGAGGGTGAGATAACTGTTTTTTCAGATGAGGTGACGCTTCCTAGTAGTGAGGAGGTGGGGGAAGTTGTGCGGAGATTTACGGGAGAGATTGAGCAGACGGTGCCACGGTATTCGGCGGTGAGTATTAATGGGCAACGGGCATACAAGTTAGCACGGGCGGGGAGGGTGGTGGAAATGCCGCGGAGAAAAGTGAAAATTTACGAGCTAGAGATTTTGCGGTATGAGTGGCCAGAATTGGAAATTCGGTGTAAGGTGTCGAGCGGGACTTATATTCGGGCGCTGGGAGAAGATATTGGTAAGGCATTGGGGGTGGGCGGATATCTGACGGCGCTTAGGCGGACGCAGGTGGGGAAATATCGGATTGAAGAGGCGAAGAAGGTGGAAGAGCTAGTGGTGAAATAGAAGATATTTGCTGATGAAATAGAATAGTATTAATAAGATGATGAGGATACCGAGGAGGATTTTGGTCTTATTGGTGAGACGTGAGGGTGTTTTGGTCGGTTGGGTTTGAATTGATTGCGGGGCTTGTGGTTGGAGCTCGGAACCTTGGGATGGTTTGGAGAGAGCTTTTTGTTTGGTGTAGAATTTGTAAGCTTTTTTGAAGCAAAAAACATTGGTGAGCAATAGGTAAGGAGGGATGGCGCCGAGTAGAAGTGCAAATAAGGTGAGATTAGACGGTATTGGTCGAGGGCCAGAATAATCGGCGATGCCGAATATTATCATAATTATGATACATGGCGTAACAATTACAAAGAAGAAACCAAGAATAACGCCAATAACGATGAAAAGGATAGCGAGAAGGAGGTTGGTGCAGTTTTTGGTTTTTTGGTTGTAGATTTGGAGATGTAGAGGTATTGGTAGAGGATTGTTGAGTTTGAGGGTTCATATTGATATTATAGCATACGGGTAGATTTGACTTTTTAGGGGGAATGTGAGAGAATTGGGGTTGTGGACTTGGCGGGAGTTCAGGTAAATTGAAAAATAGGCTGAAGTTTTGAATGCTGAGTTTGCAGAAAAATTGAAAGGGTGGTGATGACGTAATGACGAGGATGGCGACAAAGCGAGCGCGGATGGTACGACAGGGGGAGGCGAAATTAGAAATTGTGTCGTGTGGGCGAACGGAAGATGCGAAATTAAGCGTAAAAATGCGTGATATATTTTGTACGTGGCCATATCAATTGTCAATTCGATGGCTAGAAGATGCGAGAGTTGTGAAATCGCGAGTTTTGAATTTGGTGACTCCGCATCTGGATGGTTATCTGAGAAGTGCGTTGGGATTATGGTATCCCGAAGAGTTGCCAAGTGATACTGCGGTGAAGACGAGGTTGACGCAAAATGCATGCAATGTAGAGTTCTTACTGGGGGATTTTGACAAAGCTACTGATGAGTTTTTGGTACGACCGGAAGTTAGTGCAGAACATGTGTTGGTCAGAATTGAAGGTTATGCGGAAACGGACCCGGGGGAAGAGTTTTTGGGCTATTCGCCGATTGAGGCGACGGCGATTTATACGTCGATGGGGTGGATGACGTATATGATTATGTCGTTGTCGGTAGTGAATTGGCCAGCTGAAGTGCCGATGGTAGATGGCAAATATTATGCTGATAATTATTTGCGATTGATAGCAATTTCTAATCAGCTGCGGGATGCACTGAGAGATTTTGTAAGGTGTTGGAACTAAAATCATGTTTTAGGCAGAGGCGAAATGACGATGTAGAAAGGAGGGGCCTCACGGGGTGAGGTGATGAGAAAATGAATATGGTATTGGGACGTTGTGGAGCGTTACACAAAATGGATGATGTATGTGCGGCGGCGGAGACTGATGATAGGAAGAATATACTGCTGAAGGTGAAGGATAAATCGCTGGGAGCGGAGATTTCGTATGTATTTGTTACATCGAGTGTGTTTGATTTGTGTAGTAACGATCAGCCGATTTTGCCGGTGAAATTTCGGGAAGATGAACGGTTGAGGCAAGCGCTGGGGCTGTATTATCCGAGGGAATTGCGCGCGACGGAACGTGAAAAAACGCGATTGTTGGATAATGATTGTGCAGTGGAGTTCTTGTTTGGTGAGTTGAGATGTAAGCAGAGTGGAGCGGATGACATTGATCTAAGAACCGTGCCGACGATTCGGGCTCAGGGTGGGGATGATGAATTCTGGTTGGAGTCGCCAACGCAAGCAGATTATGTGATGGTGAGAGTCGAGGGGGACATTCGACGAACTGGCGATGTGATTGGTTTTCAGTTAGTGCGAGATAAGCGAATTGTGGGCGCTGAAGTAGTGACGTATTTTGTCTTATTGACTCGTGCGTTTGCGAATTGGTCAAAATATGTGCCGGTGGCCGGAGAGTGCTATGCTTATATGGAGCAGCAATATGGTAAGGTTATGGAAGAGCTTAATGGCGCGGTGATGGCGCATGAAGAGATGATTGAAGCTGAGTTGGCGGCAAAGAAGCATTGAAAATTGAGGTCTGATGAAAAAATCCTCCAACATTTGGTTGGGGGATTTTTGAGGTCGAGTTTGAAGTAATTTGGATTAAGTAGGAAAGTTTATGAAAGTTTTCGGTGAATTATTTATTGGTGAGGGCAAAAGCCATGCTGAAATAGGAGAGGAAAATGAGGATAATGAGGGCGAGGCAGCAGATGCCGAAGATGAGAGGAAGGATGCGAGCGAAGGGGCGATTTTTGTAAAAAGTATAGGCGAGCATCAGGCCGGTAACACAGATGGCGGCGAGGACAATTAAGATAATGATATTGGCAAAAAGTAGGATGCCGGAGACGTCGGTACTGACGACGGTGGCGGGGATGCCGAGAATGAAGCTGAAGCCAGCGGCGAGGGCGACGGCGAGTAAAATGAAAGTTAAAATGACGCGCGTGGCGGGGTTAAGATGAAGTTCGAGATTTCGAAGGGCTTTGTTAGTGCCGTGAGATTTGGAGTTGGAATTTTTGATGGTGCGTGGGGATTTTGTAGTGGTTCTGGGTTTGGCTGTGGTTTTGTGAGACGCGGTTGCTTTTGCGGTCTTGGTTGATTTAGTTTTTGTTGAAGTTTTTGATTTAGAAGTCTTATTTACCATAAGCTTATTATAACATAAAAGGCGGGGCGGAAAGATTTTTGTTGGGTGATTTTTGCGGATTTGGGCTAAAGGCTGGTTGGAACTTGGCTGGATTTTTAGTATGAAAAAGCTCCTGCGGGTAGTGCAGGAGCGGGAAGAAAGGAGAGATGAGAATTAAAGATGAGTAAAGAAATGTTTATTGGACGGAATTGACGGACTCGGGGAAATTGCGCTGATACCAAGCGTTGTGTTTGACGTAAAGCTTGGTAGCGCGACTTGTGGCATTATTGTGACTTCCCATAGTTTCACAAAAGATGTGAAAACTCGTGTTGTCTTCGTGGAAACCCGCGGGGATTGGCAAATGTCGGAGTGCAATCCGAAAATTTGACGGTTCGTGGCGATGCTTTTGGTAGGCATCCTCGATTTTGCGGTATATTGTAGGATTTGATTTCCTAATGGTTTTTAAATATCCGTTTGCTGAATTCATTTTTTGTACTCCCTTCCTGGAAAATGTGCGTCTTTGATTCTTGGTTTTTGGGCTTGAGCTCCAGATTTTTGCTTAACCTCTGAAAGTTTAAGAATAAAGACTGCCGTCCATTATACTATATGGGGATATTTATGTCAAGAGACGGGGAAGATAATATACTTAAATTAAACTAGCACCTACCATGCTCTAGCGACAAGGTAACGCTCTCGGAATCGAGTCACTGCGTGACCGTGATCCCGACCCGCGTTAGCGTAGTCGGTTTTGAGAGTGTCTCCTTGACGTGAAGGAGCATGAACGTATGGCTAGATATATCTTCCCCCTACAGTACTAGACAGCGGACGGAGAAAGCGAAGGCACGGTTACCGTGAGTGGATGGGTAGACATTATCGTTATTAAAAGTCTGATAGCAGGCGTCTGAGGTAGTGGGAAGTGTAGTGGATGGCCAATAGTTGCTATTGCGACCTAGAAATTGTAATGAACCGGTCCAAGGGTAGACGATACCCCCACGGACAAAGAGTGGGGTAAATATATCACTCCCCCCCCCTCTACTTTGTGCGTAGTGGACAAACAAATTTACGTCTTGGCAAATTACACTATGCAGGAGGGATTGGCTACGAGAGAACAAGCTGGTCCGTAGGGCAAATCGCGAATGGAATTATGGGTTCAGGAATTTTCGACCTTGACAATGAAACGGTAAAAATTCTAGAACTACACCATGATACTGCTTTCTCCGTCCGCTGTCTAGTACTGTAGTGAGAAAGATGATTCAGAATCTTTAGATGTGATATGCGAATGAAGTGGTTTTATCTTGGTTATGTTGCTCTTGAGGGTTGAATATGGGATGAAATTATTGACTTTTTTGATGAGGTGTGATATAATGAGGGTATAGGCCTGAAACGGTTTAATCTATTAAACCCATATCTCATGTAATGAGATATGATGCAAGCTTAGCAGTTTAAGAGTTCAAACAAGTGCAAAATTAGACGGTTGAGTCTGCAGTGAGGCTGAAAATGAAAGGAGGGCTCTGTAAAAAAGCGGAGCGGAATGAGCATGAAGAAAATGATGAGTATGAAGCAGGTTTTTGACACTTTTGGACGGGTGTTGGAAATTGCAAAAATGGAAAAAGCGGTGCTGGTACGTGACAAAAATGGGGAAGCTGTGCGCTATGATGACGGATTTGGTTTGATTTTGTCAGACAACGAGAAATTTCCGCTGGATGGAGGGGCTAGGATTCCGTATAGGTTCGTCGTGGATCGGCATTTTAGGTTGGAGGCGGCCGATAAGCCAGTGTTGCCAGTGTGCTTTCGACAAGATGAGGAACTGCGCAAGGCGCTGGGGATTTTGCGAAAAGGCGAATCTGCTGATACGGATGCGAAGCAATTTTTGGAAGATGAAAACGTAACGTTTTTGTTTGCGAATTTTACTCCATTGGACGATCGAAACAGACGATTAAAAGGAATTTTGACCTTGGCGGATCCACGTTATGCGACGGATGTTGTGGTGCGAGTTGAAGACAAGCAGAGTTTGGAGCTGGCAGCGGCTTGTGGGGCGAAAAGTTCTGTGTCGGTAAGAGACAGTTTTGCTAGATGGAATATGTATATGATAATAAACTTGGCGGAAAAAGAGATTGAAACAGCGCTAGATGGTCATTGGAATTTGATTTGTGAGGAGGAGAAAAAGATGAATCAGGCACGGCGTCAGTATCGGAAAGAAATGCAACGAAAACAGGGGCGTTTGGAGCAGGTTGAAGTTTAATGTGGCTTAATCTTGTTTGGACTGGTGAATCCCTTGGCTGATGGGCTGGAGGATTTTTGAATGTGATTTTCAGCAGGTTATTTAACTAGACAACGAATGTTATAGCCTATAGCATAGCCGTGTTGGGTGGCGGGCGCTACGGTGCTAGCATTTATGTTTACGGTAAAATTAAAGCTCCAGTCTGATGAGTTGACGGTGGCGGACCAATAGCTTCCGTTTAGGCCAAGGTAGCGGATGGCGCCGCGGTTGATGTCGGCTAGGCCAGAACCAATGAAATACATTGGTGGTCGGGTGGCGTTTTGGTATTTTTGGGTAAGAAGTGGTGTGTAGCTGAAACCGTTGGCGGTGGTGATATACTTGTTACTGTCGGGATAACCGTAGGCGCGGAATAAGCGGAAGAAACTGTCGTCGACATCGAATGGCCTGCCGTAATTTGGCGAAGTGGTTGAGGTGTTTCTGCCGGATCTTGGCATTTGCCAGCCTTTGGGACAGAGACTGGCGGGGGCATTTTTGAGTTGTGCGGGCTGTGAGATGTCGCTTTCTGGAGTGGCAGCTAAGCTTACGCCGCTGCCGGCAGTGGCGGCATACCAAGAGTAATAATTGCCGATGAGGTAGTGAGCGTCGTAGAGTTTGGAGGCTACGTCAACGCTGGAGTCTAGGGTGGTGGATTGCCAGTCGGAACTATTAACGTTAACTAACGTGTTGCAGCTATCTAGGGGTTGTCCGGTAGGAACGGTGTCGCAGGCTTGTGTAGTGTCGGGGTCTTTAAGGATGTATTTTCCAAAGCCCCAAGAACGTTCGAGGTGGAGGTTTTCGGAATCTTCTACGCTGGGGACGGTGGTCGAGGTGTAGACTGATGGTGCCCAACTTTTGTCGATATCACTCGTCTCCGGTTTCAACGGTAACGTCTTCTCATTTAAATCCAATGCGAGA
>CAOZKB010000016.1 GCA_948571325.1 uncultured Candidatus Saccharibacteria bacterium | reverse complement strand
TATATTAATGTGGATAAGTTAAGAGTGAAAGGATAAAATGGAGTTTTCGCAACTAAAACAAATTATCGATACTGCACGAGATATTCTAGTCGGTAAATTACCCAGTCCAATTGCGCAGGTTGATGCTTTATCATATGCGCTAATTTATAAATTCATGTCAGCCATTGACGATGATTCTGCGGCGCTAGGTGGCAAACGATCATATTTTTCCGGTGAATACGAGAAATATAGCTGGCATAATTTAATGGATTCCACTGTCAATGGCAGCGATCGCGTATTACTTTATCGCGAGGCTCTAGAAAAAATGAGTCGCAACCCGAACATCCCACCACTTTTTCGCGAAATTTTTAATGGCGCAACTTTGACCTTTAACGATCCTCATACGCTAAACCTTTTCCTGCGAGAAATAGATAAAATTAAGCGCGGTGATAATGATTCAATTGGTGATGCCTATGAGTACTTGTTGTCTACCATGAGTGCGCAAGGTAAGCTTGGTCAGTTTCGTACACCGCGGCACATTATTGATTTTATGGTAGAAATTGTCGATCCTCAGAAGACTGAAAAAATTCTTGACCCAGCCTGCGGTACAGCCGGATTCTTGATTTCTGCCTATAAACACATTCGCCGAAACAATAGCTCTGATGGTGCGCGGCTCAATAGTGATGATATCGAGAAACTTCACAAAAATTTCTATGGCTTTGATATTGAACCCAATATGACTCGTCTCGCTCGTGTAAACTTGTATTTACATGGTTTTAAGGCACCAAACATTATTGAGCACGATACTCTTAGCTCCGAAGATTATTGGGACGATAAGTACGATGTGATTATTGCTAATCCACCATTCATGTCGCCAAAAGGTGGTATTGTTCCGCACAAAAAGTTTAGCATCTCTTCGAATCGTGCTGAACTTCTATTCGTAGATTATATTGCGTCGCATCTCAAGCCAAATGGCCGTGCCGCGGTAATTGTACCAGACGGAGTTTTGTTTGGTAGTACTACTGCACACAAGGCTCTGCGTAAAGAAATTGTCGAAAATCAAAAACTTACAGCGGTTATCTCGATGCCATCCGGAGTTTTCAAGCCGTATGCTGGAGTTTCAACCGCAATTCTGATTTTTACCAAGACAAATAGCGGAGGTACTGATAAGGTTTGGTTCTACGACATGAAAGCCGATGGTTTTAGCCTGGACGATAAGCGGTCTGCTATTAAAGCCAACGATATACCTGATATCCTCAAGCGAATTAAGCACCTTGACGGGGAGCAGGATCGCAAACGCACCGAGCAGTCATTCTTTGTTGATAAGACTGAAATTGTGGACAATAACTACGATCTTTCGATTAATAAGTACAAAGAAATCGAAATTGAAAAAATTGACTACCCGCCTACTGAAGAAATTCTCGCTGACATCGAAAAGCTCAACCAGGAAGTGGCTGACAACTTAGCTGAACTCAAAAAATTATTAAACGCAACAAATTCGGATTTGTAGGGGCAATTATGAAGCTATCAGATTTTTTAGAGGAAGTTTCGGAAAAGACTACACAAAACAACCAATATTCAGTTCTCACGTCTTCTAAAAATGGGATTTTTCCACAAGACAACTATTTTAATAAACAAGTTGCCAGTAAAGACAATACAGGCTATAAGGTTATTCGACGTGGCGAATTCACCTATCGAGCCATGAGTGATACTGGTGAATTTTACCCAAATATGCTTGAGTGCACTGATATTGGCATAGTGAGTCCGGCATATCCGGTGTTCAGGATATCTAAAGACGTGATAATACCAGAATATCTAAAGTATTACTTCAAATCAAAAGGTTTTCAAAAATCAATTACGTCTTTCGTACAAGGCAGCACACGCGCTAGTATGAAATTTGGCAAGATGAAGACTATTAGTATAGATCTGCCCGATAAAGAGACGCAGCTAGAATTGACGAAAAAACTAAATCTGATTCGGGTGCAAATTAAAATAAAAACAAAGGAGTTGAGCCTGCTGGATACCCTCATCAAAGCCCGATTTGTCGAGATGTTTGGAGATCAATCTAGCAATCCGTTTAGCTGGAAAAAAGAAGCTATAGGTAATTGCTGTAAATTAAAGAGTGGTATATCGTTGGATCACTCAATAGAAAACGAAGGTGGACCAATCCCGTATGTAAAAGTAGGCGACATGAACTTTCCTGGTAATGAAGAATATATAACTACATCTTCAAGATTTGTGTCAAAAGAAACAGCTCATAAAGGGCTATTTTCGGTAGGGAGTGTAATATTCCCTAAAAGGGGCGGCGCAATAGGAACTAATAAGAAAAGATTAACTAAGGTTCCAATTTGTGCAGATTTAAATGTAATGGGAGTATCTTCGGATGGTTCTATATTGCCAGAGTATCTTTTCGTATATTTTGAGATGATAGACCTGGCATCATTATCAGATGGCTCGTCCGTTCCGCAAATAAACAACAAAGACATCGCGCCATTGGAGATTTGCATACCGCCAATAGACTTACAGAAAAACTTTGCTAGTTTCGTCTCTCAAGTCGACAAATCAAAATTTGCCGTTCAAAAATCTTTGGAAAAAACTCAACAACTCTTTGATAGTCTGATGCAGGAGTATTTTGGATAGATATAAAATTTCTTTGCAAGTGGAGGTTGTAACCTAGCAAAGGAGTTTTTAATGGAAGAAACCATTAAGTTTATTTTGGTGGACATGGATGAATATCTAACCGCCAACCAATCTCAAAAATTACAACAAGTTCTCATTTCGAGATTAACTAATCGCACGGAGACAATTAGCAAACTTACGAATTTCAACTACCTAGAAATGTTTCTGAACGCCAAAAAGATCGAGGGCTGTTCGGAGAGGACGCTAGCATATTACGAAACGACGATTAAAAAACTTCTGGTTGATTTTACCGAACCAATTCGCAAGATAGCCACGGACGATATTCGTGGCTATCTGTCTAACTATCAAGAGATTAATAATTGTAGTAAGACTACTATCGACAATATCCGGCGTAACATTTCAAGTTTCTTCACTTGGCTAGAAGAGGAAGACTATATTATTAAAAGTCCCATGCGCCGCATTCATAAGATTAAGACTGTTAAGATGGTTAAGGAAATAATCTCAGACGAAGAAATCGAAAGATTGCGAGATCGATGCGATAGTCTGCGTGATTTAGCGATGATTGATTTATTATATTCTACCGGTATTCGAGTTGGGGAATTAGTCCATCTAAACATTGAAGACGTTAATTTCGAAGAGCGTGAATGCATAGTTTTGGGCAAAGGTGATAAGGAGCGTAAGGTTTATTTTGACGCTAAAACGAAGATTCATCTCCAAGGATACATCAACAGCCGTTCAGATAATAATGAAGCACTGTTTGTATCACTAGACGCACCGTATGACAGGCTGAAGATTTCTGGTGTTGAGATTCGCCTACGTTCGTTAGGTAGGGAATTAGGTATCGGCCGAATCCATCCGCATAAATTTCGCCGTACCATGGCGACTAGAGCCATCGACAAAGGCATGCCTATCGAGCAGGTTCAAAAACTTTTAGGGCATTCTCAAATCGATACAACGATGCATTATGCTATTGTTAATCAGAGCAACGTGAAAGTATCCCACCGCAAATTCATTGCCTAGTATCTTAGGCAAATTCGGATTTGTAGGGATATTTCAATGAAGATCAGTGAAGTTATAAAATCATTACCGGCATCAAATGCGGCAATTAAAAATACTGCAGCTACAACACCGCAAGAGGGCTGGTATCCAGCTTATAGCGCATCTGGACAGGACGTCTGGTTGCCAGACTACCGTTTTGATCACTCAGGTATTGTAGTTAGTGCTGTGGGTGCTAGATGCGGAAAAGCCTTCAAAGCTGACGGAAAATGGAATGTCTGCGCCAATACACATCCGTTATTCGTAGACGAATCGAAAGCTCTCCGTGACTACTGCTGGTATATGATTAATGACGAGGATTGGTGGATTAAGGGCGGTACTGCTCAGCCATTCGTAAAAGTAAAAGATTCGCTGAATCGAGAGCATACTTTTCCCACGTTGGACGAACAGGCAAAAATCGTAGCAAAGTTGGACTATATTCAAAAAATCATCCAGCAAAAGCTGAATCTAATTAAAGCTCTTGACAACCTCATCAAAGCCCGATTTGTCGAGATGTTTGGGAATGACGAATCGTGTCTAATTAGGCCATTGTCTGATATAGCAGAATATTGGAACGGCCTTACGTACAAGCCAGCCGACGTATCGAGCGATGGCATGATTGTCTTGCGTTCTAGTAATATTCAAGACTCACGGCTTAACCTTAATGATATTGTCCGGGTGAATTGCGAAGTTGGCGACAAAAAGATAGTAAAAAAGAACGATATCCTCATGTGTTCTAGGAACGGCAGTGCTAGGCTCGTTGGAAAAGTGGCGCTTATCCCAGAATTAAAAGAAACGATGAGCTTCGGGGCATTTATGATGATTATAAGAAGCGATTATTATCCATACCTTATGACTTATTTTCAGTTACCAGCTTTCCGTTCGCAGATATCAACTGGTACCACCACAATCAATCAAATAACACGTTACATGCTTGATAAAGTGCTCCTGCCGGTACCAGATAAAGCAAAACTTGAAGACTTCGCCTCCTTCGTCTCTCAAGTCGACAAATCAAAATTTGCCGTTCAAAAACTATTAGTTGCTAGCAAAAACGTACTGCAACTCATCAAAGAAGACTTAAATGAATAGAGCGATGCATAATACTTGACAATAATGAACTCACCTAGTATAATGTGCACAAATGAGTGGCTATGTTTATATTCTTACGAACCCAAGTTTTAAAGATAACTGGGTCAAAATTGGCAAAAGTTCTCGTCCTGTTGATGTACGTTCTAAGGAACTTGATAATACAGCAGTTCCGTTGCCGTTTGAAATTTATGCAGTTATGAAGACTACTAAGTATAATGAGGCAGAACGCCAAATTCACAGCTTGATAGATTTGGTAAATCCAAGCATGCGAATCCGTAAGGGGAGAGAATTCTTTAATGTCACGCCAGAAACCGCATTGCGTATCTTCCGGCAATGTGCATTGACGCTTGATGATGCTGAAATTATTGTCACCAATACTCAAGAAGATGGTTCTGCACAACTATGCTCAACCTCGATTTCTCCTATTGTGCAATTTAGCCAATCACAGCCGCCACGTTCCCGAAAGGCAACCAGGCTAACATTTTCTATGCTCGGCATTCCAGTTGGTTCAGAAATAATATTTTCCGAAGACTCAAATGTTAAGGCTTATACTGCTGACGGTGACAATACAATAATTCTTGATGACGGCACTAGAACGACATTGTCAGGTGGAGTGGTTATTGTAAAACGCAGATTGGGTACAGCTACCTCTTCGGAGGCTTATCAAGGTGGTAACTACTGGCTATATAATGGGGAACGGCTCACCTCTCTCCGCGCCATCATCGATCAGAGCCAAGAGTAAGCAACCCTCCACTAGTTTTTTGCCAAGAAACCGATGGTTATCGAGCATCCAGGACACCAGAAGTAAAATCGCTAGTGTTTGTATATTTAGGGAATTTTGCTATATACTGGTAGCGCAGAAAGTCTCGCGTATTTTTGCATACTTACGGTTACTGTCTGTATACTTCATTTTTTATTCACAAAGGAGTCAAATGCGGATCATCACTAATAAAGTTGTCAAAACACGCTTGCGCAAAAAATTATCCAAAGAAACTCGCCAAGAACTTAAAGAAAGGCACTTCATCCGCAAACAGCTGACCATATCATCCCACTTTTACATGGCGGTTTAACGACGTTAGAAAATTGCCAACTAGCGCATTCTCAATGCAATCTTGCAAAAGGTGATAAATGACAAAATTTGGAGGATGAGACTTAGCGGCATGGGCTTCGACTCAAAACCATAAATTTGTCATGGAACGCTAAAAATTAATTCAGCTGTGGTCGGCCCAACTTCGCGAAGCTATAACCAAGTTTCAAGGTGGTAGCTCGGAGAATGATGACCTGTACCTATGATAACATATAGATTGTGAGCTGAGAATTGGAAATAAGAAGAATAAGCGAGAAATGCCGTTTTGGCGTTTTAGCGTTTTTTTGGATAGAATGTTTACTACTTAGACGATTGGATGTACTCGACTTCGTCAGATTGTTGCTACTCTCAAAGAAGCTGGTTAAAACTTCCAATACTACCCTTTGTAGATTAAAATAGTAATGGAGATACTATACTAGTCTAAATTAGTATGAACAATCGCGAAGAGATTATAAAAGAACTTAAAATAATAGTTAACAGTGCTGGTTTTTTGCGAGTTCTGGCCAATATAGCCAGAAAGGATGCTTTCTTGATGGTGAACGACGATCGGGTTCAAATATGAACCCGATTCTATCCAGTATAGCGAGATAGGCTACCTTATCGGATTAATGGTCTCTGAACCATATAGCCTAGAAAAGAGCATCATGGAGATAGACAATGCGCTACTGAAAAGGCGAGAAAAAAGAATTATGGAACTGCTCCAAAGTTTGCATTTTACATATGTAACACTTCCAAATAATGAAAATGACCTTATAACAACCGATTCGATAATAGAATCTACTTTCTACGCTGAATCTGGTGCATATAATTCCCAATTCTTAAATCACATAAAATATATTTATCGTCATGACATAACGTGGATTAACTCAAAAGTCGGTTTTAATATCGAGCTATGCGTCGATATTTTTAATGCGATTGTTTCTTGGATGGAGGCCGTATACTGTTGCGCTTTGAACGAAAAAATTCCGATTGACGAGCTAGATATGTCAAATCAGAATAATGCGTTTAATATATTATGTGTGTCACCCGAAGTAATATATGTGTATTGTAAAGTGAATGGATCAGAAATAAACCCGGAAGATGTGCAGGCCTTTTTTGATGTTTTTTCGTATTGTGGGCAAGAACAATATGGTGACTTTTTCGGTATAGAATCTCAAAATATTATTACCGAGAGACCAATTATAAAAATCGACGATTCGAGATACTTTATTGCTTCAACTATATTGCTCGCAAAAGCTATTTATAGTCGGCCTTTCTATATCGGCATACAGGATAGTTACTATAAAGATATCTTCTCGAAACACATTGGTGATGCATTGGAAGAGACGACTGAAGAATTTTTGCGTAGAAGCTTTGGTAAAAATAATACTTATAGAAACGTAATCATAGAATCAAAGAAGGGTAAAAGAATTTCAGATGCCGATGTTTTGTGTGTTTGCGACGATGCCATAATAATCGCCCAATGTAAGAATAAACGTTTAACAATTAAATCTAAGAGTGGGGATGCGATAAGCGCAAAAAATGGCTATCTTAAAGCAATCCAAGATCCATATGAGCAGGGGTGTAGGATAGCTGAAGCAATAAAGAACAAATCCGGCTTGCATTTGACCCTTAAGGATGGAAAGTGCCTTAGCATAGAAAAAGACATTAATAAGGTTTTTGTACTGTGTATAACAAGTGATTATTATCCGGGGAGCAAGTTTCAAGAAAAGCTATTCTCTAAACAGAGTGAACACTTCACTCTAAACCAAATGAGTATTTTTGATCTAGAGCTTACTACTAAGTATTTAATCGATCCGTACGACTTTCTGTATTTTCTGCATAGGCGATCAATAGCGCGAGGCAAGTTTATTACTAATAATGAAATAAACATCCTCGGACATTATCTGGAGGCAGACTTAGAATTCCAAAAAGAATCTGATATTACTTTAATAGCAGATGACTTTGAATGTAACTTTCGCCAAGATATTATAGATAAGTATCTCACGGGCAAGGAAAGTAATTATTTTGCAATTAACCGAAGATTACCAAGAGAATTTCTCGAGTTAATACAAAGAATTGAAACGATAAAGTGTGATTTTAGCAAAGTAGATATATCATTCTTTCTGAGGCGGCTAAACGCTACTACAGCAGGCGAAATATTGCAATATCTTAGCGATTCTCGTTCCAAGAATGAGATTTTTGATTTTTCTATGACGCTAGTTGATGATAAGAAATATATTGGTGGTCTAACTTTTGTTACTGGCACGAATATAGAAAAGATTTCTCGAGCAACTATTTTATTAGGACATAAGCATGCATCGGAATGCCCCACTAAAGAATGGCTATCTATCGGAATTGTCAGCGGTAAAATTATTGGCGTCTATTACGCTAGAGGCGAGACTGAAGAAGACTCAAGCTTCAAATAGGACTCTGAAGGTAACTCATGTCTCGGCTCGTGATAGAATGGTGGGGTTAACAAAATTACGCCATTTCGGCGTATCTTATCAACGATTGGTGCATCCCAACTTTGTCAAGTTGTTATCATGTTTAAGGAAGAGAACTGACTACAGCATCTGGGCACAAAATCGGTACTATCATGGTCGGGCATAGTTCGTTTGGCTTTAACAGCGTTTCTTATAAACGGGTAATAGTTATTGTATAATAGACCTATGAAATACGAACTTAAAGAACTATCTCTGTCCATGGGCCGTCCGGAGTATGAAATGTACCAAAATATTCCCGCGAAGGAGTCCGGCTCAACAAACTTAGGCTATGGCATACCATTTGAAGTTTTCCCGAGTTTTATAGAAAGTCAAATGGCAAGAAAATTTCAGAATATTAGCGATTTTGACACACCAACATTAATTTTCATTATGTATGTCAACGATTATCCAGTGGGATATATTGGAATAAGAACAAAGATTAATGAACAATGGCGGAAATGGTCTGGCAATATTTTTTACGTAGTTCGCAAGAACGAGCGCAACAAAGGCTATGCAACCCAAATGCTAGGAATGGCTCTAAATAAGCTAAGAGAAAACGGCTGGGAAGAAGTTTTTCTTCAGTCTTCAGCCGGAAATATCGGTTCAGCAAAAGCTATAGAACATAATGGGGGAGTTTTGCTTAATGAAGATGATGGAACTAGGTATTATAGAATAAAATTGTAGACATACGGGCTCACATATACTAGCAGAATATAAAATATCAAGTACAATCGTCATTCCACAAAAATCTACCAAGGCTTTAACAACCAAACTAATAGAGGTAAAACCGTACAAATGGATTGAGATTATAGATGAGGGCAAAAGACGAATTGAACAAGAATTGTTCAAGAACTCCCTATCTGGGGCTTTAACAAAAATTCGCCCATTTTACAGGGGTCAAACTCGCTAAAATCGCATTTATATAAACTGTGGTCGGGGCTACCAGGATTGAACTGGCGACCTCACGTCCCCCAGACGTGCGCGCTACCACTGCGCCAAGCCCCGATTTATAGCAATGCGCTACCTTTTGATTTTAGCATAATAGAGGGGTTTTGTGATAAAATTGGCGTATGGCAAGCACGAAAGATTTTCAGGAAAAAGTTGTGGCAAAATTAGAAAAATTTGGCGAAATTAAGTGTCGACCGATGATGGGTGAATATTTACTGTACTTGGACGAGGTTTTGATTGGCGGGATTTATGATAATAAATTATTATTGAAGGAAACAAGAGAAAATCTGAATTACGAATTACCGCAAATAATTCCCTATTCAAGCGCAAAGCGAACGATGCTGTATGTGGAGGATTTAGGAGATGAGGATATTCTAGGGAAAATAGTTTTGGATACAAAGAGAGGGTTGGGAAAATAGTTTAACTACGCATAATCCATAGCATTACTCTAAAAGTTTACTCAAAGTCTAGTAATCTGCGATGAGTTATGATATAATGAAATTATCGGGGCGTAGCGCAGTTGGTAGCGCACACGGTTTGGGACCGTGAGGTCGCTGGTTCGAGCCCAGTCGCCCCGACCATAGAAATGTAAAAGTATTTTTATCGGGGAATTAGATAGATCAAAAATAAAGGACACCTCAGCTCCTACGGCGTGCAAAGGTATATAATAATATACATGAATAATGAACCTCGCCAGCCGGCTAAAATCCGTTTCAAATGCACCCCCTGCGTCTTTATCTACCTTACTCGTGAAAGTAAAAATGGCAAGGAGATTTTATTGCAACTGCGCGAAAATACTGGCTACATGGACGGCAAGTATCATTTTGGCGCCGCTGGACACGTCGAGGCGGGCGAAACTTTTGCCCAGGCCGCCATTCGGGAGGTTGCTGAAGAAATTGGCGTCGAAATTTTGCCCGAAGATCTCATTTTGAAATACATTAGTTATAGTTTGGATGAAGCGTATCTCCGTTGTGTCTTTGGCGCCAAAACTTACACCGGTACGCCTCACGTTTGCGAGCCGAACAAATGCGCTGGCTTGCTCTGGGCGAAAATTGACGATTTACCTGAAAACATTGCACCATACATTCCGGACATCATTCACGATATCGAACACGGTGGCAAATTTGACCGCGGCATCATGTAAATAATTATACTTCACCACTATTTGCGGTAATGTATATTTTTGTTATACCTAAAATAACTTAAAAATTTTTACAATCATTAACTTTATTGAAAGTACATATATGAAATGTACTAACTGTGGTCACGCTTTGTCCGAACCGATACAACCATCTGCGTCAACGACGCAAGGCATCGACCAAACAACATTAAAAACTGAACCAGCATCACCAACCCAAGCCTCACCCATTCAGCCCCCGAATTAATGAAGATTGACGCTAATTCTTCCAGCATACCTAGTGCACAGTCCAAGGTCGCACTTGTTCTCGGTATCATCTCAATTATTCTAGCACCATTTTTTAGCTGGATAGCTGTGATTCCGCCACCGTGATATCGCTGGCAATGATATTCAAGTCCTCCAATACCAGAAGAATCAGGATGTTTTTGTGCAATCTGGTGTAGTTGATGACGCTTCCAATATTTTCCCATGTGATGAAGATTATGCTAATGAAACTTGCCAATTAGCAATCTACTTACAACTACGCTGGTCGGCCGAAAGTGCTACTGGGAAACCCCTTGTCGACGGCTCGGGCGGATTTACCGAGGTCGCTCCAGATCTTTATTATGCTTACTATAAACATAACCCCGAAGTTGTATCAGATGGGCCAGACAAAGTTTATTTTGTCCTAGATTCCTCTCAGCAAAAAATGCTTGTTTTCATGACTTACCTTGGTAGTCAAACCGCGCTTCAATCCGAGTTTGACGAAGCGGTCGTCCAGTTAATTACTTCCATCAAGTTTCGTACCTTTTAAACAAATCCGCTTTCCAGAGTTGAGATATTCTCCGGTCTATGCTAGAATGAGCAGAGAAATAAGGAGAATATTGTGCCAAAATCTATGAAGAAAAAGTCCAACAGCGGTAGCAATACCTTTCGTTGGCTGATGTTTGTGGCAATGTTGCTTTTGTGTTGTGCTGCGGTGGCTTCGTTGATCACTCCCAAAGAAACCATCACCGAAGTCCCGCTTTCTGATGTAATCGCTCGTGCTAATAGCAGTGATGGCAATATCGAAAAAATCACCGTCGAAGGCAACCAGCTCAAAATTACCCTTAAAGGCGAAAAATACTACACCCAGACCTCTCGCAAAGATGCTTCCGGTACGCTGTACGAGCAAGGCCTGATTGATTATTGTAGCGAATTAGATGGCGAAGATTTAACTAAATGTCAGTCCAAATATCCGGTCATCGAGTATGCCGAAGCTTCCAGTTTCTGGGATTATGCCTTAGATATTGCAATTATTATTGTGCCGGTAATCATTATCATTTTCTTCTTCAGTTCAATGATGCGCCAGGCTCAATCCATGAATAATCAATCAATGGGTTTTGGCAAAGCAAAGGCGAAATTATATGGCCCAGACAAGAAAAAAATCACCTTCAAAGACGTCGCAGGGAACGAATCCGCCAAGCAGGACTTAACCGAAATCGTTGATTTTCTGAAAGAGCCTAAAAAATACGAAAAACTTGGTGCCAAAATTCCACGTGGTGTATTGCTAGCTGGTGAACCTGGTACTGGTAAGACTCTCATGGCGCGCGCCGTAGCGGGTGAAGCTTCAGTTCCGTTCTTTAGTATCTCTGGTTCTGAATTTGCCGAAATGTTTGTCGGTGTGGGCGCCTCGCGTGTACGTGATTTGTTTGCCAAAGCTAAGAAAAACGCCCCTTCGATTATCTTTATTGATGAAATTGACGCGGTCGCGCATAAACGCGACGCGCGTGGCGGAGCAGGGCGTGAAGACGAGCAAACTTTGAACCAAATTTTGGTTGAGATGGACGGCTTTGATAATGATTCGGGCGTTATTGTGATCGCCGCGACGAATCGCGTCGATATGTTAGATAAGGCCCTGCTCCGTCCTGGCCGCTTCGACCGTCACGTTAACGTCACGCTCCCCGAACGCAAAGACCGCCTTGAGATCCTCAACGTCCATTTCAAAAACAAACCCAAAGAAAAAGACGTTAACTTAGACGCCCTCGCGGCCAAAACCGCCGGTAGTTCTGGGGCTGATTTGGCCAATATTGCCAACGAGGCTGCCATCACGGCCGCTCGCGAAGGTCATAAGGAAATTACCAATGCCGATTTAACCGAGGCGTTTGAGCGCGTCGCGATCGGCCCAGAGCGCAAGAGTAAAGCCATGAACGAGCACGAACGCAAGGTCACCGCCTACCATGAGGCCGGCCACGCGATCGTCGGTCACGTCCTCCCAGACTCCGACCCCGTGCATAAAGTCACCATTATTCCGCGCGGCCGCACTGGTGGTGTCACTTGGTTCCTTCCACCTGAAGACCGCAGCTACAAAAATATTTACGAACTCAAAGACATTCTCGCTCGCGCCATGGGTGGTCGCATCGCTGAGAAACTTGTCTTTGGCCCAGAGGCTATAACCACCGGCGCCTCCTCCGATTTGCAAAATGTTGCCCAGCTCAGCAAAGAGATGATTGTTGAAGAGGGAATGGGTAGCCAAACCCGCAATCTCGTTTTTCCTGAAGGCGATACGGGCTATTACACAATCGCTACCAGCAAGCCATATTCCGAGAAGACCGCTGAGCTTATCGACCAGGAAATCAAATCCCTATCCGACGAGGCCGCCAAGCGCGCCGAAGATGTGCTCCGTGCTAACAAGCCTGCACTTGATAAACTCGCCGAGGCTCTCCTTCAACACGAAACCTTGGAAGAAAAAGAACTCGAACCCATCCTTAAAGACGCTCAAATGCCTGCCAGTGCGAAGTTACATTAAGTCAAAAAATGGGCCGTAGTTACACTACGGCCCATAAGGTACCTTATGGGATTTTGATGCTAAATTTCAACAACTCTTCTTCACCTCTTCTGGCGAAATCGGTGTAAATTCCTCTAAATTCATCACCCCCTTCTTAAAAATAACTAACACGGGCCTTAATATTCTCCTCTCTACTCTTCTATTGGTGTAAAAGTAAAATACGTAGCAAAGTGCTCGTCTATTGCAGGAACTTCATAGACAACATTCCATCCAGCCGATTCATAAATTTCTTTAAAAACCAACCAGTGCTTGTCAAAAATTGTCTGCCTATTGGCGTCATCAGGAAAAGCTGGATTTTTCATAATTTCTTCAATTATCCTATTCTGTAGAAGCGTAACTGTGCGACCAGGATTAGAAGATTCTGCCGCTAGGAGAGAATTAACTGTCTCGATGACAAAATCTGGTATATACGTTTCACAAAATTCCCGGTGTGCCCGGTGTGCTTCTTCTGGCGTAATTGGCTTAGCTGACATATCTCATCACCTCCTTAAATACTCATCCAAAACCACCAAAATCCCAGACATTGGTCAAAAACCATGCCTCTACTACCATTATAGCACGCATCATTAAAAAAGTCAATACTTAACCCACCCCTATGAATATGCTATAATTATCTCATCCCCGTCACGAACAAGCATTTAGGAGAGAAAGTTCACTTTCTCGAAAATGCGAGTTTGGAAAAGGGGAACGGAGTTCCCCGGATGGCGGAATTGGCAGACGCGCTAGCTTCAGGTGCTAGTCTGAGCAATCGGGTGCAGGTTCAAGTCCTGTTCCGGGGACCACACAAATATCTTTTGACTTTTATTTTTTTATAACTTCTCGTAGATATTCACGATTAAGCTCGACGGCTCTTTGCGCCAATTTTCCGTATTCATCGCCAAAATCTTTCGTAATATTATCAATATAATGCTTCGCTGCGCTAGCAGAAATTTGGCGGGTATAAACTTCTCCCTTCATCATATGACCGAAGCAGTCTAAGTACATTGCCGCTGAATTTTCATTCATCCCGTACTTGTCGCGCAATTGCTTCCTTGCGGCCTGCGGTGAAATCTCCTCGAGGTAAACTCGCTTCGCAAAGCCATAGGCGGCTTCAATCATTTCCGGCGTAATCACTGCTCGCGCGCCAGTAGTTTGACCTTTCGGCCTCATTTCTGGCTCTTCCTCGTAATCCTCGGGCTTACTTTGCAAAAATTCCAGATTTAGCAGCTTAATTTTGTCATAATCCTGCCGAAATTCAAAATTCCAACGCTCTGCCATAAAATCTAACAGTTTGCAGCCGCGCATTAGGATCGCATCAGCGTCCCACCATTCTTTTATTTTGCCGTTCACTTCTTTCGTAGTACGACCCACTTCACTCTCGCTCACCGAACCCCTTCGATAACGTTCGCACTTTTTCGCAAACGAATAATTATGTAAATCAATATTTTCGCCCAGCGACATCGGTAGTAGATTACCTAAACTTCCATTTAGAATTTTCTGTTCGTCCGCCGTGTATTTACCAAAAATTTGTCGCCACGAATCATCACGGTCGTCATTTTTGTTGGGCTTCTGGGGGAAGATATGTTCAATCGACGTTTTGTCGTTTTCACCCCGTGTCGCGAAGAACTCCGCCGGAAAAATCCGCTGCGGCACCCTATTCTCATTCATTAACCAAGTTTCGTATTCAAACAGAAAATATCGAATAAACGTCCAGCTATAATATCCGCCACCATCTTCAAACAAGCGTTTAATATTACTAGTTACCGCACTTATTCGCAAAATTCGTCGCCCGTCTTCCGTCTCTTCTAGACAATTGATCTGTCTTAGCCGCTGCATCACTTCCGCCAGGGAAATTTTCTTAGCAAAAAGTTCGTGTGCCAGATTGAAGAATACCGTGCGCTGGTGGTTTGACCTGTATCCGCTCATCGCAAAATAGAAAAAGATATAACTTTCAATCAGCTTCAAGCATTCCACTTTTTCTTCTGTGGGAATGTCATCGCGCGATAGCATTGCAAAAATCAATGGCCGAAAATTCGCTGATTGACATCGTTGTAAACGGCTCAGCCAAGTTTTCATATCTGCTGGTAAATCTGACTGTTCTGGAAAATACAAATTGTACCAGTGTACGCTCATTTCGCGCAAACTTTCTACATAGTCCAGAGTGTCCGCCAAGGTCAATCGATTTTGGTCATAATTGACCTGGGCGACGTCGACATTATTCTCTTCAGTCTCGTCCGCCTCGGCGTCGTCGTCCTCGAAATCGTCCTGTGCAACTTTCACGCTCACTACTTCCACGGTCTTTTCCAATACGCGTTTTTGCGTAAAGTAATCTTTTAACAAAAAATCTTCAAACTTGCGTTGCTTTTTACCGTAGCCAAAATACACTACGCAGTGTTCGCGCAAAAAAGTGTCATCACTCATTGGCGTATCTTTATTTTTACCCAAGTAACTATAAACTACCTGCCAAGCCCGGTTAATCTCCCGCCGCAATTTTGCCTTCGATTCGCCCTTATCATTGTCATCATCAAACAAAGTCGACAGATAAATTAAGCGATTTTTAAGTAGCTCCAACGCCGTTAGCTTTTTTCCGCGGTTATTCATCGTCTCAAAAGTTACAAAAACATCAAAATCATTCTCAATAATATACTGGTTAAACTTCAGATTCTGCGTTAACTTTTTGTAAACTTCTTGTACCTCGGCAGTAGCTTTCTGGCGTGCCACCTTTTTGTCTTCCTCGGTAGCAGCATCCTGGCGCACTGCTTTTTCGCCTGCTTCGTTTTTCAACGCTTCGGTATAAAACTCCTCAAGCTGCTTAGTAAAGAATTCCTTTGCCTTTGCTAGGTTTAAAGTATAAAAAGTTTCCTCAGTCTGCACTACTTTCTCGGCTCCCAGAATTTTCGTCTTAAAAAATTCATAACTCGGATTTTTCTCCTCGTAGCTAAAAATAAAAGCCTTTAACCTTGCCTGCGAATTTTCTCGTAAATCATACAGATAACGCCGTCGAATTTCTGTAATCGTCTCATTATTTAGTGTCGCTTCCTGTCCAGGTTCCGCATACCTCTCCACAAATTCAATCATACACTGAATCAGAATCACGCAAGTTGTTAAGCGTTGCTGGCCATCAACCACATAATATCCCTCGCTACCTTGATCTATTTTCCAATCAATTTCACCCCAGGTTCGCACGGCTTCTTTTGGCACTAATTGTAGTGAAAGCATACCTGTATAATGATTTTTATCATTAGGCAGATTAATCAAATCTTCCCAAAACGCTGCTAAATGTTCCTCGGTCCAAGCATATCCACGTTGATAATCTGGAATCCGAAAAATTTTTGCACCAAAAATGCTTTGCAAGGTTTCAAGTCGATCGCTCATTCTTAAATTATACCATATCTAATGTTATGGGTCCATAGAGCCACCGAACAAAATATAATCTAATCATAACTTTTGTAATCTTACCTTGATTTTAGGAAGAAAAAGTGTATAATTATAAGTAATATTGTTATAAAAGTAAAATACCGCAGGAGAACTTATGTCTGGACACAGTAAATGGGCTACTACTAAACGTCAAAAAGCCGTTGTTGATGCTAAACGTGGCGCACTTTTTACCAAAATCGCTAATCAAATCGCTATTGCTGCGCGCGGCGGTACCGATCCTAATATGAACCCGTCGCTTGCCATGATGTTGGAAAAAGCTCGTCAGGCCAATATGCCTAAGGCTAATATTGAACGTGCCATTGCTCGTGTTTCTGACAAAAGTGCCGCAGCCCTCATTGAAGAAACTTACGAGGGTTACGGTCCTGGCGGCGCCGGCATAATTATTGAAGTTGCTACGGACAACAAAAATCGTACTATGCCCGATGTACGTAACGCTTTGTCCAAAAACGGTGGTCGCATGGCCGATCCAGGCTCAGTGATGTTCCAGTTCGCGCGCAAAGGTTGGATTGAAGTCTCCGACAAGGGCGAGGAGGCCATGCTCCAGGCGCTCGATGCCGGCGCCGAAGACGTCGACGAAGGGGAAGAGGGCCTAATTATCGTGACCGCCCCCAGCGACTTAATGAAGGTTCGTGCTAACCTCATTGACTCCGGGCTCAATGTTACTAACGCTGAGCTGAAATATATTCCTACTACCACCGTCGCCGTCGAAGGTGAAACCGCTGAAAAGCTCGAAAAACTCCTCGATGCGCTAGATGATCTCGATGATGTGACGGCTGTACATACCAACGCTGAGTAAAAAATAAGCCCGAACCCAAGCCAAAACATAAAAAGCACACCCCAAACCAGAGCTCTAAAAGCCCTTATGCTTTCATTCTAGCACAAGTTGTCTAAAATGTCAAGACGTGCTATAATAAAACACGGAAGGGTGGCCGAGTGGTTGATGGCACCGGTCTTGAAAACCGGCAAGTTAATAGCTTCGCAGGTTCGAATCCTGTCCCTTCCGCCAGGAAGACGATTTCATAATATTCATAGAATATTATGAAATAGGATTTCTCAACGAGAAAGCAGACTGGATGTCGAACGCAGTGAGACTTCCTGTCCCCTTAATATTGTGGTATCGTAGCTCAGATGGCCGTCCGAGGCGTAAGCCGAGTAAAATCAATGATTGCGTGGGACGCTCTAATCATCTGAACCTCAGTACTACTTAACAATTCGTGGTACCGTAGCTCAGATGGTTAGAGCGTGGGACTCATAAGCCCAAGGTCACTGGTTCGATCCCAGTCGGTACTACCATTGACTAAAATATAAATTATGTTATAAAATGGCCAGTAGATGGTTCATTTTTTGTTGAATGTGAACAGGGAACATGCATGACACAGATTATAATATCCCTTCCCCTCTACTTTGATATGGATTTTTCTTATAGTAATGATCGCGCGATTGCTTCTCCGTCCTTCATTACTAAGCTGTAACTTCTCATTCAAAACCGTTCGTGCTATAATAAAAATGTCTAAAGTTGTAAGCGTGACGCATTTTTGGCGTAGCAC
>CAOZKB010000015.1 GCA_948571325.1 uncultured Candidatus Saccharibacteria bacterium | reverse complement strand
ATTATTGCAGCATCCAAGACTCTTTCTTTGTCGCCAACTACGGTCCTAACGGACCTAGTTGTAGCCAAAACAAAAAGCGACACCGCAAGGTGTCATAAACCATTTCGAACCGTAACAAAAACTTATACGCATTCTAAAGCGGTGCCGCTTTATGCATATAAATTTTCACAGGGTTCTGGTATATAAATTACCAAAAACTCGGTTCGTTTTAGTTTATGACGTTTTTATTGTACCACAAATTTAACCATTCTGGGCAAAAACTTAAGAATTAAGTAAATTAATTTTTGAGCCGATTCACAGATTTTGCTAAACGTAGAATAGGTGGCAATGATTCTTCTACGTTGTCAATTTTAGTAGCCCAAGCGAGAGGATTAGCCAAAAGAAAGCGCGCCAACTTAATTTCGCGAGATTTTATATCACCAGACGGGTTAAGTTTTAGGGACAATTCAGAGCTATCCCAATAATAAGCCATTTCTGGCGATAATTTCTCTCCATTTATATCATATATGAGATTAACTTCTTCGCCAGAAATTCTAGCAAAATTAAGCCAAAACCAAGCTTCAACTAGACTTATGGAAAGTTTTTCGTTAAGTCCAGCCAAAGATTGTTCGAGCAGAGAAAAATATTCAGGACTAGTAACTTGATCGGCAGCAAGATTGATTTTTTTAAGAAAAATGCCGGCGAGCTCTAGACGGTTTAAGTCGGTGATGATTTGGCTATAAAATTTAAGCATTTTGGCACTAGTGAGCGTGCCGAGATCGGAACGCCCTTGATGAATGACGACATCTGAAACTGAAAACGGCTCAACGGCGCCAGCAAGTTTAGACTTCTCTTTACGGACGCCGCGAGCTAACGCCGCAACCTTACCCTCTGGAGTTAATAAATTCAAGATACGGTCCGACTCGCCATAATTAGTGCGATGCAAAATAATCGCCTTAGAGCGGAGGTCATTAGACATAGCGCCCCACGATAGCAGTCAAGCCAGCAGGCGTAAGAGTCTCTTTCGATAAAATTTCCCGCACACCGTAGTGCTCAAGGCTGCGCGCACGCAATTCTAATGATGTAATAAGAATAATTGGAATAGCAGAAGTATCAGAGTAAGACATAAGTTCATTAAGAAAAGTGAAACCATTGGGACCGTTTAGCATAATGTCGAGCAAAATAAGATTAGGCAAGCCGTGATCAAAGTCTGCCATTGCGCTAATGGCGTCGGCGAAGACTTTAATTGTGGGGGAAGATGGGGCCCGGCGGCAGCTGAGAGCTAGACATTCAGCCATAATGGGATCATCCTCGAGCAAATAGATGAGCGGCGCCGAGGAGCGCGCGGAGCCGGATTTAAATCCAGCTGTCGCCGGGCCCGCCCCCTGGGGAGCTGATGATAAAGCGGTCATGATAAACAACTCCAAATAGTGGTTTGATAAGATACTGGCAAATCAACGAAAAAGCTTGTACCGTCGCGGTGGCGAATGGCGCGCACCGAGCTATGCATATGGCGAGCAAAAGCACTGGCAATATATAGTCCGAGGCCGGTACTATCTGAACGCATAGCCACGGGCGTTGGCGCCGAGAGCGAGCCAGATTGCAGTGCGCGCCAGATTTTTGCCGGCAAGGCTGGGCCATAGTCACGCACTTTTATACGGATGCGGCCTTGATGGTCCTGTACAATGAGTTGACTGGGAACTTCCCCTCTAGAATAATGCAAAGCATTAGTACAAAAATTATAAATTACACTATATAACAAATCATAGTTTGCTAGAGCAAGCTTGGACTTATTAGTATAATGTAAATTAATTTCGTGCTGCTCGAAGTGGTAGAGTTGAGAAATCTCACGCCAAACTTCATCACACACGCCACGCACACTGACGGGTTCCATAGCAAATAAACCATCCTCAAGACGAGCGATTTTAGTCAAATCATTCACTTGACGCAAGGCACGTTCGGAAACATTAATAAGCTGAGTTTTAAGCCGCTCGGTAGTAGACGGATCATCCGCTAAATCCAGCGCCAACGCCAGCTGACGCATTAAACAGAGCGGCGCCTTGAGCTCGTGCGCAGCGACAAAAATTCCGTTAGTACTGTTTACCTCCACAGTCATAGTTTTATTATAGCGCAAAAATAGGCTACGATACCAGAAGTAGCTAAGATATTCTCAATTTGGCCAGAAAAAAATGGGCGCTTGAGAGCGCCCAGATTCCCCTCCTATATTTTGACGATTACCTCGGCGGTAAACCAGATTCCACATACGGATGGCCACATGATGGCACTGGCGCTTCAGCGTCTAACAATAGACTCTTATCAAGAAGGTATTGTTGTGGTAATGCCGAAGCGGACTGATCAGTAGGCTGGCCGATAAACCGGTCAGTAGGTTGATCCTCGCGCAGCTCGCTAACGGTACGGACATCACCAAGCTCTATTACGGTAGCTTCCGCATCGTCAGACAACGTTACTGTCGAGACGAGGTTACCAGAATCATTACCAGTAATCTGATAGGAAACAGTCCCACCCACTGATGAAATACCATCTTCTCGATCCGCCATTACATCTGTAGGTTCCGGCGAGGAATATAAGGAAAAGCCAAAACCGCCATCATTATCACTCCAGTGAGTCTCAATGTACTCACTCCAGAAATAACTAGTAACGCCAGCAGTATGCAACAAATTAATGTCACTAGCTTTGGCAAATACTTCTATTTCCCCCAGAGAGTATCGCTCTTGTTTGCCGTCATAGGCGACAATCTGAACGAATCCGATTTGCCCCTGCGGAATGAAGGTGGGATATTCTACCCTGATGTCTCCATAGAAATCCTCATCCTCCGTCAACCCTTCGCGATAATTAAACGTAATGTAATATTCAACATCAGGGTCGAATATTACCCGCGAATTATTCGCGCTAATCGCGTTGTCCGATCCGCTGGTGCGGATCGTCATTTTTGGAAAACAAATATACTCCATAGACCCGTGGTCAGAAAGCCGCTCCGACAGATCTTTGAAGGAACCGTCCGAGCTTTTGACTACTTTCGAAACCTCATCTAAGCTAGCCGCCGGTAGCGGCGGCGTATCCACCGTTGCGTTAGGGTGAATATCAGGAGTCCCCTGCATATGCTGCGAAGGTTGCTGTTCTCGAGTTATACTCTGCTCGGCGGATGATGGTTGCTTAGCCATGACGCGTTTTGAAATAGTCCGCTCAACGCACATAGTAATAGAAGTACCGACTAAGGTAAGGAATATCGCCGCAAAGGCTATGCTACACCCCAATCGCCTTGTGTAGCGATGGAGTTGAGAGGCGATTTCGCGCTCGCTGACGCGCTCGCCGGTGACCTCACTAATCCAGATATCATCATGCCTTTTCATATCTGAACCTTTATTGAGCCTCTGAGCCATGTCGGACTCTTCATTAAATTTGCTCATTCTTTTCTTCATTCTCATTTCCTCCTTTTTTGAGAATTTGGCGATGTAGACAGAAGATGGCTGAAACGTGTGATTTTAGGCAGATTTTGGCCTAAAATTCACGAATTTTTACCAAAATCTGAAAATAATCGTCAAAAATTAATGTTCTATAAGGGGTGCCTGAGTTTGCTCAAGCAAAATTAACCCCATACTTCCATTGTAGCATACTTTGTCGAAAATGTCAATACTTTTTACGTTAAATTAGCGTTTTTAGCAAAAATTATGTTAAAATTATGTTAAAATTATGTTAAAATTTGTAGTTTCTTAAGAAGCTATTCAACGAAAGTGACGGTGTCGAGCAATTTATAGAATTCTTGCGAGAAAAGCTCGGCATCGGTCTGGATGAAAACGGTCTTGTCGCGCAATTTAAACATGGCGACAATACCAACCAGTCCCCCAGTAGGAAGCTCGCCAGTGTAGACGTTGGCGAGGGTGCCACCGACGTTGCGGGTCTCGAGAGAGAGTTTGCCATTGCGAATGTTGGACTCGTAACGCTTAACTTCACTATCAAAGGCACTATCTTTAACAGTAACGCGCAAAGCATTGATAGTACTACTGCTGACAGGTTCGATTTCACCAGGGTTAAAATAAGCTTCAAAATCGCCGCCCTTGGTGGCATCCTTAGCAATGTAAACGCTCCAAGTTTTAGGATATTCAAAGGATAAACTACCGTAATCAATCGGGCCAGAAAAATCCTTGTAAGGGTATTTTTCGCGCTCGAGGAATTCTTCTTCCATAGCGGTGGTAGTTTCTTGCTTAGCAAGGGCCACGGCAGCGTCAATCTGACCATCGACATCAGTCTTGACCGAATCCCATTCGAGGAATTTCCAAATAAATAGGCCGAAAAAAACTACCGTAGTAAGACTTAAAACAACAATTGCTATAGTCTTAATAAGCGAAGAATTATCTTTTTTGGGTTGCACAGGGGCGGCCTTAGACATCAGCGGAGTTTGACCAGGAGCAACTGGCGCAGCGCCTGGTGCAGGAGGAATAAAAGAATTAGCCGCTGGACGGTTAGATTCGACCATACTAGGAGAAGGGTTAGATTGTGGTTGCATAATGTTATTATATTCTAAAACCTACATGCTTGTAAAGACTTTATTCTTTGGCGAAGTCGATGGATAAAACCTCGACTTGGTTTTCGAGCTGATCGAGTGAGCGGTCGATATTTTCGGCTAATTTAATAGCGGATTGATATTTTTCAACGGCCTGAGAAAGAGAGAAGTCATCACCGTAGAACCATTCGACAGCTTCGTCAAGCCGGGCAATTTGAGTGTCAATATTATCGTAGCCTTGCGACGCGGAATCCGCTGAGGGCTGGGGAAATTCCGCGGAGTGAGCGGATTGGGGAATTTGGGCGGATTTTGAGAGATGGGCTGATTGGGCGGATTTTGCGCTAGCAAAATCCGCCGGCGTTTTGACTTTAGTTGAAGCGATTTTGGACATTTTTGACCTCCGTAGTGATAATATTATTTACTGTAGTAATCATTAGCTCTGAGCCTGGGGAAATTTTGCCGTCCAAAATCGCGTAGCCTCGGCGGAGCGCGGCTTCGGGGCTGAGCGACGCCAATAATTTCTGGGTTGATTGTAATCGGCGTCGCTCAGCCCCAGCATGTTGCAGAATAGTGCGCCCGATTTCTGTCACCTTAGTACGATTTTCGGCGCGGGCGGAGCTGAGACGCGTGCGGAGGATTTGACCGAGACGCCCGAGATCAGAGCGGAACTTCGCCCGGACGGCCTGCCGGTCGGGAGTAAGAAGTTCCGCGACATTCGAGGGCGTCGAGGCCCGGAGGTCGGCGGCGAGATCAACGAGCGATTCATCGACCTCGTGACCAATACCCGTAATGACCGGAATACGGCTAGCGGCGACAGCGCGCACTAATTCTTCATCATTAAACACTGCTAAATCATCCGCGCTACCACCCCCTCGAATAATCGCAATCACGTCAACCTGACGTGCATCATTGGATGTATTTTTTGACAAAATTAAATGAGACTTAGGCTGACTAGCTTGATTCTCTTCATCAACTGATTGACCGTATTGATTGAAATAATTGATAGCACGAATGATCTGCTCGGCTGCTCCTAGTCCTTGAACCTGCGTATGAGCCGTGATAACTTGTAAGCCGCCCCAGCGTGCGTTAAGAATTTTGAGAAAATCAACATAACCGGCGGCCTGCGTAGAAGAAATTACCCCAATACGACGAATAGGACGAGGCAGAGGCCGCTTGCGCTCTGGCGCGAATAGCCCCTCTTTGGTAAGTTTTTGTTTTAGTAATTCAAAACTTTTTTTGATATTCCCTTCGCCCATTGGCATAATTCGCTGTACGGTAAGGGAGAATTTACCCCAGGCAGTAAGCTTAGGCGTAGCTCGCACGCGAACTTTCATACCGTCAGCAATCGGCGCCGTCAGTTGATAAACCGACATAAAACAATTTATACTACAATCACCTTCTTTAAGATCAAAAAACACCCATTTGCCTTGATTAACCTTAAAACTTGCTACTTCCCCTTCGACCACCACACTTGAAAAAGAATATTCTAAAATCTGATTACAAATAGTAACAAATTCGCTGACAGTGAATTGCGGGGCAGATGACATAATAATTATTATATAGGAAAATTTTACACTACGCTAAAATTCAAGCAATGCAGAAATAAGCGTAACTAAATATCTTCGCGATTATGGATGGCGGACTTTTCTTGACGACCGATTTTAGAGATTGAGTGTTGATAAAAACCATAACCACTAACAATCGTACTCAGAAGCACAATGACACGCGTAATTAGCACCACTGGAGTGGCAACTTCGAACGGTACGCCGAGCGTAACCATAATCCCGCCCATACCAAGTTCGTACAGGCCATAAGGTACAATTGAGCCCATAACCGAACCAATAGCCTCGCCAATCATAATTTGTGGCAAAATGTCCGGACGCCCGAGACTAGCGGCCACAATCCAATAAGTTGCCACCTCGAGAAAACTATAAAGAATTCCCCAAGCAATTGGACGCAAGAGAAGTTTTTTGTGGCGACTAGCCGTGATGAGATTTTCATGTGCGTCATCGAGATATTTATCCACAGTGGTGCGTTCTAGTACGGTAGTTTTGCGACCAAAAGTAATCTTGCTGACAAGCCAATTAGTAAAGTTAGTGGCAGCCTTGCCAAACCAAATCATCCGTTGCTTACTACTGGCAATCGCAATCAAAATGACGATTGCCAAAATAATGCCTACGCTAAGCAATGCCGTAAGCCCAATAATCCACATACCGCCGGCGCCAATATTGCCAAAAATTAACAGAAAAATGATTGCTAGAATGGTCTGTAGTTGGTTAGCGCAGATAGTGATAATATAGCGCAGAACATACATAAAGCTTGACTGGCCGGCGGTTGCGCCAAAAGGTTTAAGCCGCCAAGTAATGTAGCCTAGCCCGCCCAAGCCGCCAGCTGGCACGGCGTGATTCACAAAATTGAGCTCAAGCGAGACGCGCATTAAGGTCCAGGCTGAGACTTTTTTGGTGTCTTTTTTGGCTGCCATATACGAGAAGAACATTTGGCCGCAGCAAAAGTACATAAAAAGTTGCTCCGGGATGAGTAAGAGTAAAATAATAACATTAGTTTTACTAATTTCAGCAAATGCAGCTTTAATGTCATTAAAATTCGCTAATATTACGTAAATAATTAAAGCAAAAGTCAAAACTGACAGAATTATGCGAAAAGAAATGTGAAATTTAGTTTTTGGATTGTGCGTTTTTGAAGGTTTTTGAGCAGTCTGTGTCATAACTTTTTCATTATAGCATATTTTCTAGAACTCGCGTGACAACGCAGTCAGATTAGGTATCATCGTGGACGATAAGAGGATTTTTTAGTATAATATTATAATTATGAAGAAGTTCGTAGCGGTTTTAGGGAGACAACCTTTGATTTCGGTGGCGGAATTAGAGAGCCTGTTTGGTAAAATGGGCGATGTATGCACGCTGGCACCAGAATTAGCGGAGTTTAGCTTTGAGGCAGCAAAAGCACAAGGTGAAAGTTTAACAATCACAAGTGAGCTCTTGTCAGCAAAAATACCGAATATCCGCAGATTAGGCGGCACGCTAAAATTAGCGATAGAAATTACCGAGCCGATACGAGAGTTTTTAGCTAAGCTACCGGCAACTGGCAAACTTACGCTAGGGGTATCAGATTTTTCACGCGGAGCTTCGGCCTACAAAGCGCAAGGTGAAGCATTAAAATTAAAACGAATTTTAGTAAAAGCTGGGCGGAGCGTGCGCGTGGTGCCAAACAAAGACGCCGTTTTATCAAGCGCAACTAGTTTCCATAATCAGCTTTGGCAGCAGAATAAACTTGAGCTTTTGAAATTAGGTAATAAATATTATCGCGTAGTAGCCGTGCAAAATATTGATAGTTACGTGGAACGTGATCGGGCTCGCCCGGCGCGTGATGCTAAGGTGGGAATGTTGCCACCGAAATTAGCACAGATTTTAGCGAATTTGTGCGGAGATTTGCCGTCCGAAACGCACCTGCTAGATCCGTTTTGCGGCACCGGAGTAGTTCTGCAAGAGGCGAGTTTGATGGGGTATTTACCTTATGGTACTGATCTGAACGAGCGAATGGTGGAATATACGCAGCGGAATTTAGCATGGCTGGCAGAAAAAGAGCCGAGCTTGAGAAGTTTGATTGCCAGTGCAGTAGTCGAACAGGGCGATGCGACAAATCACCGCTGGCAACCGCCGATTGGCGCAGTGGCATGCGAAGTATTCTTAGGTCAGCCAATGTCGCAACCGCCAGCCGAAATCAAGCTTAAACAAGAAAAACAGGAATGTCGACGAATTATTCTAGGTTTCCTACATAATCTGGCAGAGCAAATTGGACCCGAAACGCCGGTAGTCTTGGCAGTGCCAGCGTGGCTGAGGCCAAACGGTCAATATGAACGCCTAAATCTTCTTGACGAAATTCAGAATCTGAGCTATAATGTAAAGAGTTTTAAGAATTTGGGGCAAAAAGACTTGCTTTACCAGCGCGCAGGGCAGGTTGTAGCCCGGGAAATAATAGTTTTAAGGAAGAAATAGTATGTCACATGTCAAAGCTGGCGGTACCGCTAAAAACATCCACAACAATGCCGGGCAGAGGCTTGGCGTAAAGCGGTTTGGGGGACAAAAAGTTCGTAATGGTGAAGTTCTGGTGCGTCAAACTGGAGCTACCAAAATTGCTGGTCCAGGCACTTACATGAGCCGCAATTTTACTATTCACGCCGCAAAAGATGGCGTAGTAACATTTGTAAAGACCAAGAAAACACATTTTTCCGGTCGGAGTGTGCCTCGTGTACGGGTGGAGGTACGCTAGAGGGTACTAGTGGGGATGTTTAAAGAGGCTGATGAAAATCAGCCTCTGTTTTTTGGAGTGGTTTAATCTTTCTCTGGAAAGAATTAAACCAATTTTGTCATTTGTTAAAAATCATTCGAGAATCGGTCTTAATCCACGCTCTATGCAGACACTGTTGATCCAGGGCAGGAATTTGCAATAGTAGTCTTCGGCGCAATATTCAAAAGTAGCGTAGAACATAGTTTGGCTCTTGGTAGCGTGAGATGATCTCGACTCTTCAATAGCGACACTGGTGCCCATTTTCATTTTGTAGCCCAGACTTTTAACAAGATACCAGAATGACCAAAATTGTTGACCATAATAGTTAATCTGATCTCCTAAAAAAGCAATTTGTTGTTCTTCATTGGCAAATTCGTTCAACAAAACTTGCACTGCACGCTCAATAGACTTATAACTCATCCACGGACTGTAATTTCCGACATAGCGCAAGCGATATCGACCCGGCAAGACATTGCCCAGTTCATCATCCTCATGTGGTATACGGCGCACCGCAGCAAGAATATTGCACCAATTAAACTCAGCGTTCCATTTTGATACCTGTTCCATACATTGCGTTTCTAACATAATGAAGCCCTCCTTCTGTGCACCAAAAATCCAAGCCTTTTTTAACAAAACTGACGATTTAAGGTGCTTGTATAGTTACAAAAGTTTACTCACCCTCAATGTGAGGGCCTATCTTTCTATTGTATCACAGATTTAGTGAAAAGTCAATAGATTTTACAGTTTTTCAGATAAAATTGAGGAATTATTTCAAAAATGTGTTGTATTTTTTACAACATTATTCTTACCTGATGCGCAGGTTGATGATTTAGCATATGCTATAATATGACTATGAGCAAAATTTTGATTATTGGGAATGTACTGAAAGACGTTTATCTGAAATTAGACGATCGACGGAATTATCTGGAGAAAGACGATAAAAACATTAGCTGGATGGAGTTGGGCTTTAATGGTGAAGCTCATCCATATTTTCATCGCACTAGTGTTTACGGCGGAGCAGCAGTTTCCCTGTCGGTTTTGGGTCAGCTGGGGGTAGATGCAGGGATTATGGGCTCGCAGGCAGAATTTCAGAATGGAGAACTATCACTACTGGATGCGCCAGCAGATTATCGTTATATTCTTTGCAATCATGACGATATTACTTACTTTGTGCCAAGCGCACGGAAGCCGACGGAATGGATTGCGCCTTCGGCTACGCAAGGTATCCCGGAGTGGATCTTTGTGGATCGCTCGACCACGGTGACGGCGCAATTGGTGGACGAGATTGCTAATTTTATGAAATTTGCACAGGGCGCAAAGTTGGCGGTACACGCCGAAAAGCACGTGACCCCAGCAGGACGACGCTTAATGGAAATGGCGGATGTGCTATTTTTGGAAGAAGAACCGGCGATACGAGGGCGTGATGAGATTGTAGACAAAATTGAGGCGGAACAACCAAAAATCGAGCAAATAATTTGCCATATTACACCACGTAAATTAGTAATGGGCGAAGCAGAAGAGAGTTGGAGCCTAGAACGGACGGACACTTTGACGCATTTGACGGTTTATTCAACGATTGCGGCAACAATACTGGGAGTGATTTCAGCTGGTGGGTCAGTAAAAGATGCTTTGCTCTGGGCGAGACTAAATGCAGAGACAACGAGTTTGAAGGGCTCGGCGACGGCGCTAAGATTACAAGAATTAGCAGCTAAGGAGCTTGAAAAGCGCGCCAATATTCGACTAATTACGCGGTCACTAATGACTTCTGGCAAGGGGATTTTAGCAGCGGATGAGTCCGATAAGACCTTAACCAGGCGTTTTGCAGAACATAGTATTAAGAATTCTCCAGAGTTACAGCGTGACTATCGGACGATTTTGTTTACGACAAGTGGCCTAAAAGATGCAATTAGCGGGGTAATTTTGTCTGGCTCAACGGTGAAAGCTAAGATGATGGACGGAACGAGCTTTGTAGACTTTTTGACGAGCAAAGGGATAATTCCTGGAGTGAAAGTAGATGAAGGCTTAGCCGTAATGCCAAAAGTAGGCGAAGATTATACTCTGGGACTAGAGGGATTAGCGGAACGCTTACGGGATTATTATAAGCGCGGCTTACGCTTCGCGAAGTGGCGGTCGGTGTTTAGGATTGGCAAAAATCAGCCGAGCTTCTTCGCAGTAGAGCGTAACGCGGAGGATTTAGCGACTTTTGCTAAGGAGTGTCAATTAGCTGGCATGGTGCCGATGATTGAGCCGGAAGTATTAAGAGACGGAGATTTTGGCATTGAGCAGGATATGGAAGTAACAGCGCGGGTATTGACGGCGGTTTTCCAGAAGTTAGAGGCGCGACGAGTAGAGCTAGATGGATTAATTCTTAAATGCAATATGGTCATGGCTGGCAAAGATGCCGAAGTGCAATCTACGCCAAACGAGGTAGGGATGGCGACAGCGGCGATTCTGCGCCACGCCGTACCGCGTTATGTAGCGGGGGTCTGTTTATTGAGCGGAGGACAAGAGCCGAAAGAGGCTACGCAGAACCTAACGGCAGTAGAACAGAATTCGCCGTACCCATGGCCGGTGACTTTTGCCTTTGCGCGAGCTTTTCAGGAGCCGGTATTGAAAATCTGGCAAGGCAAGGCAGAGAATGTTAAAGCGGCACAAGCAGCAATGGAGCGGCATTTAACCGCTAACGTAGATGCGCTACATTATGGACAGGTTGAAACATATACTAATGTGACTGAGGGTGGTAATATTGGGGTGTTAGAATTGTAAGAGAAAGCGTATGGAGACTGAGGGTTTTAAGAGAAGCCCAAGACAACAAGGCAAGCGATAACCACCAGATTAGCTGGTGGTTATCTCGGCGCTCGTTCTACCTTAAATCTACACTACGATACGAGCCAGGCACTCACTACTCGGTTTTTTCTGCTTCGGTGACAGCTTCTGTAGTATTGATTTCATCAGCCTTAACATCTTCGGCTTCGCGGGCTTCAGCTTCAGCAGCCGGGTCGTAAACGTTAGCAATAACAGCAGACATATCCTGCTCTTTGTCGGCTAGCGCTACGCCTTTTGGTAATCTGAGGTCACTAAAGGCAAGCTTATCATCAGCCTCGGCCAATTTAGAGGCATCCAAAGTAAGCTCGGACGGCAACTCACTAGGCTTAGCTTTAACCTCTACGTCTTCGACGACTTGCAGGATTACCAAATGCTTTTTGGCGGCGTCAGATTGTTCAAAGTTAATAATTTTAACTGGGGCGGTCGCCTCAACGGCTTCATTTTCAGAGACCGCTTGAAACTCAATATTGATAATCCGACGATTAACTGGATTAATAGCAACATCTTTGACGATTGCCAACTGTTTCTGACCGTCGATATTAAGCTCGAGCGGCGAGTGATAACCAGCTTCCCGTAGAGCCTTCTCGGTAATAATGTATTCAGAAACGGCCAAGATCGGCTCAGCAACACCGTAAATCACGGACGGAATCTGTCCGGCACTACGCAAAGCCTTAAGTTTTTTACTAGTTTTTTCACGCTTTTGTAAATTCAACTGTTTCGCCATTTTAAACTCCTTCTGTTTGTTATATTTTAGCACATCAAGGGGAGACTTCGCAAGAATGTAACATTTACGCTCTTAGATTAATCTTTATCGGCTAGGTTTTCGAGTCCCGGCATCATACCGCCGGAAAGCAATTCTAGGGCGGCGCCACCCCCCGTGGAGATGAGCGAGAATTGCAAGTCGGGATTTTCGGCACAAAGCCCTTCGACAAAGCCAGCCGTGTCGCCACCGCAAATGATTGAGGTGATTGCTGGGTTCTCGCCAAGATATTTTGCCAAAATGGTTGATGAGGTGGCATAAGCAGCATCTTCGACTTTGCCTAAGACGCCGTTCCAGAGTACGGTTTGGGATTGCTGAACTAAATCGATAACTTCAGTAGTAGCAACGGGGCCGATATCAAGTTTTTCGCCAGCACCGTCTTCGTCGAAATCAGTGGCTACGTAGATTTTGGGATTATTACTCGTGTAGCCGTCGGCGGCGATTTTACCGCCCACTGCTAGATGGTCAGCGATGGGGAGAAATTTATCAATAAGGGGCTGTTTATCAGTAACTTTAGCACCACCAATCACGACCGTAAATGGTCGAGCTGGATCTTGGACGGCCCGCGTAAGCATCGTAACTTCTTTTTCTACTAAAAGTCCAGCAACCGAAGGTAGAAGTTTCGTAATGGCGGCAGTTGAGGCCTGTTCGCGATGCGTGACGGCGAAGCCATCTTGTACAAAAAGCTGGGCACCGCTAAAATCAACTAATTCCCTGGCAAAATCAGCATCATTGGCTTTTTCGCGCGGGTCAAAACGAAGATTCTCTAGCAGTAAAATCCCGCCTTCTGGCAAATCTTCAACAGCGGCCGCAACTTCTGGACCAGTAATTTCATCTACGAAATTAATCACGTGTCCTGGCAGTAATTCGGCTAAGTGTTCAGCAACTGGTCGCAAGGAGAGCGAATCTTCTTTCCCTTTTGGGCGACCGAGATGTGAAATGATAACGATTTTTGCAACGTCATGAGCTAATAAATACTGTAAAGTAGGTAAACTGGCGCGGATGCGAAAGTCACTAGTAATTTCGACGCTGGTCGGAGCGGCCAGAGTGACTTCGCCGGCGTTGGTTAGCTCGTTATTCTCCGCCAGCTCATCAGCCGCAGCGTGAATAGTAGCCAGCGGCACATTATAGTCAGCGCGCAAAAGAATAACTTGATCAGCCAATTCAACATCGCGAATAGTTTTTTTATGGAACATCTTACCTCCTTTACAGTATAAGTGTTGTATTTTTTACAACACTTATACATTTTATGCCATTTAATCAATATGTCGGGCGTAGTCCAACATATTCAATTAGATACGGCGAATCTTAATGGTATCGGTGCCGATGATATCCTTATCACCAGAAACAAGCACAACTTCAACATAGTCTCGCCCCTCTTTAGGTGCTAACTCGCCCGACTCTTTGAGCTCCTTAGCGAGCTCAAGCCCGAATTCGGGCGAATAATCACGCACGTAGGCGCGGTTGGCGTAGACTAACGAAAGTTGGTTGGCAACGCGTGTATCTGGAGTAACGGAATAAATTGGTAAATGTGGACGCTGTGCAGCCATAGCGCGAGCAGTGGCGCCAGAAGCGGTTTGACAGATAATAGTATCGGCTCCTAGTTGCTCGGCGAGCTTAGCGGCAGACTCAGCAATAGCATCGTAGTCAGGATTTTCGCCCTGAGGAGCCTGAGGGATTTCGGTAGTTTCGGCGTGATCTTGGACATATTTAATTACCTTAACCATCTCTTGAATAGTCTCGAGCGGATACTTACCCATCGCAGTTTCTTCGGAAGTCATCACGACATCGGCGCCTTGAATCACAGCATTAGCAACATCGCTAACTTCGGCGCGAGTTGGCATTGGATTATCAACCATCGTGCCCATAGTTTGGGTAGCAACGATACAAATCTTAGCATGTTCACGGCACATACGAATAAGTTTGCGCTGGACAATGGGGACGATTTCAGCGCCAACTTCATACCCCATATCGCCTCGTGCCACCATAATTGCGTCAGTAGCTTTGACGATTTCCTCGAGATGTTGATCGTCCATAACAGCATTTTTGGTTTCGATTTTGGCAATAATTTTGGCGTTAGAGCCACGTTCTTCGAGCATTTTACGGAAAGTAATAATATCTTCGGCTTTTTGAATAAAAGAGATTGCCACATAGTCAAAATCGCGCGTAACGCCCCAGTCGAGATCGCGAATGTCTTTCTCTGGAAAGATATCGCCGCCAAAATCAGTATCCGGTAAATTGAGACCCTTGTTACTATTGACGAAACCTTTGTTTTCGGCCGTCAAACGAATTGCCGTGTCGGAAACAATTTCTTGTACGTGAGTGCGAATTTTACCGTCAAAGATGTAGACAGGATCACCAACTTTCACCTTTGCGGCAAGGTTGTATTGTACCGGGAGGGTTAATCCACCGTCATGCTCTTTGAGAGCGTAATCAAGAATAATATCATCACCTGCGTTAATCTCGAGGTAATTATCTTTGATTTGGCCAAGGCGAATCTTCGGACCTTGCAAATCTTGCACAATAGCAACGTGACGACCGTGTTTTTTGGCAGCTTTACGAATCCAACCAATAAATTCGTCCATTTTTTCATAAGAACCATGAGAAAAATTAAGACGACAGTTATCAAGACCAGCGCCAATTAGTTTGTCAATCATTTCTTCGCTATCAGTAGCGGGGCCGATGGTGGCCAAAGTTTTAGTACGTTTAAAAATTTCACTCATTGTTTCATTATACCACAGATATACTACCCTAGTAAACACTCCGCTAGATCCGTATTGTCCGAAGGGTTTAGGCTCGAAAAATTTAAATCCGTAAATTTTAGCATAAACGTTTTGCGGGGGATTTTTGTGTTAAAATGAATAATATGAAGCTCGCGAAGAATTCAATGGCCTGGGATAAGCTTTTGTTGTTAATAATTATTGTGATGTCGAGTTTTTCAGTGTTGACAGTGGTGACAGTCGATGCTTTTTTTGACCCCAGATTACAGGCAGAGTCAAGTTTAGAAAAAATTGCTGATGAATATTATGCAAATTATTTATACCCGAGATTATTGGGAAAAAGTAGTAATCCGGCTGAAGCATTAGCGACATACGTATCACCAGGCGTACCAACAACTTATTTGCGACAATTACTATTATATGATAACGCACAACATAATGGTGCGGCAAGAGATTTTAATAATGATTATTATAAATGCGATACGAACCAAACTGGCGTGAGGTATTTTCCAGAGGAACCATTTGGTCCACATGATTATCGAATGGATATTTATTGGGAATGCCAGAAATTATAGGTAGATTTTTCTAATGAGATATGATATAATGCTCTCAAGATAAATTGGGAGTTAATTTTATGGTCTTTTTAGGCATTTTAATCATCTTGGTTTTATTAGTAGTAATTCCAGGTATTCGCATTATCAACCAATACGAGCGCGGAGTAGTGTTACGCCTGGGTAAGTATTCACGTACGCTAGATCCGGGATTTCGGGTGATTATTCCATATATTGACAAAATGGTAAAAGTCGATGTGCGTACTACGCCGATGGATATTCCAAAACAAGAAGTAATCACCAAAGATAACGTAACGGTGAATGTTGATGCAGTGGTTTATGCGCGAGTAATTGACGCACAAAAAGCCGTACTTGAGACAACAAATTACCGCTACGCAACGAGTACTTTTGCGCAAACAGCATTGCGCGACGTAACTGGCAACTTTGACTTGGATGAGATTTTGTCGAAGCGCGATGAGATTTCCGCACAAATTCGCGAGATCGTAGACGCGCAAACTGACAAATGGGGGATTGATATTGAAAGCGTGAAGCTACAGAATATTGAGTTACCAGCTGATATGAAGCGCGCCATGGCCAAGCAGGCGGAGGCTGAGCGTGAACGACGAGCGGCGATTATCTCAGCCGAGGGCGAAAAAAGTGCAGCAAACGCCGTGGCAGAAGCAGCGAATATGTTAGCACAGACACCGGGTGGGTTGAGTATTCGTACTCTGCAGACGCTAGAAAAAATCAGCACTGACCCATCGCAGAAGACTGTGATTTTATTACCAACCGATTTGACGGAGAAAGTTTCTAACTTGATGCGGAAATAGGGGTTGCATAAAGAGGGAGTTTTTGATATAATGGGTGGGTAAGGTCTCTTAGTATAACGGTTAGTACATCGGGTTTTCATCCCGACAATGCGGGTTCGACTCCCGCAGAGATCACCAAGTGCCATATCTTAGTATGTATGTCAAATATGTGGTAGGGTATGGTATTTTTGGTGAAATAGAGTCTAACTCAAGCATTGACGATAGTATTGCACTGGTTTTTTGTTGAATTGCTGCTTGTTTTTAAAACGAAAACGTCGCAAAATATCGCACTAAGCTACTGGAGGTAACTTATAAAAAGACTATCGTAACGATAGCGTCCTCCTCTCTCCTTTGTCCGTGGGGGTAACGTCGACCCATGGTATGGCTCTACGCGGGATCTAGGCTACAATAGCTTCTATTGGGCCACTACTGCATACCCTGATGCTTCAAACGCCTACGCTCAGTATTTCAATGGCGCTAATGTCTACCCCTCCAATAGCAATAAGCGCGCCCGCGGTTTCTCCGTCCGCTGTCTAGTACTGTAGGGGGGAGGGGGGCTAGCAAATTGCCTGTTCTAGCGACAAGGTAACGCTCTCCTCATCGACTCGCTTACGCTCGCGTGATTCAGACCCGCGTTAGCCTAAGAATATTGTCGCTAGAACAGGCAATTTGCTAGCTTTTTACCTTCGGAAACCCCTAGTTAATTTGATGGATGGTTTTCGTGCACTTTTTATAAGGAGATGGGATAGATTAGCGGGCGAGGCAACGAACTGGGAATGCCCATTGGCGTACATAACCATATCTACTACGACTGTGATTCCCCATGTAATCATAGTATAGTCCAGAATAATAGAACTGGTGCACATCGGTGCGATAAGTTTCTGCCCAGCTACTGACAAGCCCGGCGATCCTACCAGCATACATTAAGCCATAATAATTTGAAGAAAAGCTCAAGTGTCCATTCTGCACGAAATAGATTGGCGCAGTATGACCGTGATAGGTAACGCCATTAACGATGCCGGTAACCTGATCTTCTAAGTCGTATCGCTGAAGTAGATTCTTAAAACCACCGGATGCAGTACCGTTACTAGTCGGCAATCTCCAATTTTTTGGACAAATTGAGTCGCGTGCATCTTTGTCAATAATCTCTCCGCCCGATCCAGCAGTGGCAGTGTTCCACTGATAATAATTGCCAAGCAGATAATGTGCGTCATATTCGCCACCGTCAGACAGATTATTGGTTGCCGGACGGATAGCGACAAGTTCTTGCGATTCACCATTCCAAGTGCCGGGTTGCGCGGTATATGTGGGACGCCATTTAGTTTCGTCGGTGAGTTCGATAAGGCCGGCTGTGGCGCATTCTGTAAGACTAGAAACGCTCACTCCACAGAAATTCTGATTAGCCGGAGTGGCAAGTAGCCAAGAGTTATCCATATTTTTACTAAAATTCCACGAGCCTGTCGTATTGGGCGCCGGAGTAGTACTAGGAGGATAAAGCGTAGCGGTGGTAGTGCTAGGCGCCACCTTGACAATACCGTCCGTATCTACGCCGGGATTAGCAGTCGTCCAGCCAGAATTGGTACCATTAAGGTCTGATGTAGCCGGATCTAGGCCTTTGGTAGCATCAATATTTAACGCCAAATTCTGCGTCATCCAACAATTCCCGTCTGCAAGCTTAGCTACCCAGT
>CAOZKB010000014.1 GCA_948571325.1 uncultured Candidatus Saccharibacteria bacterium | reverse complement strand
TCACGCCCGGCAATGAGGTCGAGAAACGCCTCATTGACGTGCGTGACGGGAAAGATGCAGCATTTTTCACTACTCGTTCGTGGAACTTAGGGGAGTATATTTTAGCAACGCCAGATAAAGCTTATAGTCCGCAAGGGGTCACAACTACAGGACTCTGCACTGCTTCAAATTCCACAGACGGAGTAGGTATATATGATTCCGTCGTCACAGGACAAACTTTAGCTCGTTGCAAAGATTTTCAACTTGTTACCGATTGGCAGCCCACATTCGTGGCAAAAGCTGGCACATGGAATGGGGCAAACTTAAGCTACGTAACAGCCAACGCCTCAACAAAAACCTACGATGCACACTATTTAATCGGTAACCTCTACCAGTTTAACGCTGCTACAGCAGGCTCAGGCGGCCGAGAAGTAGTGAGCGCAGCTAGCTCCGTCACGGATGCCAAAGCGCTATTAGAAGCACAAGATAGTGTCTGTCCCAGAGGGTGGCAATTACCAACCGGCGGCGCCAACGGCAATACAGGGCTTTCATTTAATCGACCAAAGAGTTATCTACGACTACTTATTAGCTACGATTATCCTTCTGCAATTAATACAACCAATTATCCAGCTGCAGGAACAGCACCTAACCGCTATTCAACCTCGCAAATTGTAACTACGACCATAAACGGCGCAAATCGCAATCCTGCAAAACAGCCAATCAGATTAGTACGGGTCGGTGCCATATATCTGCAACACGGTTCATTGCGTCACGCAGGCCGTGCAGCCATGTTTACCACTTCAACAGTTGCCACTGACGCAAAATACATGTTTAGCGGTGATTTGCTAAATAATCGCCTAGACATCGATTCAACATCCGAGCGAGTATATGGTGTCCCCGTCCGCTGCCTCGCCCGCTAAGATACCTTTCTCTGTTCACTACCCTAAAAACTTCATTATAAAAAGATTTTGAGCAACAAGCAGGTGAACTTGTACACGCTGTACAAGTTCAAAGACTTTCTATCTCTATAATTCTGCCAAATTCTCATTCGATTCACCAAATAATACACCAAAACTTCATCCACATCTCATTTTCCTCAAAAACATCACTCTTAAGGTTGCAACTTTTTCTCAATTTGTCATATACTCCACTCAAGGCAGATTAAACCTCTTGGCAAAGTACTTTAATTTAACGTAGAATGAAAGGTTAACGGTATGAGTTTTATCTTTAACTTCTGGATTTTCAAAATCGAAATCAGTTTTAAAATAAACAAATAGACTAGCCCGCCAAGGCTAGCCTAAATACCCATGGCACCATTCTAGCAATAATTAATATCAGAGTCAATGTTTAATTTGCCTTTTTACATGGCAAAATCCACAACTACGAGATTACTTCTAACTCCCCCCTCAGCCTCTCAATCAACTCCGTCTTCTCTTTAATCCCATCCTGCGTCTGCTTTACCAAATGCGTCGGTGCCTTGTCCACATAGTTCGGATTCAACATCCGCATATTTAAAGCATCCAGTTCACGCCCTACTGCCAGAATCCGTTCCTCCAAACGGCCATGGTAGCCCTTCACCGCTTCTTCCGAAACATCTAGATAAACCTCATGATTCGCCAAAGCCAATCTCAACCCCCTCGGTTGACCCTCACAACTCGCAATCGAACTCACCTTCGTCATCGCCAGAATCAACACTTCATTATCCGCTACTAGGGAGTCATCTCCATAAAGCAGCCCCGGCCGCTGACCTTTCGTAAACTCACCCATTTCCTGCATTAAGCGCCGCGTTTCACCCACCACATCCATCAACTTTTCAAAATTCTCCGCACTAATTGGATCATACTCCAATCGTGTTGGCCATTTCTGCACAATCAATAACCCATCAGTCCAGCTCAGACTCTGCCAAATCGCTTCTGTTACAAACGGCGCAAACGGATGCAACATCTTCAAAATCATTTCCAGCGTCATCTTTAACAACGGAATATTCTTATATACCTTCTGACTTTCAATAAACCAGTCCGCATATTTATCCCAAATCACATTGTAGACCCGCTCCACCCCCTCCGCAAAACGGTATTCCTTAAAATCATCTTCCAGTCCTTCTTTACATTGCGTCAGTTCTCGACAAATCCAGTCCTCACCCATATTATCCGTCGAATACGACCGCTCCGCCCCTGCCTGCACAGCACCTTCATTCACAATTTCCGCCCCCTCTTCTGCGCGCGCAATTTCTACTGCCATTACGCCACCCTCTTGACTCTCATCCACCATTCCTTGCACAAATCGCGAAATATTCCATAATTTATTACACAAATTTCGCCCGGCCACTACCGAATTCTCACTAAACGCCTGATTCATCCCCGCACTCCGCCCCCGCAGAATCCCCAACCTAAAGGCATCCGAACCGTACTTCGTCACAAGTTCAATCGGATTAATCACATTACCCTTCGACTTCGACATCTTTTTACCGTGTTCATCCAACACCAACCCATGCAAATATACCTGCCGGAAGGGAACCTCACCCGTCACATACACTCCCATCATAATCATTCGTGCCACCCACGCAAACAGAATATCACCCGCCGTCTCCATTACATTTAGCGGATAATACGGATTTTCTCGCCCCTCCTCCCAATTCGTACAAACAATTGGCCAATGTGAACTCGAAAACCACGTGTCAAACGTATCTTCATCCCGGTAATATTTTACTCCCCCCACTTCAATCTTCGTCAAATTCGTCCGCGTATCAAAAATCCACTCCGGCGCCTTATCCGTCTCTGTCTGCCGAAACATCGGAATCGCAATCCCCCACGGAATCTGCCGCGAGATATTCCAATCCTTCAAATTCTTCAAATAGTCAATCAATACCCGTCGCTTATTGTTTGGCCAAAACTCAATCTCTTTCGCTTCCAGTTTTTCAATCGCCCCCTTCGCCAATCTCTCCACATCAATAAACCATTGCGCTTTCAATATCGGCTCAATCACCGCTCCACATTTATAACAATGCGGCACCTTCGTCACGTAATCGTTATCGATTTTAACAATCAGCCCCATCTTATCCATCTCTTTGACAATGACCTTGCGCGCCTCTTGCACTGGCATTCCCGCAAAACGTCCCGCCACCTCCGTCATTTTGCCTTCTTCATCAATCACTTGCACTACGCGAAGGTTATGTCGCTGTCCCACTTCCCAGTCATTAAAGTCATGCGCCGGTGTAATTTTTACTACACCAGTCCCAAACTCCATATCCACCATTTCATCGGCAATCACTTTCACCTCAAACGGACCATTCACTCCCTCCACAGTAATCGTCTTGCCTACCCACTCCGCATAGCGTTCATCATTCGGATTCACCGCTACCGCCGTGTCCCCAAATTTCGTCTCCGGCCGCGTCGTCGCCAGCGTGAACGGACCATATTTAATATAATATAGTGGCGTTTTTTCCTCTCGATAATCCACCTCAATATCCGCAAAGGCCGTCTGATGATGCGGACAATAATTCACCAACTTCTCGCCTCGATAAATCATCCCATCGTTCCACATCTTCTCAAAAGTCTTATAAACTCTCGAAACCACATTCTCATCCAACGTAAAAGTCAAATCTTCCCAAGCGCACGACGCCCCTAACGCCCGCACCTGCAGTTCCATGTTACCGCGTTGTTCTTCTACGAAGTTCCATACTCTCGCATAAAGTTCATCACGCGAATATTCAAACCGCGTGTGACCCTCTTTTTCCAAAGCCCGCTCATACACTACCCAAGTCTCAAATCCTGCGTGATCCGCCCCCGGAATATACCAAGTCGATTTTCCCCGCAAACGATAATATCGCGCCAGAGAATCTTCAATCGCAATCGTCAAACCATGTCCAATATGCAAATTTCCGTTTGCATTCGGTGGTGGCATCACTAAAGCATAGCAATCCTGCGTTTCCGCTTCATCGCGATCATCCGCTTCCGCCTGCCATTTATTCGGCTGAAACGCCCCCATCTTCTCCCACTCCGCATAAATCCGCGGCTCAAACTCTCCCGGTTCATAACTCTTCGTGAACTTCATTCTAACTCCATCACTTACTCCTCACAATTATACCACATCTCATCCGCATTACAAAAATCCATCACCAAATCCAACTCTACCTAATCTACCTAATTATTTTCAAACCTTTAGTGCTATAATTAATATAGAGTCAATCTAAAAGAGTTAATTATTTATGAAAACTACCCAAAAACTTCTCAGGCATCGCCTATGTATTATCTCACGCGCCACCGCTTGCGTATCTTTTTTTATTTTAGCTATCATTGGCGTCTCATCTCTCGTCCTCGCCATGTCTCTTGAAACTATCGATAACGAAAACGGCGTTCCCGCTTCATGGCAAGCCGCCTCCCTCGGCGACCCAGACTCCATCACTCTACCCATCACCTATTGGGACCAAAAAACTGATCCGTGCGACGATCCTAACCGACAATTCGAATGGGCCGAATGTCACGGCTACCACACTCACGGTGTCCTAATGGGTATGGTTAAACCACAACTAGGCACCGATCGTCTACCTATTCCCGCTTTTTCTGACAGTGATTCCTCTTGGAATACCCTACACGACGCCCTATCCCTCAATGTGACTGGCCACGATCCTGTCCAGCCAACCGACAATTTCTACCGCTGGTTCCATGAAGTCCCCAGCCTCTCGCGTCGTATCGATGGTCGCACCGTTACTTTCAACCGCACTGCTGAAAAAACTTACACCTATGGCGGACAAGATATCTATCCCATTGATGATGTTCCGGGTCTTGACACCACTGATCTACAATTAAAAGATTGGCGCGGCGAAAAACACAATTTCGGCTTCACTGCCCATCTCGGCTTTGCCATCAAAGTTACCACTAGTGGCAAAGAACGCTTCGAATTCTCTGGTGACGACGACGTCTGGGTTTTTCTCAACAACCAACTCATCCTCGACATCGGCGGTCTCCACGGCCCAATTCACGGCTGGTTCCAAATCAACAACGATGGCACCGTCAATACCTTCGTCGAAAAAGTCAACAACCTCAACATCCGCACAGGCGATTGGTCCGATTGTATGCGTATCCATGATTCAATCTATGCCAACGAAAGTTGCATTTCGCAATACAATAAGAAAATCCGCGAAAACTTCCAAACTGTTACTACCAATCATGCCGATTTCGGCCTCAAACACGACGACGTAGTTAATCTCGACTTTTTCTACGCCGAACGCAGCACCGATGGCTCTAACACTAAAATCACCATCGACCATATGAACTGGCCAATCTCCGCCGATAGTGAAATCACTGCCAAAATCGTTGGCAAAATCGACAACACCAAAAATCAACTCGTCGAATTTAATACTCACGTCAAAAACCGCGACCCCGAACACCCCCTAGATCTCGAACGCCTCGCCGCCTACATCCAAGAAACTACCACGACGAGCACCAACGAAGGCTATCTTCCACTCGACCAAACCACCCTTTTCTATACTACCACCACAGAAGATGATAGCTCTTGGCAACCTGTCGACATCTCCGCCCCCGACAATTCCATTCACGGATTCAACCTCGCCACGCCAATCCGTATGTCTCCGGCCGGCCAACCCGGCGATACTCTCTACTTCCGCTATTACGGCGAAACTTCTGATCAATCCGGCACAATATCCAGCACCATTAGCTACTACACCACCCTCGCTGGTAAGGCTGGTGTCACTTTCGACTACGACGAAGTTCCATACGTCACTGAGCCCGAATCTCCAGAAACCCCAGAGCCAGAGGATCCAGAAGAGCCAAAACCAGAAAATCCAGAAGAACCAGCCCTTCCTACCATTCCCACTCCACCAAATTCCGACATCATCGATGGCGACTTAATCTACATCGCCCCCCTCGGCGAAATCGCCTTCATCCCTAACACTGGCATCATCAGCGACACCGCCTCCAATCTCCTTAGCGACAATTTTGCTGAAGTCATCCTCTCCCAAGTTTTCATCATGATTGTCCTTCTCATCTTCGCTATCAGTTTTGCCATTTACTTCAATTACCGCAAGTTCCTCAACTACGCTCCCAATAGCCGCCCCACCACAAAGGGTCAAAAAACCCCAAGAGCCAATAAAAACCCACTTAGTACTACTCATGCCCCTGTCAAATCACCCAAAAAATCGTCTAGAGCCACCGCACCAATCACCAAAAAAACTTCCAAAAACCCTAAACCATCTCAGAAATAACCTTACCCACACATATAAACCTCTCCCTCTACCCTCTCTCCTTTGTCCGTGGGGGAGACATCTATGTGTGGTACGGCTCTTTACGAGCTTTAGGTAAAGATAGCAACTATTGGTCAACTACTGCAGGTCTTACTGTACCAAACGCCTACTACCAGAATTTTGATAGCGCTAATATCTTACCGTCATATTACTACGATCGTGCCTTTGCTTTCTCCGTCCGCATTGCTTGAACTTGTACAGGCTGTACAAGTTCAAGTACATTTCTTCTCTATTAATTCCATAAAATCAACCACGAATCGACCTGATCCACTCTCCATCCATCACTATTTTTCCTTACCTCAACCATTCTGTGCTATAATAATTATGTCTACTCACATATCACAATCAGTTTTTGATAAGCACTTTTAAGCATAATCGTAACAATACTCAATAAATATCTATATCATAAGATGAACGTTAAGCGACATCGCATAAACAGTTCGTCTTAATAGGTAATTACTTATTGTTACGATTGTGAATGGAGTAGACACCTTGCGGTGTCGCTTTTTGTTTTGGCGACAACTAGGGTCCGTTAGGACCGTAGTTGGCGACAAAGAAAGAGTCTTGGATGCTGCAATAATGTACAAACAAGCTTAATCACTCCTGCAGAAGGATATTAACGTTCTGGGTGGTCTAGTTTTTTGTACGTCAAACAAAAGTATAATCTCTGGAGGTACCATATGGGCAAAACAAAACTTAGACTAAGTACTATAGAACAAAGAGTGGGAGGAGTTAGCTTAATGCTGCTGCTTTTGTTACTATTCGTTTTGTTTTGCCCAGTTAGTTATCAAGACACTCAGGCAGAGGAAGTGGAGCCTTTAGCTTCAACTTCCTCTGCTACTATTGCACTGGCAATAAGTGAAGCTCCAGCCCTTAACATTACGCCTACGGCTAGTGGACGGTTCGACCAGACTACTGCTCAAGTCAAGGTTACCACCAGCAGCAACAATGGCTATAAGCTATACTTAGGTACTGCTGATGCTACCAATGCTATGTATAGTACAGACAATAGTAAGGCCGCCAAAATTAATGCACTAGCAGAACCAGTAGCTACTACCGATTTCTTAGCTAATACGTGGGGCTATGCGCTAGTTAGCAGTAGTGATAATACTAATACTCTCCAGTACCAAGCAGTACCAGAGTCTGCTACTGTAGTAGCAGACTCCCCGCAGGCAGCGGGAGAGTATGAACTAAACTTTGGTGTTAAGCTTGACACTGCACTGCCTGCGGGACAATATGTTAACAATGTCATGGTATCAGCTATTGCTAATCCTACTACAGTTACTGGACTAATGAGCTTAACCTATATGCAAGACATGACCTCCAACATCTGCCAAGACACCAAGGCTGCCAACGGAGCTAATATCGTCACGCCCGGCAATGAGGTCGAGAAACGCCTCATTGACGTGCGTGACGGTAAAGAATACTGGGTAGCTAAGCTTGCAGATGGTAATTGTTGGATGACGCAGAATTTGGCGTTGGACCTTACTGCCGGACAAAAACTTACAAATACAGACACAGATCTTAATAGTAAGGAAGAATGGATAATATCTACCAGTACAGAACATCGAATCCCTACTGCTATCCCAACAGAAACCCTACAAGCTAACAACTATGCCGGTTATCAAACCACAAAGTCTTGGGACATCGGTAAATATATACCAATCAACCCAACCAGCGGGGAAATTTGTTCTCGACAACCCGGCGGCGCAGATCTATGGGACTCCGTACTATCTAACTCCACCCTCGATCGGTGCGAAAACTTTCGCAACGTTACCGACAGTACTAACTACGATACACACTATCTGATTGGCAATTATTATCAATTTAATACCGCCACCGCTGGATCCGGTGGCAACGACCTAGCTGACGAAGTGAACGCTCCAGACAGCATATGCCCAAAATCATGGCGACTGCCAACTAGTGGCTATAGCAATAATGCTAAAACCAGCTTCTATAACTTACTTTATCAGTATGGCCTAGAAACCCAAGCCAATCAGAATAACGGTTCCAACCCCAGCCCCATCGACGGTAAATATTATGATATTGCCGCTACTCCACTTTATTTTGTTTATAGCGGTTTTATTAATCTCCCTAACGGATCCCTACGAACCCCAGGCTTTAATGGCGTGTATTGGTCATCTACTACAGCCAGTTCCAACCCTTATGACGACACCCCTCGCACCAGCGCTTATAGCCTCCGCTTCATGTCATCAAGCACTTGGCCAGCTTATGCCCACAGTAAGTATGAAGGTTTTTCCGTTCGCTGTCTCACCCGCTAACCTGCAAAACTAAGCCAAAAACATCATATCACATAAAAATAAGCTCGCAGAGAGCACTCCCCTCGCCAAATATGCCATCGAAGCCCAAGAAACCGTTCTCAAAGAAATCGTCAAACACGGTTCCTGCGTAATCATTGGTCGTGCCGCAGATTAGTACCAAGATGACATAAAATCCGCCCAGAAAAATCTTGAACGCGCCGACAAAAACCGCGCAGACTATTACAGCATGGTCTCCGACCAAAAATGGGGCGGTCCACACAATTATGACCTCTGCATTGACGCTTCACTTGGCAAAGGCCAAGTCATCAAAACCATTGTTGAACTAGCCAAGCAAAAGTAAAAGGCTTAACTCAACTCTATCCCCACAAAAAGTGCCTCCGTCACAGCACGAAGGCACTTTTCAAAAATTATTTATTAGCTGCCATCAACACGTGCTCAAAAAGCGCTGTCACCGTCAATGGACCCACGCCACCAATCTTTGGCGTTATCGCTAATAAGTCTTCACGTTCTCGCACCGCCTCATCTACGTCGCCCACCAAAACACCATCTTCACTCGCCGTACCAGCATCCACCACTATTGCTCCCGGCTGCACCATGGCAGTTTTAATTAAATGTGGCACACCAGTCGCGCTCACAATCACCTCAAAATTCACCAACTCCGCCAAGTCATCACCTTTTGTAAAGCTTTTCACAACATACCCCGACTGTTGCCACATTTGCTCCAATGGCGCCCCCACCAAACGTCCATGCCCCACAATTGCAATTTTCTTCTTACTTAAATCAATGTCATACCCCGCCAACAACCAATTAATCGCCGTCGCGGTAGCCGATTCAAATACTTCACCCTTTACATTCAAGCCATCTACGTCTTTCTCTGGCGCAATCTTCGCCAAAACTTCATCTATTCCAATTACCTTTACTGGCAACTGTACAATCATCCCGTGTACATCCGATGCTTGATTCGCTTCAGCTATCGCCACGCTCAAATCATCCCGCAACCAATCCTCCACTTCCACGCCAACATCTTCACCATACTTTTGTTTCAAAGTTACATACTTCGCAATTACCGGATTATCATTATCCCGCAAAATCACCAACTTCGGCTGTACGCCTCGTGCCCGCAAGCTACGCACTCGCCGCACCTGATTGGCCTTCATATAGCCAGCAATCTCCGACCCGTTCAAAATTTTCATATCACCATCTTCCTTTCCTCAAAAAAACATTTATTTCTAGCAGCCTCGCTTCAGTCAGCTACTAAATCATCCTTGCGCCCTTCGCACAAAATCCGCCCGCACTGGGATCTCTACCGGCTCTTGTTCCAAAGTAAAACCAAACTTCCGCCGCACCGTCTCAATAATTTCCTTCCGCGCCAAATCCAATTCCTCATATCCCACGCCATCTTCATTGATTAACACCAAAGCCGCCTTCTCACTAATTCGGTAACCATGCAATTTCCGACCTTTCAGCCCGCAAGCTTCAATCAACCAGCCACCATTAATCTTTCCACCCCGCAGCACACCGTCTTTTTCATCTCGCCAAACTGGAATACTGCGTTCTTCCGCCGCCAATACCCCAGCCTTGTCTACATAAATATTCTTAAAGAAACTCCCCGCACTTGGCACTTCCGTCGGATCTGGCAATTTTCCACTTCGAATTGCCATCACCATTCGCCGAATATTTTGTGGCGCAAAATCCGTCTCGCCGTGCTCATCAATATAGCGCTGTAGGGAATTATAAAATGGCGGCTGCATCCTCTGCTTTTTAAGTTCTAATGTCACGCTCACGACCAAAAACCTCCCCGCGTCCTCGCCATAATTAAATCGTGTGTGACGATAGCCTAGATTCATTTCTGGATTCGTCAGAGTCACAAATTCATGTTTATCACGATCGTAAGCCTCTACGCTCACCACTACTTGCGCCAAATCCTGTCCATACGCACCGATATTCTGTACTGGTGCCGCCCCCACTGTACCCGGAATCGCACTCATTGCCTCAATGCCAGAGAAACCTTTCCGACAAGCCAAATCCACCAAATCATCCCACGCCACACCCCCCATCGCACGCACCTTTAGTCGCTCTTCATTCTCGCTTAAAACCTCAATCCCCGTCAATTTATTCAAAATCACCACCCCTTCAAAGCCTTCATCGTGCGCCAACGTATTCGCGCCGCCCCCCATCAACCATACTGGCAAACTCTGCACCAAAGCAAAATCCAACGCCTCCGGAATATCCGTTTTCTGTGTCAGTTCTACCACATACCGCGCATCTCCCCCAATCCGCATCGTCGTCAAACTAGCTAATAGTACATTTTCACGTATCTTCATTACACTATTTTACCATAGCAGGGAATAACGGGAAAATTTTCATCAATCCACTCCTCCACTTCACCCCACAAAAAGCCCCGGTCAAAAGACCGAGGCTCCACATTTCTCACTAAACCTCCTTCTTCATCAAAATGCCCTGCGCACTACGCTCTGGGCAATGCCATACGGTAAAATTACCCATATCAGCGCCCAGCATACTACCATTTGATCTGCAGCCATTCAAGCCAAAATCATAAACAACTTTGACCTCAAGGCTAGGACATACCCAAACTGTTGGTAACAGCTCTACTTTCTCCGCCCCCGCCAAAACCGTTCCTGCCAAGTCTTCAGAAGTGAAACTTTCATCACTGAAAAACCTCTCAAACACATCATCTGATACGTCAGAGAACAACAATTCCGTGAGATATTCCGGCATCAGCCAGTCCTCTCTCAATAGTTCTCTCGCGTCCGAATATCGGAGTCTCCAGCTCGCGCCATCACCCTGCGGGATATCCCCCAAAGCATATAGACGCAGCTCGCGCTTCACTTCTTCACCATAAACTTTAGCACTCGCTTCAATAAGCATCGCGTTGCCAAGCGGCGCCGTTGCCAAAGTATAATAAGCGGACCTAGGCGAATTCATAACACTAAGCTCCTCATGTTTCTGTTCCAACACGATTCTTGCTATAGCTTCCACTGCAGACGCACGAAACTGTTCCGCAGCATCATCACTATTAAACTGATACTCCGCTAAGGCCGTTAAAAGGTTTTTCAGCCGCAGACCCACCCGATAGCACGTTCCTTGCTGTCGCAAGAATTTGGGATCCACCACCATTTCAGAGCGGAACTCCAAGAAGTCTCGCCCCTCATCCAGACAAATCACGAGCGGCACAAGATATCGCTCCGCACCATGACCGATCCGTCGACATATTAAACATGGTACACCTGTCACCTCGGCCACACCATCAACAACACTCAGAATCTGCACTGGCGCCAAAGATTCAACCACTTCGTCGTCGTAGACCTTAATGCCGCGCCAAGTCCAGACTTTCGACTCCGCTTCTACTTCTGAGTCTTCTCCGGAAATTCCAACTTCTGGTACAGCTTCTACTACCTCTGGCTCAAGTGTTGCCTCCACCTTGACAGATTCTAACTTCCGGCGTGCTTCCGCCTCTTCGCGGCAAAACTGTTTCTTTTCGCGCTCTCGAGCCACCATTTCCTCCTCTAGGGTATCAAACGGCTCATCTGTCGTCATCGCCAGCGTTACATGGCGTTTTTTTGCCTTAGAACCATTACCATTTTTGCCATTTTTAGGGGCACTATTCCCCTTCAATTTCGTATTCATTTTTACCCTCCTTTTAGCACCTCGACATCCTATGATCGGTTTAGTTCAAAATGTTAAGGTGCAATACAAAATCTAGCTCCAAAATCATCATTCGGAGCAGTTACTGAGGAATATTCAATGTCTTTTTATATTAAAAACATCCAAAATCACTCCTCCATACTTCCATTGTAGCATACTTTACCAAAAAAGTCAATACTAAAGCCACAAAAAGCCCCAAATTCTGCCATTTTTTACAAAAAATCTTTCTTTTTCTCATCCACAGTGATATAATAAACACTAATCTGGGTCGGTAGCTCAGCTGGTTAGAGCACCTGCCTCTTAAGCAGGGTGTCGAGGGTTCGAGCCCCTCCCGACTCACCACAGACAGAAAGAATCCTCTTTGAGGGTTATTTTTTACCGCATTTTCCCAAACATGTTATAATACACTCAGCGCACCCGTAGCTCAGCTGGATAGAGCGTTGGTTTCCGGAACCAAAGGTCGCACGTTCAAATCGTGTCGGGTGTACCACAACTTTTTCAGACAATTAATCATATTCTGTGCTATAATAGAAGAATACGGAGAAAAACAGGGAAGATGAATTTTAAGACTATTTTCAAATCGTTCAAAAACAAAGATATGCTCAAGCGCATTATGATTATGCTTGGACTCTTAATTATGTACCGCTTCCTAGCGCATATACCAGTACCGCTGGGAGAACCAACCACTTTTCAAGAAGCTGTCCAAAACCTCATTGAAAAATCTGACTTTGGCAACTTTCTCAATCTTATTTCTGGTGGCGGTCTTACTACTTTTTCCATTTTACTTGTTGGTATTTCGCCCTATATTACATCGTCCATCGTCGTACAACTTGTCACTAAAGCTATCCCTAGCCTAGAAGAACTTTCTCAAGACGGTGAAACTGGTCGCCGTAAAATCAGCCAATGGACCCGTATCCTTGCCGTACCTCTCGCTATTATTCAATCAGTTGCCTATATTTTCATTCTTTACCAATCTGTCATCGCTTCCAACACCTCTTTAGCCTACACCCCAACCACTGCCGACTGGCTGCTCTCTGTTACTGCTATGGTAGCCGGTTCGATGATTCTAATGTGGTTTGGTGAACTTATCACCGAGCAGGGCATTGGCAATGGTATCTCTATTATCATCTTCACTAGCATCATTTCTCAACTCCCTGCCACCCTCACTAGTCTTGGCGCCAGCCTCTTCGATACTTCTATGGGAACGTTATCACTCTTTGGCTGGCTTAATCTGCCCGTCAACCCACTAATTTTCTGGGTAATTATCGGCTTTATCGTCGCCCTGCTCGCACTAATCTACTTCCTCGTTAAACTCAACGAAGCTCAGCGCGTCATTACCATCAACTACGCTAAACGCATCCATGGTAATAGTGCTTACGGCGGCATTAAATCCATCCTACCACTTAAACTCATTGCCGCTGGAGTTGTCCCAGTAATCTTCGCTACAGCTTTCCTCTCACTACCCGCACTCATTGGTCAATTACTGCTCACTATCGACTCAAATAATACCTTCGCCGAAACCTTAATGACCTTATTTACTGCTCCTAGCGCCAACAATTTCGCTGTTTATTACCCAGACGGAATTACCCCACAATGGTTCTTCTATCCCGCAGTTTACTTTGTTCTGGTAATCCTATTTACCTACTTCTACACTGGCATTATCTTCAACACTAAAGAAATCGCCGATAATCTCCAAAAACAAGGTGCTTTTATCGAAGGAACTCGTCCTGGCCTTCAAACTGCCAATTATCTCGGCAAGACTATTAGTCGGCTTAACCTTTTCGGCGCTCTAGCACTGGGAGTTATCGCAATGCTGCCATTCGCTACGGATTACCTCTTCATTGTTCTCACTGGCGCTCCAGTTGGTCTGTCTATTTCAGGCACCGGGCTTCTCATTGTCGTAACCGTCGCTCTCGAGAACCTTCGGCAACTTAATTCACGCGCATTAATGGTGACTTACGATGAATACAAATAGTAAAGACAAAATGCAGCTACCCACGCTCCGCAAACTCCATTTTAGCCCACTAAGCATTATCACTACGGCGGTTGTTATCATATTAGCAGGCTTTTTCTTACGGGTCGCAATTTGGGAGCACAATTATTTCGACCGCATGGAAGGTAGTGAACGTCATACTACTTACGCTTACAATAATTCTGGCGAAGAAGTTGAGGAAACTCAGCCAACCGATGCCGAAATCTCCGAATACATCGTCGCCGCCGACAAACCTCGCTACTTTTCTATCCCTAGCCTCGGTATCACCAACGCCCGCATTAAAGAAGTTGGCACTGGCTCGGGTGGAGAAATTGCCACTCCTAAAAACATTCATGACATTGGCTGGTACACCGGATCCGCTCTGCCTGGTACCAATAGCGTAAGCCTTATGGACGCCCACGGTGGCAATATGGGAAACGGTATTTTCCGCAATCTACCATCCATTCAAATTGGTACTATTATTACGATCGAAATGGGAGATGGTCGGCTTTATACTTATAAAGTTGCAGATATGACTACAAAAAATCTTGGCGAAGAAGCTAATGATTACATGAAGACCGCTTTTACTTCACCCGAACGCGGCAAAGGTGCAATCACGCTTATTACTTGTACTGGTGACTGGTGGCTTTCTAGCCAAACCTACTCACAAAGATTATTTGTTAGAGCCATTCTGCAAAATTAATTAAAAACAGGCTTTACATAGAATAGTAGGTATGATACAATTAAATGGTAATTTATGGCTAGTCAAAAAGAAGTAATTAAACTCACTGGTGAGGTGATTGAGGCGCTGCCCGACACCCATTTTCGAGTAGAACTTGAGAATGGTCATAAGATCATTGCACACATTAGTGGACGTATGCGCAAAAATTACATCCGCTTAGTGCCGGGCGACCGGGTAGAAGTCGAATTAACGCCTTATGATCTCACGAAGGGGCGCATTAGCTTCCGACTGCAATAATAATATCAAAAAGCTACACTTTTTCGTCGTAGTTATTTTACGTTGAGAAAATTGACATAAGTGTAGCCGTTAACGGAAAGGATTTTGACACTGTGAAAGTACGTGCAAGTGTTAAAAAAATCTCCCCCGATGACATCATCGTGCGCCGTAAGGGTGTTCTACGTGTCATCAATAAGAAGAAACCTAAGAATAAACAAAGGCAGGGTTAAGCATGGCAAGAATTGCAAGCGTAACCGTTCCAAGCGATAAGCAAGTCTGGATTGGACTTACTTACATTTATGGCGTTGGACGGACTACGAGTAAAGCCATCCTTGCGGAGGCCAAGATAGAGCCTACCACTCGGGTGAAAGATCTCACCGAGGCTGAGATTCAAAAAATTAACGATCTTATCAACAGTAAATATACCGTTGAAGGAGATCTTAAGCGCCTCGTTACCAATAATATTAAACGTCTCAAGGACATTAACTCCTACAAAGGCGTTCGCCACAAAGCCGGATTACCGGTTAATGGTCAACGCACCCGCACGAACGCACGTACACGTAAGGGTAAGGCAATTGCTGTCGGTGGAGCGCAGCCTAAAGCAGCAAGTAAGACCTAAGGAAAATACGGAGTAGAATATGACAGAAGAGATCGAAAAAACTACTGTAGCGGAAGTTACCGAAACTCCAGTAGTTAAAAAAGCAAAAGGAAAGAAAGGCAAACGCGTTGTCAACGCTGGACAAGTTCATGTTCAAGCCACTTTCAATAATACTATTATCACCGTAACCGATAAGTCCGGTGGTGCGCTTAGCGCCAGTTCAGCCGGAGCCAACGGTTTTCGCGGTAGTAAAAAGGGCACAGCTTACGCTGCCCAAATTGCCGCCGAAAAAGCACTTGAAATCGCTAAACGCGAACACGGCCTAAGCAGCGTCGATGTTTTTGTTAGCGGTATTGGACTTGGTCGCGACAGCGCTATCCGTGCCGTTTCTAACGTTGGCATTAAGATTGATAGTATTACAGATGTTACCCCTATCGCACACGGCGGTGTGCGACCTAAGGGAGAAAGGAAACCATAATGGCACGAGATGTTTCTCCAATTGTTAAACAAAGTCGCCGTGAAGGTTATGCACTAGCGCCAAAAGCTCATAAAGTTATGGCAAAAAAGACCGGCATTCCGGGCGAACATGCCGATATGCGCGTACGCGGCGGTAGTCTATACCTCTCACAACTCCGCGAAAAGCAAAAAGTACGCCGACTTTACGGTCTGCTTGAAAAACAATTCGCTAAACTAATGCAAGAAGCCGATCGCACCAAAGGGCTTACTGGCGAAAATCTCTTGCAGTTCCTAGAAAGACGAGCAGACAATGCGGTTTACCGCGCTGGCTTTGCCACTACTCGCCGCCAAGCTAGGCAACTAGTTTCCCACGGGCATTTTCTTTTGAATGGTCGCCGGATTGATATCCCTAGCATCCGATTAAAGCCAGGAGACGTCCTAGAAGTACGTCCACGCTCGCAAAAAACTGAATATTTCAAGAATCTAGATAATATTATCAGTAGTTCATCAAATGTCCCCCTCAGCTGGCTAAAATCCGATCCTAAGAAAATGAAAATCGAAATCATCGGCTTGCCTAAACGCGAGGAGGCTGAAGCCGGCATTAACGAACAACTAATCGTTGAGTACTACTCACGCTAAGGAGGCATAAATGACGACAAAAGTTATCCACGAAGCAAATTTGGCAGAAGTCAACCAAGTTGGCGACAACACCGCTGAGTTTGTTATTCGTCCGCTATTTTACGGCTACGGCAATACGCTTGGTAATTCCATTCGCCGCGTATTACTTTCAAGCATCAAGGGTGCCGCCATTACCGCTTTCAATATCGACGGCATTACTCACGAATATACTGCCGTTCCAGGCATACGTGAAGACGTGGTTGACATTATGCTCAACCTTAAAAATATTCGTCTAAAATCGCATTCAGATGAACCGGTAGAGGCCACTCTCGAAATCAAAGGTGGCGATACAGGTGAAGACGGCGCCGTCACCGCGGCAAACATCAAGCTTCCTGCCGACGTCGAGCTTGGCAATCCTGACCAAATCATTTGCCATATCGATGACCCAAACTACACGCTAAAGATGAACTTCGTCATCGAGAACGGTCGTGGCTACTGGACTATTGAAAAATCCAGCGAAAATCGCGCCCATAGCAATATGATTGCTCTTGACGCCGTCTTTAGTCCAGTACTACGCGTTCGTTTCAATGTTGAGAATACGCGCGTTGGCCAAGACACTAATTTGCAGCAGCTTACTCTTACCGTTACGACCGATGGAACTATTACACCAAAGGAAGCTTTTGAAGAAGCAAATGCAATCCTGGTCAATCAATATACTGCACTTGCTGGCGGCACTACCGTAGAAAGTGCTCCTGCTCCAGGCATCGAACCGGAAACCGACGATTCTGGCCTCGCTTTGCCAATCGAAGAGCTCGGTCTTTCTGCCCGCACCGCTAATGCCTTAGTCAATAATAATATTAAAACCGTCCGTGATTTAGTTGCCCTTTCCGAGATTGATCTTAAAGATCTCAAAGGATTCGGAACTAAAGCTCTGGACGAAGTTAAAGAGAAGTTAACGGAGTTACTGTAAATGCATCGTCATGGATACAAAGGTCGCAAATTCGGCCGCGAAACCGACCAGCGACGTGCTTTGCGACGTGGGCTTATCAAAGCACTTATAGAAAATACCGAAATCACGACTACTCTAGCTCGCGCTAAAGAAATCCGTCGTGAGGCAGAAAAACTTATCACCATCGCCAAAAAAAGCGGTTTAGCCAATCGCAGATTATTAATCTCAAGACTAGACAATATCGAGGCTGCCGACTTATTGATGGATGTCATCGCACCTCAAGTCAAACGCGATTCTGGCTACCTCAGGATTGAACGCGCCGGCTTCCGCCGTGGTGATAATACCGAAATGGCAACTATCGGTTTTGTTGATAATATCGATTTAAACCAGAAAGCGGGGAAATAATATGAAAGGCGTTACAAAGACCTACAGTCAAAAGGGAACTGAAGTTCAGCGCGAATGGTGGATTATTGACGCTAGCACAATGCCACTCGGCAAACTAGCAGTCGTTATCGCTGATAAACTTATGGGCAAAAGTAAGGTCACTTACACTGCCCACGTTGATAATGGCGATTATGTCGTAGTTATTAATGCCAAAGACATCCAAGTCACTGGCAACAAAATGACCGACAAAATGTACTACCGTCACAGCAGTTTTCCAGGCGGACTCACTGAACTTAAGCTTGAAGAAGTCATCGAAAAAGATCCACGCGTCGCTATTGAGCATGCCGTCAAAGGTATGCTGCCAAAGAATAAGCTTGCAGCAGACCGCCTACGTCGCCTCAAGGTGTTTAACGGTGCGGAACATAAGCATACCG
>CAOZKB010000013.1 GCA_948571325.1 uncultured Candidatus Saccharibacteria bacterium | reverse complement strand
AAGACGTTGCCGTTGAAACCGGAGAGTTCGGATGTAAGCCGGGAGTGGGGACCAACTCATTATACTGAGACAATAATTCCAAATTCAGATGATAGCGGCAACCTTAGGGCTTCTAGAAGTTGGAATTTGGGGAAATATGTGATTAATAGGCCGGATATTGTCCAAGGATGCACACCAGTCACTAGTGGCACGACGTTGGAAAAATGCGTGCAAGAGGGCATTATGACTAATGTCGCAGGGGATGGCTGGCAAGACAGAGATCTAGGATCCGGTATTAGCGTTAATGGCAGCAGCTACAACGCCCATTATCTCATTGGCAATCATTATCAGTGGAATGCCGCCACTGCTGGTAGCGCCATAGAAGCTGTTAGTAGCGGTGCAGAACAAGATGAATCCAAGTTGGTTGACGCACATAGTTCCATATGTCCGAAAGGGTGGCAATTGCCGACTAGCGGTCGCAATACCGTAGCCGGTTTCCCATTTGACCGTGAAAAAAGTTTTTATCGATTACTACGAGCATATGAATACCCAAATTTCAATGATTATAATCTCAGCGGATCGGTTGGCAAGACTCCAATCCTTAATAACATATTGGCAAACAGCGCTCATCAAAACCCTGCGCTTTCGCCGATGTATTTCGTTAGAGGTGGATACGTCGGTCCCGACTCAACTACTAATTATTTTCGCTACTTAGTGGGTGGCGAATACAATTATGATTGGTCGTCAACCGTCACCGCTTCCAACAGCTCCGCCTTTGATTTTGTTATAACTAGTGCAGACTATATCGTGCCAGCATATGGAGAAGGACGATCAGATGGTTTCTCTATTCGTTGCCTTGCCCGCTAAATATGCACCTCTACAAAAAGCACACTCCATAATTCGCGGAGTGTGCTTATTTTTGCCTTTTTACATCTTAATTTCGGCATCGACGCCGGCTGGGAGCGAAAGATTCTGCAGAGAATCGATCGTTTTTGGCGTGGCGTTAGAAATGTCAATAAGACGCTTGTGGACCTTCATCTCGAAAGCCTCACCGCCAGTCTTGTAAACGTGCGGTGACTTTACTACTGTGAAAGTGCTGCGCTTAGTTGGCAGAGGCACTGGACCAGATACGGTGGCGCCAGTGCGAATCGCAGTATCAACGATTTGTTTTGCGCTCTGATCGATCACGCGGTGATCGTACGCCTTGAGGCGAATACGAATTTTGAGACCTTCGTTTTTCTTAGCTTCGGTCATGGATTCCTTTCTTACCTTAGAACCTCAGATGGCCGCTAGACGGACCGTCGATGAGTGTTTAAGGCTGATTTTTAATTACCTTATGTTTCCATTGTAGCACAGGATAAGCGTTTTGTCAATAGTTTTTTGGATTTTTGATAGGTTTTTCGGCGATTCAGCGCTTTTTGCGATTTTGCCTGCATTAATTAACTTTGCAATTTATAATAGGAATGTCTTATTCTAATTTAACCATCATTTTTTAGCGTGTTCGTGGTACTTTATTTTGAAACATAGCTTAGCGACATCGCACAGTAATTGTTTCAAAATAGAGATGGTTACGAATTGGAATAAGACACTTTGCGGTGTCGCTTTTTGTTTGCGGCAACAGAACGTCACGTGTGACGGTCGGTTGCCGCTAGAATAGAGCACTGCGGGGTGTAGTAAACAATATACAAGGTTCTTTATGGATGAAAGTGGCAAAATTTCAGGTAATTTTAAGCATTTTTCAGCATTCCTCTATTGACAAAATGCTTACGGCGTGCTAGAATAGAGGTATAAGCCCTGGTAATGGGTCGCTTAGGGGTGCGCTAGATAAGATTTTTAAGGTATTTAGCGTGGTTTTGGCGTCCATTTACTGTGAGTATTAGTACGTTAACGCCACTATTCGTTTTCTTGACATAGGTGATGTTTAGCATCATTAATTCCCTGTTGGGGGGTGAGGCTGAGTGTTTTGGATTATTCGAAATAGCACCAGCAGGTTGGGGTTTAGTAATCTAAGTATCGCCTATGTATGTAGGTGATGAACGCGTCAGTCGTACGGTTCGATTTGGGACGATTCCGGCGACATCACGCAACATTTACGGCAGTTCGCGCCGAAAAGCGGACAGAAAGCGAGGTAACACTATGGAAAAAGTAGAGGAAGTCTTAGACTTGTTCGGAAGGACGGCATTCAGGGAAAGGGCAGTCAAGGAGGTGAAGAAAACCTCTGGCGGCTTAGAACGTACAACAGTGGACCGCTGGCTGGCGTGGCAGAGATATCGTCAGCATGAGCAAGAGGTGGAGGCTCTGGACGCCGAAATGTGGCGTGCCGAGGACGCCGCCATCCTGAAAAGCTCTTTGTGGCCAGAAGCCATCCAGTTTAGTCTGCTGGAGGATGAAGACTATGAGGTTTTCTGTCAGGTGCTAGAGTATATGAAGCAATACCAATTGCGGAAATATACGGCACCAGAGAGTCTCAACCAGCTGCCAGCGCCGAGTGGGCTGATAAAGACGGTAGGTCAGTTCCTATCACTTAATCAACCACAAGTAGCGTTATTGTAACTCTCCCTAGCTAGGGAGAGTTGGTTCCAGCCTGGAACCGTTTTCCATATGGAACGGCTCGCCAAGCGACCAAACCTGAGAGTTTGACAACGCGAGGGCGAGATGGGGCAATAACCCCGAATTAGTGGCGCAGCCGGCTGAGTGACTAGGCGCTTAAGCCAAATCACATCACTTCTGGGAGAAGTGGAACGGAACGGTCGGCGAAGCGGGAGTAAGTATGTATATACTCCCAACAGGTAGGGCTAAGGCCCAAGACCCCTGGGCGGTGACGCCTGGGGGATTTTTATATTTGGGATTTTGAATTTAATGCTCGGTATCGATATCAAGGGTAATGCAACACTTATAGGCGGGAAATTTATGGCGCATCGCGCGTTCAACTTTACGCTTAACCTGCATTTTATCTCGCAGCTCATGCTCTATCACCAGATCAAAAACGATGAGTCGTAAGTCTTCATCTACATAGAAACCGTGCATCTGCAGAATTTCGGGGCAGCGTGAAATATAACGCTCAAGGTATTCACGGATGTTTTTATGTTTGGGAGTTTCGGTATGTTCAGCATAAATGCCAATCGTTAGGATCACGCCAAATTCGCGAAAAACTTGGCGCGTGATGGCGCTAGTGAGATGATGGACATCGTGCGCAGTCATCTCGTCAGGGACTTGAATCTGTAGAGAGCCCAACAGGGTGGAGGGCCCGTAATTATGCAACATTAGATCATAAGCACCATTAACTTCGGGGTAACTAAGGGCGAGGTCACGGATTTTCTGGGCTAGTTCGGCGTCGACCTGGCCACCCAGTAAGTCCATAGCGGACTCAGCCAGAATACTCAAACTTGAATAAATAATAAACAACGCAATACCCGCGCCAAGAATACCATCGATGCTGACGTGGCAAAAGACATTCACCACGATACCAATTAGAGTCGTAAAAGAAAGCGCCGCATCAAACAGTGCATCCATCCCAGAGGCAATGAGACTACCAGAATTAACCTTGCGCCCAGTATGTTTAACGTAGCTGCCGAGCAAGAATTTAGTAGCGACCGCCGCGAGAATCACCACGAAAGATGGCCAGGAGTAATCCGCTAGCTCAGGTTGGAATATTTTAGGGATTGATTCGAATAACGCCGCCAAGCCCGCCACAAGAATAATTATACCCACTACTAGCGCAGAAAAATATTCGAAACGACCGTGACCATAAGGATGCTCGCGATCAGGCTTGCGTCCAGCTAACTTCGCGCCGATGATTGTTACAACAGACGAGAGAACATCCGTGGCATTATTCACAGCATCCAGTACAATAGCAATCGAACCAGAAACAAGTCCCACGGCGGATTTAAAGATTACTAAAACCACGTTAGTCAAAATACCAATAAGACTAGTGCGGATGATGATTTTTTGACGAGCCGCAGCATGTTTGTGAGAATTTTTTGGCGTCATTATTGTAATATACCATATCTCATGGGTTTAGTAAATGTCATAAACGGAGCTTAGTCGCCGGAGTATTGACTTTTTATGTAATGTGTGCTATAATGGAAGGATAGGGTTAGTTTTTGGCTAATTTCTGGTTCTTTTCTGAGTAATGAAGTTGGCAAAAACTAGTTCCCTGTAGCAATGATGACGGATTCAACCACTAAGCCGAGAATAGAAATCTTCTAAGATTTCTGGATTTTGAGCTGCTCGAAATGGCTTAGGGCAAAAAGGAGGGCAAAAAACATGGTAATGGCAACTAGTCAATTGTTAGATAGCTTGTTGACAAAAGGGATTATCGATCAGAGTTTTACAAGAGCTCTGAAAAGGTTACTAGATCAAACCAAGGAGTTGGATATTAGTATCGAGTTCCCAAATGAAATCACTGTATCGCCAGTGACGTTTTCGTTAGGTGATGAGTCTTCCCTAGCACCAATGCAAGTGGAGATTTTAGACAGTTTGTTACAAGACGGAATTCGACTCTGGGCCAGATAGGAGGGGATGGAAATGATGGAAAGAATGGAGCCGTGGCTAGAACAGCAGGACTCGGAATGGCGCGAGCGAAATTGGGAGTTCTTAAAAGCATGCGTAGATCTACTAGGCGTCACTAAAGCGCTCGGTTTAGATGTAGTGTTAATAGACACGGAGTTGAAACGAGGAGTTTTTCGGCTGTTACAAAGCGACGGAACGAAAAGTGAGCTTTTTGCACTTGGTACCGATACCATTATGACGGTAACAAAAACTTTACAGTTTCAGCATAAATTGCAAGAGCAGGCTCGCGTTGAGCACATGGAAGCGGAAAATCAGGATCTAACGGAGCGAGTAGCACGGTTGGAAGCACAGATGAAAAAGATAGCTGGGATAGCTTCAGGCAGTCATAGCTTAGACACAGCGGACAATACTGATAGTTGGCCAGTCAACAAATCAGGAACGACAATAACAAATGCGGAGACAGAGATGGAGGCAGATAACCGTGAACGCCTGGATGAGTTAATTCAACGAGCGAGTATCCTGGGTGATATCTTAAGTTTTCCTGAGGAGGATGATGATGGGTCGCAAGATAAGTCCTGCAGAACACATGGTGAGATACACTACCGGCGCCCCTCAAAGATCAATGGACCATTCCGGGTTCATAATGCCCTGATTAAAAACTGGCGTAAGGCTAGGTTTGGTTCACCCAGGCCATTCGTTTTTTACTTTCCAGAGGAACTCAGAATGGCGGAGAGATTCATTGCGCATGACGAGAAAATTTACGAAAGGTGGTATAACGATCGCTGATGAGTAATTACGCTTAGATAAATTCATTACTCCGTATAGAAGGCGACATTTTAATAGAAATGTCGCCTGAATTTTTGCGCAATATTCCCTGTTTTTGAAATTACTTGAAGAAAATCAGATTTAGAGAGGAGAGGCAGAATGACGGGTAGGAAGCAGATGAAAGATATGGGGCGCCGGCGCTTTGCAATGACAACGGTAGCACCGACGCTAGACGAGCTCGATGAGCCTAATAGCTTTTCAGCTCCATACCAAAATCCTCCCCCGAAGGGGAGGATTTTTAGCGTAAATAATACTGGAAAAATAGCTACGTCAGCTCAGAAGAGAGGGGGTTCACCCCCTCTCTTCGTTCGCCTCCTTTATTTATCTAGCTGACACTAGAAAAATATGCGTCGCCTCGGAAGAGGAGGAGCAAGCTCTTCCTCTTCTCTCGGACTCCTTTATTTATCTAGTCGGCTCTAGAAAAATAGCTACGTCAGCTCAGAAGAGAGAGGGATTCACCCTCTCTCTTCGTTCGCTTCCTTGCTATTTTTCGATCTTGGTGACTACACCAGAACCGACGGTCTTACCACCTTCGCGGATAGCGAAGCGGTCGTTATCGTTCATAGCGATTGGCTCAAGCAACTTCACCTTGAAGGTGACAGTGTCGCCAGGCATAACGATTTCTTTGTCGGCTGGAAGTTCAACTTCACCAGTCACATCAGTGGTGCGGAAGTAGAACTGTGGCTTGTAACCCTTGGAGAATGGAGTATGGCGGCCGCCTTCTTCTTTCTTCAAGATGTAAACCTGAGCTTCAAATTCGGTATGTGGGGTAATCGTGCCAGGAGCAGCAATCACTTGACCACGCTCGATTTGATCGCGCTCAATACCGCGGAGCAAGAGACCAGCGTTGTCGCCAGCTTGGCCCTGATCGAGAGTCTTGTGGAAAGCCTCAATACCAGTAACGACGGACTTTTGAGTTTCTTTAAGACCAACGATTTCGACTTCGTCGTTCAATTTGACGACGCCTTGCTCGATACGGCCGGTAGCAACGGTACCACGACCCTTGATGGAGAAGACATCTTCTACTGGCATCAAGAATGGTTTGTCAAGGTCGTGCTCAGGAATGTCAAACCATTCGTCCATGGCGTTGACAAGTTCCATAACAGCGTCTTCGTTGGCAGCGTCGCCTTCGAGAGCTTTAGCAGCAGAACCCTTGATGATTGGAGTATTATCGCCATCGTAGCCATATTTGTTCAAAAGTTCGCGGACATCCATCTCGACGAGTTCGACGAGGTCTGGATCAGCGAGATCCATTTTGTTCAAGAAAACGATGATTTTTGGCACGTTCACCTGGTGAGCCAAAAGCACGTGCTCGCGAGTCTGTGGCAAAGGACCGTCATTAGCGGCAACCACGAGAATAGCACCATCAACCTGGGCAGCACCGGTAATCATGTTCTTAATGTAGTCGGCGTGACCTGGCATGTCGACGTGAGCATAGTGGCGTTTGCCAGATTCATACTCTTGGTGAGAGGTAGCGATAGTAATACCGCGAGATTTTTCCTCTGGAGCGTTGTCAATCTGGTCGTAAGCAACAGCTTTGTTAACATCTGATGGAAGTTTCTTCGCGAGAACATTCGTAATCGCAGCCGTCAAGGTAGTTTTACCATGGTCAACGTGGCCCATCGTACCGACGTTGATATGTGGCTTGGAACGGTCAAAATCTGCCATTCTTTCTCCTTTTAATTATTATCTTGTCGGCGCACTAATAATAACCAGCTCCGACTCTACTCTATTATAATAACGAATATTTTTCGAGTTGTAAAGAGGTTTTTCATGCAAAAACCCAGCGTGAGGCTGGGTTTCAATCCACTGAATGAATGAAATTAATCCATATATTGATCACAGAAGTAATCATAGTCTTCGCGATGTGGTGGATATGCACGATTCTGTTGATAACCATGAATCATATCTTGCTCGTAATAGTTAGCACTTTCGAGCTCATCATCCCAAGTGGGTTTTTTAGTCACGCAAAAGATGCCAACAATCATTCGCATTTCGGTGTGATAGCGTAATTGCGAAGCGGCGAAGCTACCAGTACAAGTATACATTCCGGCGTTCTCGCGCAAGTCGAGAATAGTATTACAGGGATTTTGCGATAATGCCTGGACCATCGGCTCGCTCTCTCGATGATATTCCTCGCATTTAGTAATGGCATAGTATTGCCATTCTGGGAGCCGTTCGCGAACTTTTTGTGCAAAGCGACGCTTCTCAACACAATCCAGCCCCAGCAGAATCAGTACTGCTGGGTATTGCGGCAGACCGGTAGCAATCTTGCCGAACAAGACTTCCACCGGAATTTTAACATAAACGTTCCAATACTGGCGACCATCCGACAGAGTGTTATTAGTAAAATCAATCGAATCAATACTGGTAGCTTCTGCACTGGTAGTACCGCTTATGGCATCTTCCGTCATAATTCTTTCATTTTCTTGATTCATATAGAATCCCCCTTTCTGAATATAAATCTGGTTTAAAAGTTCAATTTGGATACGTCAAAATGTACCCTCCTTATTACCATTGTAGCACAGATAATGCATTTTGTCAATACTTTTATGCTTAAAAATGACAAAACCGCCAGAGGGTTCCCTGGCGGTTGGAATTTTTGGACAGTCTTGTCATTTTTACGATAACGTCGATAGTTAATCGCGATTAATGAAACTGAAATGAGCCGTACAGTTTCTACCAGAGGTCGACGCGGACGTTAATGTCGTAATAGCCACGCTCTACGGCGCGGTATTCGTGGGCGATAATCTCCTCCGTGACTAAGCGACCCCAAGCATCGATGCCAACATTAATGATGGGCTCACCATCTGGCAGACATTGAGTGCGCCAGGTGCCGTGAACGTGTGCGCAGAGCGACGGTTTTGCTAAGGCAAAGCCCAGTAAATTTACCGGCTTATGTGATATGCGCCAAGAGGTTTGGGCAATATCAACATCATAGATACATTGATCATTATCGCCAACTATCGCAACACGGTTACGACGCCTAACCAGGCGCTTAAACACTTCGTCTTCAAAATTGGCGATTTTCTGCTCACGGTTGCCACGCAGGATGAAAATTCTGCAGTCGGGCAAGTCGTCCAGCATTTTGAGAGCTTGAACATGGCTAACCATATCGCCCAACAGATATAACTCATCGTCTGGTTTGATGAGACGACGACATTCGTCAAACCATTCCTGCGCGAGAATATTGATTGGTTTCGGGCGCAAAAAGGTGTGCGAACCTGGCACATATTCATCATCTAGATGCCAATCAGTAGTAAAAAACTTTGCCATTATTCACCCCTCCCTTTTAGTGCCGACTGAGGAATACTACCCGTGCAAACAAATTCCGCCGCAGCGTCAACATGCAAACTCATCGACTTAAAAAATTGAAAATCCGGAAGCTTAAGCTGCCGACGCAGGGTATCCTGATGTGTTTTAGTGAAACAACCTTCGAGCTCCGTGGAGCCAAAAACAATACCCTGAATTTGTACTTGCTCTACTAGATGCTGGATAGTACGCGCAATAACAGCACGCGAAGCAGTCATATTCTCGCTTTTGTAGAGATTATGGACAATTACATGATCCAAGTCCTGCATATCTTTAGCGTCAGGACGATAAATTGTAGCGCCAGAATAGTGAAGGTGATCTAAAATGACGCATTGGTTCATAGTAACTTCTTCGGTGCCGAGTAATCCCACGCGTCGAAGCTGTGATTCCTTGACGGCCTGTGTGATAGTGTCGCCAATGTGGATGATTGGCATAGTGTGATGTCGTGCGCTCAACATCGGGGCCACTCCATGCAAGGTATTGCTGCAAATTACGAGTGCCTCAGCGTTGGCAAGGTATGCTTCATCCGCCGCATTACCAATAAGCGTTAGGATCTTATCCCAATTACCGACATCAATTGCTGCACTGATCGTAGCGAGATCAATGCTGTTGATTACCATGGGTGCCGAAGTTAAGCCGCCTAGCCGACGATTAACCAGCTGGTTAATCTTTTGTCCGTAGACAAAAGAGGCCTTGGGGCTTAAACCAGTAATTAGACCAATTTTATGCAGTTTCATTATACTCCCTCCTTGTTCTGAAAAATTGGATAGACGTAGTAACACTAAAATAGCAGCTCAAAAAAATCAGTCTATAAAGACAAAACTGTTAAGCTGCGATGTCAAGAATGATGGGGGCTACGAGTTAGAGCAGTGAACTTGAACCAGCGATTCAAATTTATAGCCTAGCAAATAAATCCCTCAATCTCAACATTCTGGGTGTAATTATACCGGAAATGACGAAATAAGTCAAAAAACAGCGATTTTGGAAGATATTTTTGCGGAGGGGCGTAAGGGATGGCAGCTGAGGATCTGTTTTTGATCATACTTTGATTATAGCATGAAAAAATATGATATTTGCCCACGAAAATAGTCAACTTTCAAGCATTTTGTTAGATTTCAGCCTCTTAGCTCGTTATTTTCGACTATTTTTATTATTTTTGTTTCTTGCCTTCTTGGGTTTGTTTAATTTCTTCGATTTGGTCGCGTAAGAGGGCGGCCTGCTCAAAATCGAGATTGGCGGCGGCGAGCTTCATTTGAGACTGAAGCTCTTTGATAAGACTAGGGAGCTCCTCTGGGGGAATACGCTTGAGGTCAAGCTTAGCGACTTCTTCTTTTTCAGGGATGATGGCGCGAAGTCCAGCCGAAATATCTTTGCGCACAGAACGAGGGGTAATGTTGTGTTCGATATTATATTCCTGCTGGACTTCGCGCCGGCGATTCGTTTCGGTGATGGCTTTTTCCATGCTTTCAGTGATGTGGTCGGCATACATAATGACTTTACCGTGTTCGTGGCGAGCGGCGCGACCGATGGTCTGGATGAGGGCGCTCTCCGAGCGCAAAAAACCTTCTTTGTCGGCATCCAGAATTGCCACTAGAGATACTTCCGGCAAATCTAATCCTTCGCGCAAGAGATTGATGCCGACAAGAACATCATAAACTCCAGAGCGGAGGTCGCGCAGAATATCACCGCGTTCTAGCGTATCGATGTCGGAATGGATATACGCTACTTTAATATCGCGCTCTTTGAGATAGTCTGTCAAGTCTTCCGCCATGCGTTTAGTTAAAGTTGTAACCAGAGTACGCTGATTCTTAGCGATGCGTTGCTCGATTTCGTCCATCAGGTCGTCAATTTGGCCTTCGCTGCCACGCACCTCGATCTCCGGATCGAGGAGACCAGTAGGTCGAATGACCTGCTGGGCGGGTTCGGGCGAGTTTTCTAACTCGTACGGACCCGGCGTGGCAGAAACATAAATCGCGTGTGAGATGTGCTTTTGAAATTCAGGAAAGGTGAGCGGACGATTGTCCAAAGCACTCGGCAAGCGAAAACCATATTCGACCAACGTTGATTTGCGTGCATGATCACCATTATACATACCGCGTACCTGCGGCAGAGTCATATGTGATTCATCCACCATAAGCAAGAAATCTTTTGGGAAAAAGTCAATTAAGGTGGCTGGGGGCTGACCAGGACGACGGCCGTCAAGATGACGAGAATAATTTTCAATACCTTTGACAAAACCAGTTTCTTTGAGCATTTCTAGATCATATTTTGTGCGCTGGCTAAGGCGCTGAGCTTCAAGGAATTTACTATGACGTTCAAAATATTTCATACGTTCGGCGTATTCATGCTCAATGCCGATAATCGCGCGGTCGAGCTCGTCTTTCGGAGTGGCATAGTGAGTATTTGGGAAGATATGAATACGATCGGGCTTTTCTTGAGTTTCGCCGGTGAGCGGGTCGATGATTTTAACTTCTCCAAGATTATCAAAATCAAATTCAAAGCGATATGCCCATTCCCCGCTGGCCGGGAAAAGATCCACAGTATCACCCCGCACGCGAAAGTTACCGCGCTCGAAGGCCAAGTCGTTGCGGTGATACTGCATGGCGATGAGATAGATAATAAAGTTATGTTGCGTGAGAGAGTCGCCAGATTGAGTATTGAAGTTGACTAGGGACGGGAGGCTGACATTTTTTTCAGACATCGGGCTACCATCAATATTCGTGCGGTGTTGGTATTGTTCGGCGCGCATAACCTCATTATAAATATTCTCAGAATTGGACCACCATTCACTCGCGCCGGAGACGCGCCAGCGGCCGTTGATTTTGACCAGCGGAAGTGACATTTCGGTGTAATGGTCGGGCGAGCCGATGCCGTAAATACACGATACGGATGCTACCACGATCGTATCTGGACGGGTCAAAAGTGCCACGGTAGCAGCATGGCGCAGACGGTCGATTTCTTCGTTGATGGCGGAATCTTTTTCGATATAAGTATCCGTGCTGGCGATATACGCTTCTGGTTGATAATAATCGAAATAGCTGACAAAATAATGTACCTCGTTCTCGGGAAAAAACTCGCGAAATTCCGCGTAGAGTTGCGCAGCCAGAGTCTTGTTATGCGCCAAAATCAGGGTAGGACGCTGATAATTCTGGATAATATTAGCCATAGTGAAAGTCTTCCCTGAGCCTGTCACCCCCAGCAGAGTTTGCTCTCGCACATCAGCTTTTAGCCCGTCGGTCAACTGCTTGATCGCGAAAGGCTGGTCGCCGGTGGGCTGGTACTTGGAGACTAATTTGAACTTAGGCATGAGGTAATTATACCATATCTTTAGAATAATTGCCTAATCACGGGAGATTTTAACATAAAAAATGATATTGTAAAGAGAGGAAAAGGTATTTTGTAAGAGGTAACATACCACAGCAGATGTTGATAAGGGACGGAAGTTTATGGTGAAATATTTGCTGAAATTAGGTATTTAACATAAAAGGTATTGACTTTTTTGACTATGTGTGATACAATGATGAAGGAGGTAATAAATCTCCAGCATTAAAGCTTGCTGAACTTCGAATATTGATTCAAGGAACAGTAAGAGTGCATTAAAAAGTAACTCGGAAAGACTTGAATCTTTCCTCAATTCGGGACTTCCTTCCCGTAGGCCGCAGAAGCGGAAGACGTACAAGGTACGCCACTATGGGAGGAACATTAAGCATGTTATGCTTAATGAGTTCTAACTAGAACTGCCCTTAGTGAGGAGACGAGATGAATAAATCTTACGGGCAGACAGCGCTGCCAATTAGTAACTTTAAGAATGAGATTATGACGAAAGTTCGCGAGAATGACGTCGTAATCATTACTGCGGAGACTGGAGCGGGCAAATCCACCCAGGTACCGCAGTATCTGCTGGAGGCGGGCTACAACATGGCGATCACGCAGCCGAGACGATTGGCTGTGCGTTCTGTATCGGCACGTGTAGCAGAAGAGCTGGGCGAAAAATTGGGCGGACGCGTAGGGTATCGGACGGCGGTTGGCGCCAACGATAGCCGCGACACGCAGTGTCTATTCTGCACCGATGGACTCGCTTTAGTGCGAGAACTGATGGGACAGCAGAAGAAACAGCTGCTCATCCTCGATGAAGTTCACGAGTGGAACGAAAACGTCGAGGTGTTAGTAGCGTGGGCGAAACGACAGATTGCCTCTGACGGCGGCTTCAAGGTTATTCTGATGAGTGCAACCTTGGAGGCAGATAGGTTGTCAAGGTTCTTCGGGGGAGCTCCAGTGATTTCGGTGCCGGGGAGATTATTCCCTGTCGAGCAGCGGGAGCGTGGAGAAAACATTGAGGCAGATGCGGCGCAGCTCGTGATGGAAGGTCGGAATGTGCTGATTTTCCAGCCCGGCAAAGCAGAGATTGATGCGACTATAGCGACCCTAAAAAAGATGGAGCTAAATGCGGAAATCTTGCCACTGCATGGCGACCTTTCACCGGAGGAGCAGGCATATTGTTTCAGACACTATGCGCGTCCGAAAGTCATTGTGTCGACGAATGTTGCGCAGACTAGCGTGACAATTGATGACATTGATGCGGTGATTGATTCTGGATTGGAGCGGCGAGTGGAATTACACAATGGTGTAGAAGGTTTATACTTACGGCCAATTTCACTGGCGGATGCCAAACAGCGCCGCGGACGGGCCGGCAGAACCAAAACCGGTATCTATATCGATCATTGTCCATATCAGGATCGTTCTGAGTTCGTGACCGCAGAAATTCTGCGGAAGCGACTTGATCAGACCGTGTTGAGACTGGCAATGGCGGGGATCGATATGGAGAATTTTGAATTCTTCCATCAGCCGGATGTGGCGGAGATTCAAACAGCTAAACGTTCCCTGGTTAAGCTCGGCTGTATGACCGAGGATGGCCAGGTGACGAAGATTGGTAAGCAGATAAATCACTTACCAATTTCAGTTAACTACGGGCGAATGCTAATTGAAGCAAACCGACGCGGTGTACTAGAAGACGTACTGACAGCCACGGCCATTATGGAACAGGGCGGAATCGTGATGCCCACTCCGTCTCGCAATAATCCAAATCGACCGGATTGGCGGGATATGCTGCGTCAGACGTGGGAAACCAGCTCTGACGTACTGGCACAGTTGGAGGTCTGGGACTTGGCGAAGGAAATGACGAAAGCTGAAATGCGAGAAAAGGGTGTTTCGGCGCGGAACTATTTCCGGGCGAAAGATATCAGACGACAGCTGGCGAGTGCCATTCGCAGCAACCTGAAGAACCGCTCGACCAGCCATGACCGGACAGAAATCCTGAAGTCAGTAGCAGCTGGCATGGTGGATCACCTTTACAAAAGTGACGATTACGGCGACTATGTAAATGGCGATCAGACAAAACGGACGCTCGGGAGCGGTTCTGTCGTGAGACATTCAACTGAGTGGCTGGTGGGTAAGCCGTTCGATCTCGAAATCAATACACGGGACGGGAAACGGACCCTACACCTGATTGAGATGGCGAGCAAAGTCGACCCGATATGGTTGACAGAAGTAGCTCCGCAACTAGTAGTTGAGAAAACGGGTCTCGAGCCTGCATATAGTTCCTTTGACGATACAGTGAAGTCAACGACTAGACTGTATTTCAATGGTAATTGTATCGAGGAAGAACAGGTAAAAGATCCGGAGCATCCAGAAGCAGCGAATTGCTTCGCTAGTTGGATCGAATGTGGGGGATTCCGATACGACTTTGCGCCATTGAGCAGAATTCTGCACAATGGCATCGACACACTCAAGCAGGTAGCAGAGATTAGGGAAAAGACACCGCAAGAGGAAGCTCTAACAATTTATCCCGACAGCGAGTCCGCCTACATTCACCGTTGTGCGAAACTCATGCGAGAAGCGGGAGCACGTCGCATGTCTGAAATTACGGACGAACTACTAGAGCAGTGTCGATTACCAGAACTTAGTCCCGAGCTAGTACGACAAATCGAGGAATTGTATCCCGATTGGATCTGCATGTTGGAACAGAGGAGCCGAGTGCATTACCGTAATGAAGATAATGCACCGTGGATTGTCTTTGATATGTTCTGCAGCGGAGACTTTGCGTGGCAGGATCTACCAGAAGAAGGCATATTCTTGCCATCAGGCGAGGAAGTGACCATTAAGATCATTAATGCCTACCTAGATCCATACACGTACTGTTACGGGATAACCGCAAAATCTTCCGAGGTTAAGCAGAAGATCCAGGAATATATCAAGTCTAAGCAGTCTGAATAGGCTAGCCGAGTTACTTGTTTTAAAAGCCTTCAGCTGAATTGCTGGGGGCTTTTTGTTTTGTCATTCAAAAGTCACTTTACTGTAGTAAATTAAAAATATAAAGTCGAATAAAGGTTAAATTAGTACAAGAGGAAGGATAATGAAAATACTAGAGGTAAAAAATTTGCGAAAAACGTACGGTAAGGGCGAGAATGCCGTGCATGCGGTGGATGACGTGAGTTTTAGCGTGGAGGAGGGGGAGTTTGTGGCGATCGTGGGGGCGAGCGGGTCGGGAAAGTCGACTTTGCTACACTTACTGGGTGGCGTGGATCGGCCAACGAGCGGTAAAGTTTTGATTGACGGGCGGGATATTTATAAAATGTCGGATGATGCGCTGGCGATTTTTCGGCGACGACAGGTGGGGATTATTTATCAATTTTATAATTTGATTCCGATTTTGAATGTGCGGGAAAATATTACTTTGCCGTGCGATTTGGACGGTAAGGCGGTGAACGAAAAACGCCTGAAAGAATTGATCGGGATTCTGGGGCTGGAACACCGTGTTTCACATCTACCAAATCAACTATCGGGCGGACAGCAACAGCGGGTGTCGATTGGGCGGGCAATGATTAATGATCCGGCGATTATCCTGGCAGATGAGCCGACTGGTAACTTGGATTCGAAGGCGGGGGATGAAATCATTACGCTACTGAAATTATCTAACCAAAAATACCACCAGACGATTATTGTAATCACCCATGATTTAGAAATTGCGAAACAAGCCGACCGCGTGATTACTTTTGAGGATGGTCGGATTGCACGGGACGAGAAATTATAAAAAGGCAGGCGAAAGGAGTGAAAAATGGGAGTCTTGCAACGTTTGACGCTGGAAAACTTGCGTAAAAATAAACGACGCACGATCGTGACGATTATTGGAGTGACACTGGCGACGGCTTTGATGCTGGCGGTGGCGGGAATTGTGACGAGTTTTCAGCAAATGATGATTGATTACAGTAAGGCCGAGGTGGGAGATTATCATGACATGTATGAAAATGTGTCGGCGGAGGATTTGACTTATGTAGAAGATAACGTACAAGTGGAAAGTTATTATTACGCAGAGCCACTGACCACCAAGCAGATTGATGAAGAGCTCTACGAAATGTATCAAACTTACCAAAACGAGCCCTACCAGCGAAATTTATATGAAGAGCTCAAAACAATTGAGAAGAAGCCGGGCAAACAATACAATATCTTCGTGCGCTATAAAGAGCCAAAAGATTATGAAGCGGCGCGGGAAAATATCGTTGAAACTTTGGAAAAAGAAACCGGCGAGCCAATCAATGTGCGCACGAATGGTGATTTGTTGCGGGCGGAAGCGTTAGCGATGAACGATGCGTTCCTCTCGAGCTTGCTCTACCTGGCAGCGATTGTGATTGGGATTATTATTACAACAAGCGTATTTGTAATCCGGAATAGTTTTAGTATTTCGGCGGCGGAACGGGCCAAACAATTTGGTATGCTGGCCAGCATTGGCGCAACTCCACGACAGATTCGACATAGTGTGCTATTTGAAGGCTTGGTGATTGCGGGGGTCGGCATACCTTGTGGATTGGCGCTGGGGAGTCTAGCGGTGGCGATTTTGGTCCTGATAATTAATTTCCTTTTGGATGGAATTGTACTAGGAAAAGTAGCGTTTTCGATGCCGTTTTGGATTTTTCCGCTGGCAATTTTGCTGAGTTTGGGTACGGTGATTTTGGCTAGTTTATTGCCGGCAATTCGCGCAGGTAAAATGTCTCCGATTGAAGCGATTCGGGGTGGTAAAGAAATCAAAATTAAGGCGCGCAGACTGCGGACAAGTAAACTCGTGAATAAGATCTTTGGTATTGGCGGGGTAATTGCGGATAAAAATATTAAACGTAGTCGCAAAAAATATCGCACGACGGTAATTTCAATTGTGCTCGCTGTGGCGACTTTTGTGGGATTGTCGAGTTTTATGGGGTACGGCGAAAAAACTCTGGGACTAGAATTTGCGGATACGGATATTGACGTGGAAGTTTATGGTGCAACGCCGGAGTTAATTGATAAAATCGTCGCACATGACCAAGTGAAAGATTACGTTTATTACCGTTCAGTGCCATCAAGAACGGGAGCAATTTTCGTGGTGGAGCCGGAATATTTTAAAGAATATGCGAAATCCGTGGGGGTGACGAAAGATTTTGAGCACGCGGTAATTATGAACGATTACGGTATGACGCAATATGAGGATGGGAGTTATGGCATAGAGCGAGTTTACGATACGAAAGAGGGTGAAACTTATAATACGCAGGTTTTCACAAAATATAAAAGCGAATCAACTTACGAATATGAGTATGACGAGGCTTCACTGAAAGACGTAGCCCTCAAAATCACCAAAGTAACCGACCAGGCGCCGTTAGTGTTTGACGCAACGCCAGTATCAGCGATTTTCGTGTCGGAAGATTACGAAAAATTAGCAGATCTACACCCAGGCAACTATCCTAATTTATTTATCTCCCACCTTGACAATGTAGAAGAAATTGTAGAATATGTGCAAAATTTGATTGACGCGGATGAAAAATATGAAGACGCTGAAGTAATTAATTACGCCGAGCGTCAGCAACAAACGCGTAGGATATATCTACTAATTGCAATTTTCTTGTACGGTTTTATTATTGTGGTAATGTTGATTGGTATTACGAATGTCTTTAACACGATTACGACCAATATTGCACTGAGGACGAAAGAATTTGCCATGCTAAAATCGGTCGGTATGACTAGTAAAGAGTTTAACCGAATGGTCAGGCTAGAAAGCTTCATGTATGCTAGCAAATCGCTCTTGATTGGTTTACCACTGGGAATACTATTATCCTACGGTGTGTATAAGGCGATGACAAATGCAATTGACTTTGGTTTCATCATGCCATGGAGCGCAATCGTCATTGCAATTATCGCGGTAGGCTTGCTGATCTGGGTGATTATGACTTATTCGGTGCGACAAGTAGAAAAACAAAATATTATAGACGCAATTCGGGAAGATAATATTTAGTAAGACTAATAAGGTGAGCGCCTGCGCCGTAATTATCGGGGCGCGTCCAGAGCGCCTGCCGTCGCAGGGCTCTGTCGCTTGTCCTCGTCGTAACTCCGGATCCCCTCTAATTACGGCGCAGGCGCTCAACACATCATTATTACTAAATATCATCAAAATGCGTATATAATATATAGTAGGGTGGAGGTTCTAGGAGAACAGAATGGCGAGAATTTTATTAGTTGAGGACAATTTATTGACGGCGCGCGGGCTGGAGTATTTATTAGAACGAGAAAAATATGATATTCATTTGGCAATCTCCGTAACGGCAGCGCGAGCAGAATTGGAGCAGGAGAAATTTGATTTAGTTTTACTAGATGTTTCTCTACCGGACGGAACAGGATTTGGGCTAGCGCGTGAATTATCAGATCAGTCATTACCTGCGGAGCGTAAACCAGCGATAGTCTTCTTGACTGCCAAGGATGATGAAGCAGATGTAGTGCGTGGCCTAGAATTAGGAGCTGAGGATTACATTACCAAACCATTTCATAATCGTGAGTTATTATTGCGAGTGAAGAAAGCCTTACGAAAGACACCGGAAAACATCACAAGAATTTTAACAACAAAACATATAACACTTAATTTAGATATCGGAGAAACACTGGTAGATGGACAGAAAATTGAACTAACTGCTCTAGAGATAAAGATTCTAGCATGCTTGCTAGAGGCAAATGGAGCGATTGTCACGCGCGAGAGACTAATGGACGAGATTTGGACAGCCTCGGGCAGCGTAGTAAACGATAATACAGTATCGGTTTATATTAAACGCTTACGACAAAAACTCGGTGACGTGAGTTTAATCGAGACGGTTAAAAATATGGGGTATAAATTAACTAATGCGTAAGTTAAAACAAATTGTTCTACCAGTTTTATTGATTAGTGGAGCAGGATTTTTGACTTTTGTAACAAGTTTCGCAGCGGTAGAACTGATCTACCAAACGAAAGTCAATCAAGAGACTTCAGATCTGATCGGTATAATAGCCAAAAAATACCCTGAAGTTGACGCGAGTGAATTACTAAGGGTGTTACAAGCTGAAGCAGATGTAGAGATAAGAGAGAATGGGGCAAAAATTTTACAAAAATACGGTGTCGAAATCGACAATTCAATAGTAGCAAGCAGCAAATTTCTAATAACACAGAGTTTGAAGTTAAGTTTGGTAATTATTGGAGGTATAGGATTAGTTCTGGCCATTTATTTTTACTGGAGAGACTGGCGGCAGAATGACGAAATGAGAAAATTGGTAAAATATTTGCAAGATTTAAGTAATAGTTTATATGATCTGAAGTTAGAAGAAAATGAAGAGGGGGAGTTATCAATTTTGACTAATGAACTATATAAAGTCACCGTACTACTACGGGAGGCAGCAGCAACAAATCAAAAACACAGTGAAAATCTCGAGACAGCTTTGGCGGATATTTCCCACCAATTACGTACGCCTTTAACTTCGCTGCAGGTGATGGTAGACAATATTTATGAAGATCCGGAAATGCCGGCAGAAGTGCGACAGGATTTTTTGCAATCAATTAGCCGGCAGCTGGACAATATGTCAAGCCTAGTGACGACTTTGCTGAATTTGGCCAAGTTTGATAACGGCGCAATCAAGATGCACGATCGGTTAGTAAAAGTCGGCGAGATATTAGACGACGTGAAGGATAAATTAGCAATTTTGGCGGATTTAAGAGACGTGAGGATAGAGTTTACTGGTGATTTGACTGCAGAAGTAGAACTCGACGCGCGTTGGCAAACGGAAGCATTGGCAAATATTGTGAAAAATTGCATTGAGCATAGTCCAGCTGGTGAAAAAGTCAAAATTACTGTGGAAGATTATCCATTATTTTTGAAAATTATGATTGAAGATGCCGGCGATGGCATGACTGCGCACGATCAAAAACATATCTTTGACCGATTTTATCGTGCGCAGAACGCCATCGCCGGCAGCGTAGGAATTGGGATGTCATTCGCACAAGCAGTGATTAAGGCAGATGATGGACAAATCAGTGTAAAATCCAAACCTGGTCTGGGTACAATCTTTACTGTAAAATATTTCCACAATGCAAGACGTTAAGCTCAATAAGCTAAGCAACGAATGCTTTGGCCCGGACGATCGCTATAAATAGCACTTGGGTAAAAATGATAAGAAGTTAATGCTAATGTGGTGTTAGTATATTTGTATTCTTCAGTAATATAGCTATTATAGTCAATGCTTGAGGCCCAGTAATAGCCCACCGCATTAATGCTTTGCAAATTAGAGATACTACCGCTACGCATAAAGTACATTGGAGATTTAGTGAGATTTTGATTAGCGCCATTAATAAGACCATCAATCATAACGAGTGGCTGACCCTGTACTTGGTCAGAATAACCATAAGCAACGAATAATTGATAGAAACTATT